>JAGPCC010000377.1 GCA_018058245.1 Verrucomicrobiales bacterium
GCGGAGCGTTTGAATCTGACGGACTGCTCCGTCGCGGAGTGTTTCAGCAATCTCAAAACTGGCCAGCGCGACTCCGTTTTTCGAGAGGGTGCAACCCCGTTCCTGCGCCTGCGAAGAAAGTGGCCCGGGGCACGTCCAATCACGACGACCGAGACGCCAGAGATCCTCCCCTATATGACATTCGGCTCCCTGACCGATGGAGAAGTCTACCGTCGCTTCGGCTGACGGAACCTGTAGCCCCTCTCGCAAACTCAACTCTTCGAAAATCGCTTTGGCGTGCGGATGTTCGTTTTGTTCCGTCAAAAATCGCAGGGCCCCTCTCGCTTCGGTTGGTAGGGAATCAAT
This sequence comes from Verrucomicrobiales bacterium, assembly GCA_018058245.1. Taxonomy (GTDB): domain Bacteria; phylum Verrucomicrobiota; class Verrucomicrobiia; order Verrucomicrobiales; family DEV007; genus Arctic95D-9. Next base: position 346 of record JAGPCC010000377.1, read on the forward strand.
GATCCCGGGTTCGCGAAGACGGTGGATTGATCCTGTGAGAGTCCCGGTTTTATCAAAGGCGATCCTCCGGACTTTCAGCAATCTCGCCCAGAGTGAGTGACGTCGTACGTAGACCCCTTTCTCCCGGAGACGGGCGAGAAAGCGTTCGTTGAGAAGAGGCAGAGCCAGTCCGAGGGCACAGGGACAGGAAACCACGAGGACAGAAACCAGAACCTGAACCGCTCCCACCGGATTCCGGAGAACGAACCCATGGACCAATGCCCCGATCAGCGCGATCCCAATGACGATTCCCATGTAAATGCCCGCGATCCGTCCCGAGCTTCGCACTTCCTCTGCCGCGTCAACCGAAGGCGGTGCCATTTCGAGTAGGCTCTCCAGGAAGGATCCGGAAAATCGCTCACAGGAAACCACTTGCACGGTTTGATCCGAAGCACTCCGGGCTCCTGCCGGGATCTCTTGTCCGCAACGAAACGTGACTGGTTCCGGTTCTCCGGTGATCCAGTCGAGGAGAAACACTGCATCACTTTCCACGAGGAGGGATCGAGTGGGAACCATCGCTCCTTTCGAGATCTCGAGGGCATCCCATTCGACCACCTCCGCATAGGGGACTGTCGATTTTCCCGGTCCGGGATTCAGTCGAGTCACGGTCGTAAGATTCCGTCCGCGAGCGTGAAGCTGAGAACGATTCCGGTCGAGAACGCGGAGATGCAACCAGCGTCCTGCGAGCATGAAGAAAGCAAAGTTCGCTACAAAATCGAAATAGAGCAGTCCTTCCCATTGGAAGAACCATCCTGTGACCGATCCGACGTAGGCAATCGCAAGCCCGAGGGCAATCGGTACATCCATGTGCAACGCACCGATCCTCAGGGAGGCGATCGCACGCTGGAAAAAATACGATCCTCCCACTGCCACAGAAAGGGTCGCTGAAGCAAAGGCGATGAGCGTGAAGAGGCGGGCAAGATCCGTTCCCGTATCAAGACCGAGATAGGACGGCAGCGTAAATGCCATCGTGTTCATGGCCAGCCCACCAGTCACGCCGACACGGGTGAGCAGAGCGTGGCTCTCGCTCACTGGACCGCTGCCATCGTCGGTGCAGAGATCTGCCGGATATCCGAAGCGACGGAGATCTGTCAGGAAGGAATGGATTTCGAACTCCCCCGGAACCCACCAGAGAGACAGCACCGAACGAGAGGTATCGGTGACCAGTTTTAGAGCACCGGGATACTTGCGGAAAAGATGATCGATCAACCAGACACAAGCCGTACACGAAAGATTGCCCACCCGCAGGGTCAGGGTGGCAGGGCTTTCCAAATTTCGGGAGGTCTCTTCCGCCGCCTCGACCGCTTCGGCAAGGTCCCCGTCTTTGTCGTCTGCGGGAGAAAGCTGTGAAATCGGCTCGAGAGTCTGTCGACCGAGCAATTCGTAGAACGATCCGAATCCGCCGTCCTGAATCAACTCAAAAACAGTGCGGCACCCGGCACAACAAAAACGTTCCTCTTCGAACCGCTTCTGAAAAGGGGTCCCGCAGTGATCACAACGGAACAGCGAAGGGCGGGTTTTGCCCTCTTTTTTGGCGTTAGTCAGGACTGGGGGAGCGAGACTCATTCCGTGGGAGGAGTGCAACGGCAGGTAGAGGAGTCCGCTGACTCTGCCCGGAGGAGCGGTTGAAAGAAGGAAAAATGCCAGAGCAGCGAAAGAGCTGCACCGACCGCGAGGGTCCGCTTCGCGATGAGAAACCCCCGAGTTCCGAGGCGTCGGTTCACCCAGATGGCACCCAACTGGACCGCCCAGATTGCAGGGATGGGGCCAAGCCCGAAGGCCACCATCATCCCAGCCCCTTTTGCCGCAGAACCGCTTGCGAGGGAAAGAGCAATCATGGCATAGAGTGGTCCACAGGGAAGCAGTGGGGTCGCCAGTCCGATGATCGAAGCCCGCAGGAGTGGCGGATACTTCATCGTACGAAATCGAATGCGGTGAACGACTCGACCGATCCCGGGAACGGCTCCCAACTTGCGATCAAGGCCGAAGGCCACCGCAAGAAGTGAGAGAAAAAGGAGGAGAGGTATCCAGATCGAAAAATGAAAATCCATGCGCAACTGTAACCACTGACCCACTCCCCCGGCGATGGATCCGGCGATGGCATAGGAGAACAAGCGGGCCGCATGGTAGAGCCCCGAAGCCGCCATGGCCGGCCCCTGTCCAGCGATGCCGAGCCCACAGGTGAGGAGTCCGCACATTCCGGCGCAATGGAGGCTCGTCGCGAGTCCCACTACAAAAATAGCGCTCAGGGTGAGTGTTTCAGGATTCATGACGAGTGCTTGCCGCTGACTCCGGCAGAGGAATCGCTTCTGGTCTCTTTTCGATCGCCACCCGAAGCAGCAAACTCCAGGCTATGATTAGTACAATGAACGCGAAAATGACCCAGATCCAAGGACGGTCATGGAAAAAGCGTCTCATGGTGCAGGGGAGGACGGTGCCTCCGGTGAGAGCGTGTAGGCGCTGGGACCGAGGAACTCCGCCGAATCGTCGATCTGAAAATCCCCGGGTTCGACAGAGGCCTCGATCGAGAAATTGAACTCCTTGGAATACGAGGCGATCGGAACGGTAATCAAGAGCGTGCGATTTGTTTCCTCTCCCGATTTCAAGACAACAGGCTCTTCCAGCCCCGATACCACCGCCCCTTCTGGCAGTCCGAGTGCCCGCAGGGAAAAAGTGGTGTCCTCGTTCTTCTTGGTGAGTAACTGGAGTCGGAACTGGTTCCGGACTCCGGTCTGGTCCACGTAGTACGGGGATCCCGGCATCCGGATGAGTTCGATCTTGGCGGAGCGCAAGCCGGATAGGAAGATCAACATTACCGCCGCACCGAGACAGAGCAGGCCCGTGTACAAAACCGTGCGCGGTCTTACGAACCGGGTTTTGAGGCCCGAAAGACCCCGCATCGAATCATAGCGGACGAGCCCGCGAGGTCGGCTCGTTTTGTCCATGATCTCATCGCAAGCATCGATACAGGCGGAGCAACCGATGCACTCCATCTGCAACCCGTCCCGGATATCAATTCCGGTGGGACAAACCTGCACGCAGCGCATGCAGTTGATGCAGTCACCGGCCCCGACATCGCTCACTTTTCCGCGCGGTTCGCCACGGATACTATCGTAGCCGATAATAATGGTGTCTTCGTCCGTCAGGGCCGACTGGATACGACCGTAGGGACAAAGAATGAGACAGAATTGTTCGCGGAACCAACTGAAGGAAAAGTAGAGCGCACCGGATAGAAAGAGCATCACTCCGAAGGCTTTGAAGTGGGTCGCAGGATTTCCCTGCATGTAATCGTAGAGGCGGGGGATCGAGATGAAATAGGAGATAAAAACGTGGGCGATCGTAATGGAAACAATTACGTAAAGGGAATGTTTGATAATCGCCCGGGCAGTTTTTGAGAAGGAGGGTTTTGACTCACTAAGTTTCCTTCGCTGGGGGGCATCTCCATCGATCAGTCGCTCAATCCTGCGGTAGACATGTTCCAAAAACACCGTGTAGGGACAGGCCCATCCGCACCAGATACGCCCAAAGAGTGCCGTGACGTAAAAGAGGGAAAATCAGAGGCCGGTGAGGAGAAAAAACCCGATCCAGAGATCTTCCGAGAGAAAGGTAAGCCCAAAAAAGTGGAACCTCCGC
>JAGPCC010000378.1 GCA_018058245.1 Verrucomicrobiales bacterium
ACATCATGATCAATTGCGCCGCGATCGTCGGTCCCACTGCTCGAAAAATCACCGAAGTCACCACCGAAGAGTTCGATCTTGAAACTGCGATTAACCTACGCGGAACGTTTCTCATGACAAAATACGCCCTCCTCGCGATGGAATCGCGAAAGTACGGTCGTGTCCTCAATTTTGCCTCCATTGCCGGAAAAGAAGGCAACGCAGGGATGAGCCCCTATTCCGCAACCAAAGCAGGGGTGATTGGTCTTGTGAAATCCGTAGGGAAGGAATTCGCCGAGACTGGCATCACCGTGAATGCAATCGCGCCAGCGGTCATACGGACTCCGATGGTAGACGGAATCCACCCGGATCAGGTAAAATACATGACGGACAAGATCCCCATGAAACGCTGTGGAACTCTCGGCGAAATCTCGGCACTGAGTTGCTGGATTGTATCGGAAGAAGCCTCATTCTGCACCGGCTTCACCTTCGACCTCACTGGTGGCCGGGCCGTTTACTGATCCCGGTAGCGGAAAAATCAGCCACCCGTCTTTTTCGAGGCCTCCTCGAATTCTCGAATTTTCACCTGGTCGGCATCGGAGAGTTTCCCGATCGGGTAAGAAAATTCTTTTCCCTCTTTTCGCAAAACGGCGTTTGATCCGTCGACTCGTAACAGAGTCGCGGTGATCACCTTGCCATCGAGATTCGTCCAATTTCCGTCGATCGGCTCTGGACGTTTTGCCATGCCCGAGGCGGCTTTCTCTTCTTTTTTTGCAGTGGCAACTTCTCCGCCCGCCGCCGCGCCGGAATCAATCCATTCCTTCAGCTTGGCAATCTCTCCAGCGCTCAGGGGAGTTCCTTTCCCCGAGGGTGGCATGTGATCTTCGTCATCTTCCGGCAAGGTTACCTTTTGAAAGAGGTCGCTCTTGCCTGTGTCACCGGGAACAATTGCTTTACTCGCCCCGATTGCATTCCCAATCTCAGCTGCGTCCAGCGCGAGGCTCCCTTTCGAACTTCCCTCCATGTGACACTTTGCACACTTCGATTTGAAAATCGGAAGGATGTCTGCCTCAAACTCTGCACCATGAGCGGCGGGCAGAACCGAGCCGCAAAGAGCGGTGAGAATCGCGATAGGCAAGCAAGGGAGTTTCATTTTCAGCGCCATGGTAGTCAACTTTCGATATCCATTCCGTAAAATCGGTTCGAGGTCAAACACGGAAATCCGCTGTAACAAAACCGAAATTCGAACTACCAGAATCGGTGGATCGGAGGAGCCACTTGTCTGAACGCAAAAAAAGGAGGCTCGTTCCTTGAGCCTCCCCTTTTGCAAAAATAATTTCCGACAACCAATCAGAAGGTCGCCCGGGCACCCACGTGCCAGCGGCCCTGATTGCCATCATCAAATCCTTCTTCGGTAACTTGGAACCCGTAGTCCACCCGCAGAGTAAACCACTCCTCACGCTGGTAACGGAAGCCAAGACCGACACTGCCCATTTCGATATTCTCCTGACCTGGCAGCGGATCCTTGCTGGAGAGGGAGGCAAAGTCATAGAAGATCAGACCATACGCTCCGTCTCTCACATTCGAGAAGCCGGCAAACGTTGAAGGATAAAAGGATGGAGTTCTCAGCTCCGCTGAGCCGACCACTCCACTGTCCCCTCTCGCGATTCTCTGCTCCCATCCGCGGACACTGTCATATCCCCCGGCACCGATGGTTTCACTCGCCAGAAGGTTTGCATTTGATCCCTGCCCCTGAAGTCGCCCATAGGCGGTCCATCCATCAACCAGTTGCTGATCTCTCTCCAGAGTGACCTGTCCGTAGGTATAGTTGGCTGTGGCCCCGGCGCGCTGGGTTTGGAACACGGCATCTGTATTATTGAGAGTATTGTCACCGGGGCTGGAAACGACTTCAGAATCAAGTCTCCAGATCCCTGTCTTATCCCTCATTACGATATTGTAGCCGAGGCTGTATTGGACGATTTCCGAGGTGGTGTCAAACACCTGCAAATTGTTGAAGCTCAAGTCGCTATTGCTGGTTTTAAAATCCATCCCCAGTTCCAACTCATGAGAGAGCCGCCCGATGCTCGGGAGAGGGATGCCATAACGCCCACTGACCTGCTTGTTCACACCCTTGCTCACAAAATTCCCATTGTTGAGTGCGAACAAAGCATCCGTCTCGACGTAGGCACCGAGCAATGTGACCTGGTGTCTCCATGGAAGGTAGTTCGCAAAGACACCGCTATGTCCGATCAGATCACTATCCTCGTCGAAGTTCGTCGTGAACTGATAGCTCAGGATGGACTCTTCGCCGAAGAACAACGGACCGGTCCAGCTGGCACCAAAGATGCCACGTGCTTCTCCCAGATCCGATGTCCCCGAGTTTTCCATTGCGACATAGGCAGAAAGTTCCTTGTGTGCCTCGGTTCGAAGAATCACGTCTGTCTCTCCGTAACCGTCACCCGGTGTGAACACGAGATCAACCTGGCGAGTCGGATGTTTGTTGATCCAATTGAGATCTTCGGTGAGATCACTCTCCCGAATCACCTCACCGCGCTCCACACGAATCTGACGAGCGAGGGCTCGTGACTCGGCATCATTGGACCCACCTTCGACGATGACGTCGCCCAGGCGGCCTTCGATCACAACCAATTGAAGCACCCCAGACGAGATCTCCTGCTCAGGAACGAGCACATCCACCACTGGAAGGTCGCTGCGTCGATAGGCCAGGACAGCGTCCCGAACCATTTGATTCAACGAACCCAAAGTCAGAGACGAACCGATGCGAGAGGAAAACACGTCGTAGACTTTCTTCGGAAGCTCCACTCCCTCGGTGGTGACTCCCGAAACAGAACTCATACCACTTTTCTTCACCGCCCCGGTAGAACGGACTACACGAATTCCTTTGAGATTCGAGGTGAGAGGAGTTGCATCGAGATTTGGACTTCCGGCGGCATAACTCCCAGAGGTTTTGGGTTCACTGAAAGACACTGGCTGAACATCGTCGTTCGCCGTGTTAAATGGATTTCTCCACCGCCACTTGGTCTGTTCGTCATTCCCACCGCCCTGCTCCTGCGTTCCCCGCTTCCACCAAACTTCCACCGGAGCGTTGTTGCGGTTTCCCTTGTAAACAAGTTGATCGTTTTGATAAAACGATGACCCCTCATTGAATGGCTTCAAATTACCCGAACTTACTGTTTCGGGTGCGGCTTGGTTGCCGACATACCCGGCCTCACTCATCTTACGAGATTCCACCTGAATCAGAGCATTCGCGGGATCAGCGGACGGACGATTGACCACGGCACGGGCCTTCAGTTCCTTCTCCTCCCGGATGGCATCTGCTTCCGCTTTCCGCTGTTCGTACTTTGCGACGAGGCGATCACGAGATCTTTCCTTTCGGGTAATTTGATCTGGTGTCCGCAAATCCGGGGCTGGGGGAAGATCAATGAGGGACTCCTCCGGTGTAGGGGGTGGCATCTCACCCCAAAAATCCTCCTGACCAAACGGCTTCAACCGAGCGCCACTGGGAGTGATCCCATCTTCATTTGTTGGCAGATTATTGCGGACAGTGATTTCCTGCGAAGGAGCGTTCTTCTGCTTATTACGGGTAGCGGAGGCAGAAACTCTCTGACCAAGGGTCGCCATTCCCACATCTTCCGGTTTGCGCTCGTAAATATTTGCCTCGACTCGGGCTTGAGCCTGCTTTTTCGACAATTCCCGCTTCTCACTCCACGACAGCTTTCTTTGCGGATCCCCCATATCCAGGTCGGGCAATGGTGGAAGCCCCCCGAGGTCTGTATCCTGCCCTCGCAATCCACCCGGACAGAATAAGAGCAGCAACAGTAGAAAAGTGCCAATTGTAGAAAACTTCATTAAAACCGGTTCAGGGAAAAGAGTTAACAGAGATTTCGTCTCTGTCCACTCATCTTGAAATCTCAGGCCATTTTTCGCAAGAAGAATATTCAAGTTTTTACGGAGACTCAATTCTAACAAATATTGATAATCTAGTTGGCGTCATTCTCTCCGTCCTCTGGAAA
>JAGPCC010000120.1 GCA_018058245.1 Verrucomicrobiales bacterium
GGGCAGGAGCGCACGCATCGCGACTTCCCGAACACGGGAGTCGGGTGCGGTTACTGCGGAAGTGGAAAGCACCTCGATGGGGATCGGTTGGATCCGTCGCATAGCAATGACGGCACATTCCCGGAGCATGTGGTTGCCGTGTTTCTCCACTGCGGCGAGCAAGGCGGTCGCCGAGGCTGCTCCATGAGTCTGAGCAAGGGCCAACGCAGCGACACAGCGAACACCGTTTTCGGGATCGGTCAGGCCCTTTTCCAGCACCGGCACGGCGAGAGGATCTTTCGATTTCCCGAGGGCTTGCAAAGCAAGGCGTCGCTCGATCAGACTCGGGGAATCGACCAAGGGGATCAGGGTGCCGATTCCCACTGAGAACTCGCCATCGATCACTTGCTGCAAGGCCCGAAGTCGCAGCGGCAGTTCGGTCGAGTGCAAGGATTCCGCCGTTTGCTCCGGCACAAAACCACGAGAAAGATGCTGGGTGTCGTCGCTCACGGCGAGGATGGTTGGCATGCCCTTTTCCTGGTACGGTTTCCAACCGTCACGAAACGGACCCGAGGTGATCACACTGACCGAGGTACCGGTCCCTCGCGCGAGGAATTGGAGGTCTTCCAGCGTCTTCATCTGCGATTGACCGCTGTTGTTGCCATAGATGAGCAACTCGTCGACAATTCCATCGCGCACCCAGGTGTCCACATCCATGTGCTGACTTCCGGCGGTGATCATCAACTCCGGCACATTCCACGACTGCGGCAGCCGGGGGGTATCCGAATTGATCACCATCCCGAGTTTGACTTTGTGTTTGGTTAGTTCGATTTGCAGTTCCCGAAGAAACGCAGTGACGTAAGAACCCCGCAGTCTCAACCAATCTTCACGCGAGGCACCGCGACGAAATGGCTCGGTGCGAAGATCGATCTTGTACTGACGCTGAAAGTCGTTGACGATAGGATCACTAAAACCAAATTCGTCCGCGAATCGCAGGGAGTAATTTTCCACATAGGTCAGCAGGGCGATCCCATCATACCCTGCCTTGAGTGTCTCCTGAACCGTCAGATCGACGAGTGCTTTTCGCGCTTCCGGATAGGCGAGTTCGATTGGTCCGCCCTGATGTCGCACCCCGTGTTTGTCGACCGGTGCCCACTCTGGATGTTCAAGTTTGAGCTTGGATTCAAAGGTGAAGGGATAGTCCCCGAAACCCGGGGTGTCGGCGGGAGAACCCCAGTCCCAGAGGGAGCCCATACCCCATATTTCCATGCCCCGATCGTGGGCTGCTTTTACCGCGAGAGTGTCCGGGCTGACGGTGCTGTAGAGCTGATTGAGCCATTCCCAGAAAGAGTAGTAGCGAGGATTTTCCGGTCGGACATGCATCGTCTCGATCCAGGAGGACGCCTCCAGTCCGCGCCAGTAGATGCGCCGAGCGTGTTGGACATCACGGAAAAGATCGAACGTCGCCTCGATGCTCGCGGGGGAATCAATAGGCAGTGAAGATCCGAGAAAATGATTGTCCCCGGTACTGACATAGACATCAATGATGGGTTCGCTCCCGCTCAGGAAGAGAGGGAAACCGAAAAACGCAAAAAGTACGAGCCAAACTCTCATGCGGGAGGAGTGACCATGGCGGCCTCGGTGTAGGTCGCCTTCAGGGTCGGATCGGTCTCGGTGTGACTGCCTCGATAGACCAACAGAAAACCAAGACGCGACTGATCTGTAGTGTTCGGTGCCGAATGGTGGACCGTGTTGCAGTGGTGGATGGTGGCGTCGCCAGGTTGGAGCAAGGCACAGAACTGTTCCGCCAGTGGCACGTCTGAAGGTTCGGCCATCCCGATACTGTTGCCGCGCACGCCGGAGGGTTTGGTCGGCAGGGCGCCGAGGTGATGGGAACCTTCCACAAAGTAGACAGGACCATTTGCCTCTGTGACCGCGTCGATGGCGATCCATACTGTCAACATGTCTGGGGGCGATTGGCAGAAGTAGGCGTTGTCTTGGTGATAGGGAACGCCCGATCCGATCCGCGCCGGTTTGTTGAATGTCTCGATCCCGACCAAGACTGGCGTCCCTTTTACGAGTCGTCCCACGAGGGCACAAATCTCCTCCTTTTCCGCGAAACTCACGAGGCTTGGACAATGCTGCTCCAGTCGCCAGAGATTCCGAACCGTCACGCCATCGGCTTCGCGGGTCGCGGCATCGGTGGGCTTCGAGTCGAGATCTTCGCGGATGTAGCGCTCGATTTCCCCACGGATCTTCACCACTTCATCAGGTGAGAGAAAATCGCGAATCAGGACAACGCCATCCCGCTCGTAGTCGCTGAAAAGTTGCTCAGGATGGATTGTCTTCATTACCATTCCCCTTTCCCTTTGAATTTTTCACTCATGTTTTTGGAAAACACCGCGATCGCCGATTCCATCGCCGCGAGTGTTTCTTCCATGTTCCGGTCGGCCACCTCCCTCGCAGCGGGGATCACCGTGCCGCATTCGTTCGCGTCCATGAAGGTAGCGGCATCGAGCAGACCGGCTTGCTCGTCGGGTTTCACCACAAGAAATCCGTGCTTGTCCGCGTGGATGAGATCCCCAGGCGAGACTCGGGTTCCGAAGACCTCGACTTCACAACCCCAGCGAACCGGATGGACAAAAGCGTGCCCCACACAGAGTCTTCGTGCGAGTGCCTTGAATCCCGCATCCGTCATCTCATCAACATCACGAATCGCCCCGTCAGTAATCGTGCCGACACAACCGAGGGCACGATGCATCGTGGCATTCACCTCGCCCCAGTGCGAGCCTAGCACGGCGGGCTTGTCAAGATCCTGCACAACGACGATCTTCGGTCCGGGAATGCTCGCGATGTAGCGTCGGTATTCCTCGCCCGCATTCGGGTTCGTCGTCCGGTGCGCCTGATTGCTCGGCTCGATCACCAGTGTCACCGCGTAACCGACCATCGGTCCCATTTGCGGCATAAAATCGCGAGCCTCTTCCAAGTTGATGCCCTCCCTCGCGGGGTTGCGTTTCGTGACTTGCTCCCAGCCGTTGTAGATCGTCGGGGTGTTCCAACGTTTCAGCTGATAGAGATCGCCGTGAGAAAGAGAGGATTCGGAGGGGGGAAGGTGACTCATGCTTTTCGTATTCTTCGCTTTCCGCTTGGCCCTGACAAGAATATGCTACTGGTAAGATTATATTACCAGATGGACGGTTCTCTCATTCTAAGACCAGATTTACCGCAACGAGTTTCCCTCATTGCGGCCACAACCTTCACTCTCCGGCAGAGGTTTCGGGACGGTTTCTGGAAAGAGGACCTTCCCAGTGAACGAGAGTTGTGTGAACTCCTTCAGGTGAGCCGCCCCACCCTACGAGCATCCCTCGGGGAACTCGAAAGGGAGGGCTGGGTCGAGTCGTCTCCACGGAGGCGTCGGCGTATATGCCACCCCCCCTCGTTGGAAAATCTGGCCGGAGAGGCAAGGCTCATCGTAGTGGTATCCCCGCGCCCCTTGCTCGCGATGTCCCCGTCGGCGGTTGTGATGGTGGATGAACTCCGCACGAATCTGGCGAGGGCAAATTTTCGTCTGGAGTTGGTGGTGCAGCCTTCGTGTTTTTCCGACCGACCCGAGAAAGCTCTCGATTTGCTGGTGTTCCGAACTCCCGCAGCTGCGTGGCTCATCTTCGGATCACGCGAACCGATGCAGCGCTGGTTTGCACTTCGGCATCTTCCCTGTCTCGTGGTGGGTTCCTGCATTCCGGGTATGAAAATCCCTTCGATCGATATTGACTATCGAGCCTCCTGCCGACACGCCGGTGGTTTACTGCGAGGGAAGGGACACCGGAGCATTCTGCTGCTGCTCCCGCGAGGGAATACGGTGGGCGAGTCGGAAACCGAGGCAGGGCTACGCGAGGCCATGGGAGAGGGGGAGGACGCCATTCTCCAAGTGATCCGACATGACGGTACTGCTGCCAATCTCACCAATCTACTCGACAAATCTCTGAACTCCCAAGATCCACCGACTTGTTGCGTAGTAGCTCGCGCCCTCCACGTTCTCACGGTGGTCACCCATTTGTTGCGACGAGGGATGCGCATCCCGCACGACATCGCGGTGATCTCCCGTGACGACGAACCGTTTCTCGATCATCTCACGCCGGATGTGACCCGGTATGCGATCAACCCATCCCGCTTTACGCGACGCATCTCTCTGGCCGCGCGGCAACTCGCCGAGGCAGGTTCCCTGCCCCCGAAGTCAATCCGGTTGATCCCCCAATATCGCCCCGGCGAAAGCGTCTGAGGTGAGCACAAACGATCAAACTGGAACGAGATCTGCCCCGCAGGACCAGCAGATTTCAAAATTCCCAGGATTCACTTCTCCACAAGCGACGCAGGTTTTGTCCGATTGCTCGGGTGCGTTGATGTCGACGAGTCGCTCCCGGATCGCTGCCATTGCGCGGTCGTAGTCCTCATCATGGACAACACAGAGAGTTGGCCACAGTTCAGGAAGAATCGAGGCCTCGCCGGCAAGACCGGAGACGTCACGGTTTTTCACAAATGTCTCAATCCCCTGTGACTCGAGAATCGATTTATAAAATCCGACTTTCGTAAAATCGAATTCGCGGAAGAGATCTTTCATGGGAAAAGGAGATGAGAAATTTGGGGGTGAGGATTTCCAGCGATAAGTTCTCAGTTCGGAGCCTTAGAAAACAGAGAATTCGTCACAATTTTCGCACCGTAAAAGTCGCCGAAGTTTCCCGACCAGACTTGCGGTCGTGAGCGACGACTTTGTGTTCGCCTGGTTCCAGGAGGAGCCAGCTCAGTGCTCCTTTGCGCTCGACGGAGAGACTGAGACTGGACCACTCGATTTCCTCCTGACCGCTCCCCGCGATTTTCAAAGGGAAGCGGGCACCGTTTTGCGGAAGGTCGGGATCGAGAAATGCAACGGTGCCTTCGAGGGGGCTCACGATACGGAAATTCACCTGGGTCTTGGCTGAGGTAGGAATCTCGAGGAAGGCATCGTGTTGCAGTTGATTTGCATCACTTCGCCACCAGTTGGAATAGGTCAAGGAAAGTCGGGTGCGGGACGATCCGTCGTAGTCTGCTGCGGGAGCGAGCGGGGGCGTCCGATTGCCGACAAACCACTCTTGATTCACTCTCGAGGGAGACAGAGATATCCCTTCAGGAATCTGCTTCCCGGAGAGCCGATCTACCGTCAGTTCCTTGATGTTGGAGGGTTTATCATACCATGTATCGTCGCGACCGCGATGAAGCCGCATCATGATCTGGTGAAAGATCGGCGCGGCCCCCATCGAACCAGAGACTCGATTGAGCGGACGATTGTTGAAGCGCCCGACCCAGACCCCGACGGTGAACTCCGGGGTGAAACCGACCGTCCAACTGTCGCGAAAGTCCGTTGAGGTGCCCGTTTTGGCAGCGACACGGAAGGGGAAACTGAGCGGGGAATTCAGTCCAAAGGCGGCGGCGCGAGCCTGTCCATCACTGAGGATATCGGCGATCAACCAAGCGCAGTCAGGGTCAAAGACACGAGTTTCGCCCGCAATCAAACCCTGTTGGACCGGAGACTCTACCCTGTTGGGATCGAGAAGGAAACGGTAGGGACGAAAAACTCCGAGACGGGCGAGGGTGGCGTACGCGTTGGTCAACTCGAGGAGACGGACTTCTGCATTGCCGAGGGTGAGCCCGAGTCCGTACTCGGTTGCCTCGGGGGCGAGGCTGGTACAATGGAGACTTTCAGCGAGGCAGCGATGCAGCAGTGTAGGGCCTCCGATTTCATCGAGTAATTTTACGGCAGGCACGTTGAGCGAGTTCGCGAGTGCGTGGCGGACGGAGACAGGGCCTTGGAAGCGCCGGTCGAAATTGACTGGCTGGTAGACGCCAGTGGAGGTGACATACTCGATCGGCGTGTCGGCGAGCACGGTCGCGGCAGTGGTTCCGCGCTCGAGAGCGAGGAGGTAGGTAAAGGGCTTCAGGGTAGACCCGGCGGATCGTGGTTGCCATGCTCCGTTGATCTGTCCGGCCGAAGATCCAAAGTAGGACCGAGATCCACTGAGCGCGAGGATGTCTCCGCTCTTGTTTTCGATGACGACGACGGCAGACTGGAGATCATTCGTCTCGCCGGTCTGGTGGGCGAGTCGGGACAGTTCTGCCGAGACGGTGCTTTCGACGGATTGCTGTAGAGTCAGGTCGAGAGTGGTTTGCACCGGTTTGCCCGACTCCGTCGCGCGGGCAATCGCCTCTGCCGCCTGCGAACGAGCCAGCTCCGTGAAGTGGGGAGCATGGAATACCTGCGCGGGACCGGGGAGAAATTTGAGTTGCTCGATCAGCGCAGCGGCGAACTCAGTTCCCGTGATGAATTGTTCTTCTTTCATCCGACCGAGAATCCAGAGCTGCCGCTTTTTCGCTCCCTCGAGATTGTTCCAGGGATTCAGTCGGCTGGGTTTGTTCGGAAGACCGGCGAGGAGAGCGGACTCGGCGATGGATAGATCGGCGAGTGGTTTTCCAAAGTAACCTCTCGCGGCGGCGCGGACTCCGGTGAATTGATTTCCGTAGGGGAGATGATTCAGGTAGGCAGTAAGAATGGTTTCCTTGTCTTCAAAAATCTCCAGCCTCCTCGCGGAGAATACTTCGATGAGCTTGGTCCGGATCTCGCGTCGACGCGGTGACGAGTAGAGCTTGATGGTCTGCTGGGTAATCGTCGAGGCACCCGAGGTAAACTTGCGGTGTAGCAGTGCGTCGCGAGTGGCGCGGAGCAGACCGAGATAGTCGATCCCGTTGTGCGAGAAAAAACGAGAATCCTCTGCCGCAATCGTTGCATGGATGAGGGATGAGGGGAATTCCGAAAAAGTGGCAGGCTCATCCGCTCGAAGATCGCCGTCGAGAAGTCGTCGTATCGGTTTCCCTTCGCGATCCAAAAAGAGCTGACCTCGCGGGGGGGCATTTTCCAATCCCTCGGGCAACGGAAAGAACAGAGGAACGAGGTACAGCAGAATCGCATACCCGAGGGCCGTGACGAGGGCGAGTCGCCCCAGTCGGCTCCAGATTTTTTTCCCCATCGTCATTCCCCGAAGTCCCCCCTTGTCACGCCCGATCACCGATCCGCAACTTTGCCGGGTTCGAGCTGTTTGGCTTTCGCTCGGATGATTTCGGTACCACTGAGGCCGAATCTCTGGGGTTCGTACATCGCCTCGATTTTTGCCGGAGGTGCGGTGACCTGTCCGGGTGCCACGACCCGGGCGAGATACTGGATATTGTAGTCACCCGCTCCATAGATGCTGTCCGCAAAAAAGAGGACCCGGTCTTTTCGAATTTCACGAAAGGTCGTGTAGAAGGTGCGAGCGTTCCGATCGGTATCGACCCGCTGCGTCTCCTGTGATTTGAAGTTCGGATTCACGGCCTCGAAAATCGCAGGGAGAGCATCGTCGATCGCGAGATAGGTCTCACGCTCGTTCGGGAAGTTCAGATCGAGGGTGACAAGGATCAGATCTCCCACCTGGAGATCGTCTGCCGCCACGATGGTGCCGTCCGTTTGCACTTTTTGGTAAGATCTGGAAATACCGAACCCTTTGTTTTCTGGCTCCAGAGGAATCAGGGCAGGACGGGTTCCGATACGCATATTCACAAATACCGGGCTATCCGACCCGGTTCGAAGTGAGAGAGCACGGTCCGGGTTGTTTCCGTCAAAGGTCAGGGTAACGTTCTCGCTCTTGGGATCGGCAGGCAATTTCACGGTCTGGGTGCCACTGTCGAAGGTGACTTCGATCTCGTTGCCCGAGAGGCTGCTGGCGGATACCTCACTGTAGGCGGCGAGGGCAAGGAGAGGCCAGGCGTTGGAGTAGGTGCTACCCCATCCATTCTGCGCTTCCCTGAGGTTCATCAGTTGATCCACGAGTGTGTCGATATTCTTGCTTTTGGGATTGTGGCGCACCTCGGCAAGGAGTCTTGTCGCGGCAATGTAGGGCTGACGGTACCAGGAGACTTCCGCCACCGGAACCTTGGGATCCGGCGAAAGCAGTTCCGTGATCCGCTCGGGTTGGGCTGTCCCACTCTCGATCATAGCAAGGGCGAGGAGAGAGCGGGCTTCGGAAGAAAGGCCGCGGCGTTTTTCAAAAAGCACTTCGTGATAGGGCGTCTCATTCACCCCGGCAAGAGTAAGAGCGTAGGCGGCAAGACAGCGTTGAGAGATCTCGTAGGGATTATTCAGCTCGGCGGAATTCCGCAGCGCGAGGGAAAGATAGTCCCAGAGAGCCACACTTTGTTCTTCGGGCAGGGTGATGCCCTGCTTCTGAGCCAGGGCCATCACGACGCCTCCATAAGCGCTGCCCCAGAGGACGGATTCATCCGCGCCCGGCCAGTAGCCGAGTCCTCCGTCGGCCGTCTGCATTGAAAAGAGCCGGGTGATCCCTTTGTTGATCACCGAGGCAACTTCTTCCTCCGACTTTTCGAGCTTCGGCATGACTTTGCGCAGCTGTTGTGTGCTGAGCCACGGGATGAGTGTCGAAGTGACTTGCTCTACACAGCCATACGGATATTGAAGGAGATAGTCCAAGCCCCCGGCAGCGTCGACGAGACGGGAGTTCGAGAGGGAGAGTTCGATGCTGCCGTGGCCGTCGAGGAGTCGAGCCGCGACTTTGTCGAGCGCATTTTTCAGATCAGCCCCATCTCGCAACGCAAAGGAATGGGTCTCGCGTAACAACGGGAGCGGGTAGCCTACCTGGATTTTCGACTCGATCGAGTCCCGGAGTCGCTCTTCGGTCAGGGAGCGTACCTTCCATGTCCAAGTCGCTTCTCCGACGGCGGTCAGGGCGATGGGAAAGGAAAGTGTCTCGGTGGCATTGGCCTCGAGAATCAGTTTCACCGTTTTTACGTTCGCTTCGGGCCTCACTGGGGGGAGCGAGGTTGGGATCGTCTCTCCGATCTGATTCAAGAAAATGGCGTGGGAGTCTAGGGCAACGCTCACCTCAATTTCTTGAGAGGATTTGGTATTATTGTGAAGGACAGAGGAGATGTCGATCTGATCCGTGAGGTTCGTGAAACCGGGCAGTGCGGGTTCGATGATGAGCGGTTTGTTAATCACAAGAGGCGTTTCGCCTTTTCCAAAGCGATTTCCCTCGGCGACCACCGCCATGACACGAAAAGTAGTGAGATTGTCAGGAGCGATTGCTTTGGCACGAACGACACCGTTGGCGTCGGTCACGAGAGTGGGTTCCCAAAATGCAAGCGCCTTGAAGTCTTTGCGCATGCGATCAGGATCGAGGCCGAAGACCCCTCCCCCGCCGATGACATACCCCTTATTCCCGAAATCCTGTTCGAGCGGGTTTTCCGGAACAAGATCACCGAGACTCTGTCCGGTCGAAACCGCGAGCGGAAATGCTTCATGGAAGACCTCGCCGGGGTCCGGGGTGAGATGACCCGTCAGGCTGAGAACCCCTTCATCGACCGCATAAAAGGTGACTTCGGCCCCGGCGACAGGCTGATTGAGGTGATCCACGACGGTCGCGGTGAACTCGACTTCTTCCCCGGGTTGATAGTACTCCGCATCGCCGGTGGAGATCGTCGTGGTGAGGCGAACGACCGGGTCTTCGACATCGAGTTGGCAGTAACCGAGACGATAATCGGCAGAGGGATACACGTGCGGACTTTCCCCTGAACCACGGATGATGAGGAGCGAGGCAAAAAGATTGGGAGCAGCACCTTCTTCGATCGGAACTTCGAGAACGGTCTCGTACTGGTCAATGAGAATGGACTTTGTCGAGCGGACTCCGCCTCGCTCGACGGTCAGGAGAGCGTGACCAAAAACAGGGGAACGAGCCAGCAACTTCGCAGTGTCACCGATTGCATAAGTTGCTTTGTCAGGAATCAAATCGATGCGAATGACATCGTGCCATGACCAGGAGGGCTCCTCGGCACCGATGACACGGAAATCACTGCGAGTGATGATGTTTCTCCCTTTTGCGTCGCGAGCGGTCAGGGTCACCTGATAGTCTCCCGCCGCCGCAAACTTGATCCGGTGAGGCATCGCTCGGGTGAGTCCGGTCGCGGCGTCCACTTCGGTTTTCAGCACGATGGGCGTGTCTGAGACCGTTTCCATGCGCTGTTCGTTGCGATGGGTCATTTTTCCGTTTGCTCCCATCACTTTCACCGTGGTCCAGATTTCTTTTTCCACGAGGACCGAGGTCTGGACGGGTTCCGTGTGTGCGTCGCCGGCGGTGTTGACTGCGGCGAGGGAAAAGAGGGCCTCGTCCCCGGCACGAAAGACGCCTTCGGGAAGGCGCACCCCGAGATAAAAGTCGGAGCTATGGATGAGAAATCGTTTTGAAGCCGAGATCGTCTGCTGATTTGCATCGGTCACGGAAGCGGTGAGATTGATCCGGCGTGGCCCCGGGTGGAGCGTCTGTTCGGGTAGGGTGAACTTTGCGGTCGCCTCTCCCTGGGAGGTGAGAGCCTGCGTGCCCTCGGTGCTGAAAAGATCTTCCTCGATCGTGCGATTGCCGAACTCGAATTCTTCAAAACCGCGCGGGCGGGGGAACTCACTTTCGGCATAGGCCATCCAGCTGACCTCTGCTTTGGAGAGAGGTTTTCCCATATAGTATTTTGCACTGATCGGAAT
Source organism: Verrucomicrobiales bacterium (assembly GCA_018058245.1). GTDB lineage: Bacteria > Verrucomicrobiota > Verrucomicrobiia > Verrucomicrobiales > DEV007 > Arctic95D-9. The sequence continues at coordinate 10,589 of JAGPCC010000120.1, forward strand.
GGAGAGTGCGGCCTCTTCCGAATATTCTTTCTCAGCGGCGATCGTCACTTCGAAGGTATTGACTCGATAGTCTTCGACTTGAAAGGAGTAGTTAGAAATGAGACGCCAATCGGGTTCCTCATTTTCCGCTAGTACGGGATTGAAGTCGATCTCGATGGAGTGCCAACCCATCCCCTCGGTCGGCAGGGTGAAGGCGTCATCGACGCTCCCGTTAGCGCTGTAGGTGACTTCACGCTCCAGCAGTTTCCGGTGCCTTGCATCAAATACTCGGAACTTTGCTGCTCCGATTCCGGCACCGAGCAGTTTGTCGGTATCGATGAATCGGGAAATCGATTTTACTTTCACTTCATCGCCCGGACGATAGACGTTCCGATCTGTAAAAATGAGGGTGCGCCGCTCTCCGGCGATCAGGTCTTCATATCGCTGCGAGAGATTGAAACTCCAGAGTCCGAGGGAATCAAGATTGTCGTAGAATCGCATCGCGTTCCGGTCCGCCCCGAGCGTGGCGTCGAGAAAGAGGGTGTCTTCGCGGTCCTGATAGTGTTTTGCTTCAAGGCGGGCGATGCCGCTCTCGTCGCTCACCGCTTCAGTCAGAGTGGCGGCGGTTCCGTCGACCAGTTTGACGGTGAGACCCGGAAGCGGAGCACCGGTTTTCAGGGAAAAAGCATAAACGACCGTGTCAAAGTCCGACTGCTTCCAGGCGAGACCGATGTCGGTGAGCTGAACGAGGGACTGTGCACCGACCGAATGAGCGTCACGGGTGGACGATTTCCCTTCGCTACAGAGATAAAAGGCACCCGTCTGCGTTTTTTTGGTGATGCCATCCCATTCGAGAGACACGGTTTCCGTTTTATCGAGTGCAGCTGTAGAGTCGAGGAATTGATCGTAGATGATTTTCCCGGGAATCGCCTCAAAAGCGAGCGACTGCTTTTCCCCCCAACCTTCGTATTTGTCGCTGTATTCGCGGAGCGCCACGATGAGATCATTTCCCGCGAGATGTTTCACGCGGGTTCTCATCCCGGTGAGGTTTCCGGTGTGGATGTCGAATTTCCGGTGGCCGGAAGCATTTTGTGTCGAGGAGAACACTGGATAGGTGATGAAACCTTCGTTGGGAACAAACGAGAGATTCTGGGTGAAGACCTGCTCCAACTGGGTGGTATCCTTTGCCACGATCCCCTCGCGGATCGTGATGGTGTAGTCGATCCCATAATCAAATTTCCCATTGAGGAGGATGTGGTGGGAGTCGGGCTTGATCTCGAAGTGTTCCGGTTTCGGCGAGACCGTTACATATTCGCTGAGTTTCGCGGCATCGAAACCGTCGCCGAGCGCACCTTTGTTGTGCTGGATTACCACTTCCAGAGTGGAATCGTAGTCGTTTACCGCGAGGATGTTGCCGATTCGGAATTCGTCGATCTCACCGACATAGTCGAGGCTGCTCTCGATCAGCGCATGGATCCCGTCCGAGCTAGCGAGACCTGCGTTTCCGTTAATATACCAAGTGCCACCGAGGGGAAGGGCGGAGGCGGGACGAATCAAAACAAACGTATCAAGAGGCGCGGACTCCTCTTCGCTTTGTTTCATCGCTTTGATTTCCTCTATGGTCGGCCGAGTCGCACGCACCGAGGCAAATCGTTCTTTGTCTTTGTCGTAGAGCCTCAATGCACCCTCGACTTCGTTGGGATTCACCGGGGCATTGAACTGCAACAGGATCGGTGACTCGGGAGTAAAAGGGTTACTGTCGTTGAAGTTGTAGGGATAGTGATCGAAAGTGAGTCCCGATTTGCCCTCCTGCGCGGAGAGCGGAACCATCGCAGCACCAAAAAGAGAGATTGCGAGGAGGGCGAGAGTGAAGCGGTTGGTTTTCATGGGAAGTCGGACTGGGGACAAGACACGATGTTCTTACAGACGAACCCTACGGACCGACGATTCAGATTCTTTCGCGACCGGTCGATAGAGTTTCAGAATGGTGCCACTGTAGCGCAAATCCCTCCCGAAGGGGAGAAAAATCGGAGTCGGATTACACCAGTTTTGCGGTTCGCAGGAACGGCGGGATGGGGCAGCCGATCGCATCGGCGACTGCTCGTATCAGTTCCGCCTCGCGGCTGGAAACGCCTTCATCGGCCATTACGCTGATGCTGCACGACTCGATGAGCCCACGTTTGATGAGGGGGGTGGAATGGGCAAATCGCTCCAGCGCTTCTTTGATCTGGTCGAGAGCGCATTCGTTTCCAGATTTGAAGGGGATCTCGAGCAGGAAATGGCTTTGAAGATGACGGGTCGCCGCGTCGAAAGCCGCCTTAATCGCGAGGGAGTCGTCGGGATGGCTCATTGCTGCGAGCGTCGAGAGCAGGGTGCCCGCTTCGCTTCTCAGCTGGGACATTCGGGTAAAACGAATGCGTTCGGGACCTCGTTTTTCAAAATGGGTGTCGAGGTGCCTCGTCACGACCTGGAGCAGCATGAACTCAAAGAGATCCACATGACGGTCGCTTTCGATGAGTCGCTGAATGATCGTTTTAAAGCGCCGGTATTCATCGGGCGAGAGATGTCTCAGTGCCGGGATCGCAAGATCAATCAGCCCGATTTTGATCGCCGAATGAATCCCCTTTATTTCTGGGAAGAGTTGCGTGACCGCGAGATAGGTTTCTTCGTCCGAATCCTCTCGCAAACGACGGAGCTCCACCTTTCTCAGACTTTCATCTTGAGCGAGGAGAAGTGCAAAAATGAGAGATTGTGATCCAGAGCGGGAACGGCACGCATTGATCCAATGGTCTGGAAGACCTTCCCGCATTTCCCGTCCCAGCGCGACATGTTCAGGATGGACCGAGTGAAGACTCTCGATCGCTTCGGCCGAGTTGAGCGGGCGATCTCCGGCACCGGAATCGAACATCATTCCCGGTAGCATCGGAGGGAGTGGCATCTGATGGGGACGAGCGGAATCGGGCCGAGGCGCGGAGCGGTCCGCATTTTCCGTGATCGGTCTTAGGCTGACTTCACGGAATTTCCCATCCCAATACGGGAGGAGTCGCCCTATGCGCTCGGAAAGGGGAGGATGGGTCGCGAGGAATTGACCTTTGAAGGCACTTCCAAAAAAGAGGTGACTCGCTTCTTTTGCCATCGGATTCGCCATGCTCGATCCGGCGGAAAGGCCGCCGATTTTCATCAACGCTCCGGCGATGCCGTCGGGATTGCGGGTGAACTGAACGGCCGAGGCGTCGGCGAGGAACTCTCGCTGCCGCGAGATCGAGGCTTTGATTAGATTGGCAAAAAAGCTCCCTACGTATCCGATGAGGAGCAGTCCCAAACCGGCGATCAGCATCGCCATGGCGAGACCGGCACCCTCCTTGCGATTCGAGCTGACATTGCCTCGAAACGAGTTCCGAAGGATTAGCTGGCCGATCAAGGCGAGAAA
>JAGPCC010000121.1 GCA_018058245.1 Verrucomicrobiales bacterium
AGATAGGGTTCATCGATTTCTATTACCCGAGAGCCTGCAAGGTAGTGGCCGAAAAGGCTCTCGTAACTGTGACCGCTCTCGTCCTCTTCAATCCGAAACTCCACCTCTGCGGGATCTCGCTTTTCGTTTGATGTCCCATCCGCCTGTGGCTTGGTGATTGACCTCCCTTCGAGAACGCCGAGGCCATCCCCTAGATATTTCTGCAATTGATCACGTGCCTGGCCGCTAGCCAGATGGATGCTCTCTTCGATGGCATTTCCGCGCGCCGCCAAGGTTGCCTCCAGGCTGGTCCTCAGTTTGGGAAATAGCCCTTCCGCACCTTGTTTCAAAAGATTGGCATATCCTTCGAAGCGCCGCTTTGCAAACGAAAGAAGTGCTACTGAAAGGCTCCTGCGGATGTCGTCGTAAAAGTCGCCCACTGCCGAAGTTTGACGGGACGTTGTACCCGAACCCACGACCTCGGCGACCCCAACTCTTGCCTGCCCCAGCCTCTCCTTGAGTTCGGACGTCGCAAAACCATCCAACATTTGAATGATGGCGTCCTTATCCGTCGCAAGCAATTTCTGGAGGTCGTTAAGATACTCATTGAGGAACTTCTCCCTCGCGTGAGAGAAGTCGAGGCGGGGGAGACCTTCGATTGCTGACTCTCGTTCAAGACCAACGATCTCCTGCTCGAGCCCCACCACCGAATCTCGAACACAGCTTTGGAACGAACCGAACTCTTTGAACTGACGATTCAACATCGCTTCCATCACAGGGAAGACCTTGTCGGCAACCCGGCCTCCAAGATCATTCAGGTAACCCCAATATCCTGCGCGACGGGACCGCCAGTGACGACCAATATCCGATTTCTCGTAATCCGACAGCACCTGTTCGGCGAGTAGGCCCATGCGGCCGAGGTTTGACTCGACCAGCTCTTCGAGAGCATCTTGATCCCGCCCATGAACCGAGCTGAGTTCCTGCATCTTCTGCCCGAAGCCATTGAGGAGGTTGGAAAGGTCAGCGCCGACTTTCTCGATGTTCTCACGGACCTTGGCAGGATCGAAGTCCCGAAGGATCAGATCCTGCCGCTCTCTAAAAAAATCGCGTAATCGTCTCCTGGCATGGTTCACGCTCTGTTCCAATCCCTCGACCATCTGGGTGAGACGGTAGTTCTCAGAGAGCACTTCGAAGAGAGCATTCCGAACTTCCTCGATTCCCGAACGTTCGCGATCACCCTCCGCGTACCATTTCGCGGAAGTGAAGTGGACCTTCAATGAGTCGAGCTGTTCGATGTAGTAATAGCCGTCTTCCTCGCTGAGCTGATTATCTTGGAGTAACTCATCGAGTGTTCGTCGGATCTCGGACCTGAGACGCGACTCCTCCTTCGCTTTCACATCCCCAAAGGTAGGGGGATCTTCATCGTCTTCGGCGGCGTCGAGTTTCGCCTTCTCGTATGTCGTATCTACCTGCGTCACAACCAGGCGGACATGGCGGAGACGCTTCTTCCGCAGCTGACGGACTAAAAACTCCTTGTCGAACTGACTGAACGATGCCCCGCTCTGAGTGAGAAACAGTATCGCATCCACCTCCCGAAGCAGGTCTTCAGTCAACTGCCCTCGGTAAAGCTGAGTGTCATTGAGCCCCGGCGTGTCGATTAACTCGACGTGATCCTTCAGAATCGGGACCGGTGCATAAACGACGATCTCCTTCACGAAGTAATGGAGCGGCTCACGGGTAGAGGTGAACTTCTGAATCTGCTTGCGAAAGGCTAGCTTTCCCTCCTTCGTCGCCCAGTTCTCGCAGGCGATTGCATATTCGCGACCCTCTTCTACGATCCATTCAGCCGCCAGCGCTTCGGGATCGATCCGATCAAATGGAATGAGTTCCCCCAGGCTGTTCTTCCGCTTCGCAATGTCTTCATTGAAACCGTGAAGACCCGCCACCCTATAGGCATCCGGATGCTGAGGTGCCTCTTCATACAGCTCCGTCATCCGATTCCATTCTGCGGCGGTGAGGAGCCGAACCACCGCACGGGGTTCCTCACCGAAGCGGAAGAGAGTGATCGCAGCAGTTTCCGGATTGGTCTCGACTCCGGCCAAGCGCTCCTCAGCAAGGCGATTCACGAAGGAGGACTTTCCGGTCTTGAACTGCCCGACGACCGCTACCTTGAAGTATTCCGGGACGCACGACTTCATGAGTGCCTCTGAAATGGCATCGATCTCTTCTTGCAGGGTCGGCTGATAGTTGGCCTGTTCACGATCTTTCAGGGCGAGGAGATCGAGTCGAAGGCGTTCCGCGTCGTCGCGAAGTTCGAAGAGTTTGGTAGTGATCATGGTAAGGAAAGTGTTGAGAGGCCTAGCGGTGACCGCATCTTCTGATTTCTTCGTTCAGCTTGCTCCAGTGATTTCTGACTTGCTTCTTGATCTCCGGGGCACCGAGTTTCATAGCGGCTTTGTAGGCGTAGGTAAGAAAGTTGCCCTGGGCTTTTCTGTCGCGACCCGGAAGGCGGGTCCGACGGTTGATTAGATAGCTGTATTGGGCAAAGAGCTTGCGGGTACGGAGTGGGGATTCGGACAGTCCTTTCGCGAGTTCCCTCTTATTGTTCTTGCGCTGCGTCTGCCTTGCTAAGCCGACGCCTGCACGCATCTTTCCGTAATAGCGCCCGAGCGACCCTGGTCGGATCAGGGTCTGGGCTCCATCGTAAACAAAGCCGAGGTATTGGATACGATCGCTGAAGCCGGAGGCAGCCTCTGCTTGGGTAGCCTGCTCGCCTTTTCCATCCGGAAACTCAGCGCGATCCGTCTTTCCGCAGTTGAATGTGAGTCTCGCTGCGCTAACGGCTGCGGCAACGAGATCCTCGGCTGACTGCTGATGCTCGGGTTGGACGACGATCATGATGTCGTCGCAGTAGCGACGGTAAAGCCCGCCGAGGCGGCTGATCTCGGTGTTTAGCATTTCATCAAAGTCGAGCATGTAGATGTTCGAGAGCAGTGCGCTAATCGGGGAGCCCTGCGGAATCCCTTTCCCCGGAGTTGGATTAGGCAGTAGAAGGCCTGATTGGCGAATCTGTTCACGGAAGTCCCTTGGGGAACAGACCCGCCGACGGTTGTTCGCCTTCGGATTGTGGCGACTGATGCCAAGCTTCTTGAACGTTTCATCCCTATTCGCCCAGCAAAAGCGGGTGAGGCTTTGGAAGACTGCAAAGTGGTCGTCAGGGAGGCGCCTCGTCCCGAGGAGCGCCGTCCACCGCTGTTTCAAGATGTCATGATCGAGGGTGTCGAAGAACTTCTCGAGGTCGAAGGCGAGAGCGATGCACGGGCGGTGATTGTCGATGTAGCGGAAGACCTCCCCGGCAAAATCGACGTTCGTTCCGCCGCTCGGGAGTTGGCGGAAGGCCGTTACGATTTTGCCGAGACTGCGACGTTCGAGCTCCGACTCGTATGCGGGGGAGAGCAGGTCGGTGTATCGTGAATAAATAGCGGCATCCCGATGAGCCGCGATCTTGATCTCGCGGGGTTTCTCCTTCTTCTCGATCTTCCCGTCCTCGTCCCGGGTGATCTTCTTGATCACGGTCGTGTATCCGAGAAAGGGATAGAACGAATGCCGGGCGACTTTACCGGCGTCACAGGCGAGCCTTTCGGCTGAGGCTTGTGATACCGGAAGGTCGAAGTGAAGATAGGTTCGACGCTTGAAGCGGAAAGGAGGTGAGGCCATCATGAGGACCTCCTTTCAGAAAGCTCAACTGGGAGGAGGCTTCCCCGAAGGGAAGCTGGAATCAGGGTAGCAGCAGTCCACGGTTCCCCCTCCCAGCTATTGCGAACGGCCATGGCCGCACATTGACCCGGCCGAAGCCAGGCGCTGCGTGTTAGCACACTATGGTATAGTGTAAACATAACCATGAAGATAGAATGTAAATTCCATATCCACGGCCTGACGGTCGCCGCCCTTCTTGCTTCCTTGTGGGAATGCCAGATTGGCCTTGACTTGGTCAGATGATCCCCCGGACCTGTTTCAGACCGGGGCAAATTCAAAAAGGATCTCATTCCGCTAAAATTTCAGGCTTTCCCGGCGAGGCGCGAGATGAAGTCAGTGAGAGTGGTGGGGCCGCCGTCGTCTTTGATGACGCCAGTGGTGGAGGGTTTGAAGATGGGGGCGAGGACGAGGGCAAGGTCCATCTTTTGTACGCCTTCGCGGCCTTCTTGCCGACGCATCAGGGCCATGAACGTGGAGATCATGACCTCGCGCTCCCGGGCGTCGGCGTAAAGGTGAACATGGCTGAGCATCAGTTTTACGAACAGACGAACGAACCAAAGAACGAAAGTCGAGATGAGGACGAACAGACCGAGGCTGCGCCATGGGATGGAATCGGGAGTGCTTGTACCGGGAAGGAGAAAGTAGGCGCTCGCCCCGATGATGAGGGATCCGACAAGTCCTCCAATTATTGATGAGAGTCCCATCCAGAATTTCCCCTTTGCATGCTCCCTTCTCTTTCCTCTCCAGTAAATAAGCGGGCCCTTGAGTTGCATGTGCGTCTCGAAGGTCGTCTTGAGGTTGTTAAGATCGGCCTCCTTTTCTTGGCGCATTTCGGAGAACGCTTCCGCCAGTTCGTCGGCACGTTCGGCCCACGCTTCTTCGGCGGTGGCGTGGCGGACCGATATCTCTTCGAACACGGCTTCCTGAGCTTCGTAGCGAGCTTTGAAGTCTGCCAGCTCTCGCGTCCACGATTCGGTGGCTTTTTTGAATGCCTGCTGCTCCGGGCGCACCTTCCGGTTCAAGTCCTTGCGATAGAGCGTTGCCATCAACCGACCTGCATGTTCAACCTGGCGTTGATGGCTGGCACCTCGATCTTCGAGGAGAATTTGATCGAGGGCGTAGATGGCTTCATCCGGGTGTTCAGCCGCAAGTTCCTTGATAAACTGTGCCTCAGGCGAAGAACTCGGAAGATATTGCTTCGCGTCCCGAATCGTATTTCCCATTCTCGATGCCAAGGCCTCGCAAAGCCCTTCAAGCTGCTTGTGAAGCTCGACAGTCCGTTCGTCCACTCCACGAGCTGCATTGTCCCGCTCCTCCTGCACCCTGTCCGGATCGCCTTTTATTTTATCCAGTTCTCGTAGTTGAGGGCGAATCTGTTGCCACTTCTGTTCGGTGGCCGCGAGAAGGTTTCGGCAGTCTGTTAAGCCCTGCCAGAATTGAGTCATGACCTCACCCAGATTCTGGCGATGATTCGAGGCGGGAGGCTGCTTCAGCCAGTTCCAAAATTCTTCTTCAGCATTTATCCATGCATCTACATCCCCGACGGTTGTGAACCGCTGCAGTCCTCCCTTTTGGCCAAAATCAATCTCGAGATTGATCCGGGCTCGGTGAAATTCATCGGGGATTTTCATAATGTTTCAAAGTTCGCCCCGGAAGGCGCGTTGTTGGATTGATGTGAATGCCGCTTCGGCTTCGTTTCGTGCCGACTCGTGCCTTCCTTTGCTTTTCGTGATCCGGTCAACGATCAATGTGAAATGCGCTTGCAGGTCAGGCGGTGGATTGAGCAGCTTGATACTCCGTATGTCGTCGAAGTTGAGTCCGGCCTTCACGGCAGACTTGTTGAGAGTCTCGAACTGACGCTGCCCGCCTGGACTCGCAAGTAGTTGAGCGACAAAGACCGGGTTCATCGAATGGAGCCGGAGAATGGCGATGTGTTGATTGATGTGAGCCTTTCCGATTTCATTTGGCACAACTGCGGTTCGACCGAGGTCAGCCGTGATGCTAAGAAGGACATCACCTTGTCGAACTCGAGTCCGTGTCGCCTCGGCTGACTCGGGGGCATTCACGTAGGCCGCGTCTGAGAGATCGAGGAGGCCACCTCGAAGATTTTGGATGCGAATGAAGAGATCGCCGTCTTCTGTATAATACTGAGCCCAGCCCCGCGAGCCGCTCGTCAGAAACTCAAGTTGTTCGCCTGCGGTTGTAACGTTCCACCCCTTCGGATTCGTCACCGGATCGCCGAACATGTCGAGGAAGACGGAGCGGAGGAAGTCGTCGGTGAGGCGGAAGGCTTGCTGGCGCTTGCGGCGGATCGCGCCGGCCTTGTCGAGGATGGCGGCGATGCGCTGCTGTTCGGTGACGTCGGGTTTGCCGTTCTTGTGGGGGAGGGGTATTTCAAATTTTTCCAGTTGCTTCGGACTGAGCCGAGGAAGGTTCGCGCCGGCACAACGCTGTGTGGCTAAAGCCACCATCTCAGGCGTCCTTAGGAAATGGCAAAGGTAGTCGCGGGAAAGGTGCTTTCCTGGTAGAATGGGTAGGATGTCTGTGCTGCACACTCCACTCCATTCGGGACGCGCAATCTTTCGCAGATATGGGCGGAGCTTCCCGAAGAGGACGTGGGCGTGGCTGAATCGAAACTTCGTGCTCTTCAGATTAGCAGATTTGGCTGTCTCGGTGCTAGAAATCCCCCCTTCTGAATCGATGTGCTCAAGTCCGATGTAGCGATCATTTGGGCTCAACGCATCAGGTGCCACTCCTTCGCGTTCGATGGTCGCCACTGTGGCGAGTATAACTGGTTGCAACGTCATTTCAGCATTCCCTCCAGTTCTTCGATGTCCTTGAGAATGTCCGTCTCTAAATCTCGCATCCGCTTGATGATGGTCATTGGCGGATCGCAGGTCGCTTCCTCGTGTTTCGTCATCTTGTACCGATTTAATGACAGATCATATCCATTCGCCCGCAAATCCGCGACCGGCACAAAGAACTGCTTCGCACTCCGATCCTGCTCCATCTTCGGATCGCGCTCCTTCCATTCCGCCACTAGACCGGGCAAGTCGTTCTTGTCCGGCTGCGGTGTCCGCTTGTCGTCCAGAGAGAATCCGTCAGCCTGCACATCATAGAACCACACTTCGTCCGTTCGCCCGCCTCTCTTCAACACGAGGATGGCAGTAGAAACGCCGGCGTAGGGTTTGAAGACTCCGGTAGGCAGGGAGATCACCGCCTCGAGCTGGTTCTCGTCAACAAGCAACTGCCGCACCCCGAGGTGGGCCTGGGATGACCCAAAAAGAACTCCATCGGGCACAATAACGGCGGCTTGTCCGCCCATCTTCAGCATGCGGAGAATGAGGACGATAAAGAGCAACTCGCTCTTCTTCGTCTTGACCCGGCTCTTGAGCGAGGGGTCGATGTTCTCCAGATCGAGAGTGCCCTTGAAGGGCGGGTTGGCGAGGATAACATCGAAGCGGTCGCTGGCGTCGCGCGGGTGGCGCTCGATGAAGCTAGAGCCCAGAGTGTCCTGGTAGGCGATGGCGGGGTGCTCGATGCCGTGGAGGAGCAGGTTCATCGCAGCGATGCGCAGCATGGTGCTGTCGAAGTCGTAGCCGTGCATCATATCGCCCTGGATGTGCTCGCGGTAAGGTTCAAGGAGGTCACCGGGGTAGTGCTTGTTGCCGTCCTCGTCGGTTTCAACCAACTCGGGACTGGAGTAGGTCTCACGGAGGTACTCCATCACCCCGACTGGGAAACCGGCCGTGCCGCAGGCCGGGTCGCAGATCACGTCAGTGGGCTTGGGCTCGACGATCTCGACCATGGCCCGGATGATGTGTCGCGGGGTGCGGGACTGTCCCGCGATGGCGGCGGTGGAGAGCTTGCCGAGGAGGTATTCGTAGAGATCGCCCTTGGTGTCGCCCTGGGTCATGGGCAGCTCCTCAATGGCGCTAACGGCGCGGGAGAGAAGGCTGCCGCTGGGGATCAGACAGTTCGCATCTTTGAGGAACTTCCCGAGGGCAGAGCGATCCGCGAGGCTTGTCCGCATGAAGGGAAAGAGATCCTCGCGCACGACCTTGAGCATCTCTTCGCCGCCGAGGTTGCGAAAATTCTTCCAGCGCAGGCGCTGACGGTCGGGCGGGAAAAGGCCTTGGAAGGATTTCTTGAGGCGATCGGCGCGTTTCTCTTCGCGGTCCTCGGCGATGTCGAGAAGACGGGCGAACATGAGGTAGGAGATCTGCTCAATGACGGTGATGGGATTGGTGATCCCGCCGGAGTGGAACTCCAGCCAGAGGGCGTCGATTTTTGATTTGAGTTGGTTGGTGAGCATAGGGAGGAGGAAAGTTTTTTCAGTTAGCGAGTTCGAGCGTGCCGCAGAAATCCCACTGGACTCCAAGCGGGAACGCGGTAGTCGCGGTGACACCTGGATGTCGCTCTGCGATGTCGCGCTGCAGGGCGCGTTCGCCCAACTCGCGTCCATTGTTGGCAAGGGAGAGTGCTCGTTCTGCTTCATCAAAACGGTGCTCTTGAAGGAGTCCGAGAGCGTTGTCTGCTTTCTCCTTGAGTAGAGCTTCAAACTCGGGACCGGTGATTTCGTTACACAACACCACAACACCTTCGCCGGTGCCGTATTTTTCGATCCATGCCCGGGCGCTGTTAGCGACAGTAGGGTCGAGTACCATCAGGTATCCGACCGCCTCTTCGCCCGCCTCGCGGAAGTCGCGCACGGCATACGCGAGCCGCAAGAAGTCGAGCTCCAGTTTCTGAGCCTTGGCACCACGCAGGTCGAGAGACGATTTCGCCATACCCAGAATGTGAAGGCGACGTGCCGAAGGAACAGGGAGGGGTGCTCCAGCAGAAGCGGCAATCGAGACCATGAGATCCCGGGCCTCGCGGTGGAGATAGTCCGACCAGAGGTCGGTGCTGAAATAACTGCCGCAGTGCTTGATAAAGTGGATCGGGAGACGGCGATCCCCGAGTGCAACGCTGGCAGTGCGGGCGTAGGCCGAGCCAATTTTCTCGGGAAACTCCACGGGTGTGTGATCCTTCTTGAGATGGATCATAACGTTGTTGAAGTGATTCGCCGCTTCGACCCCGATGAAAAGGACGTGATCAGGCTGAAGTACTTCAACAACCTCAAGAAAAACCTCCCAGCCCTTCCAGAAGTCCTCCCATGAAGGGCGCTCCGGGTTGCCCTCTCGATACCACATGAGCCGTTGCACGATATTGCAGAAGCAGAGATCTCCCCAGAATCCCGGTCGATCACTTGGGCTATAGAAAAGCTGATGCATCGTCGAGAGTGTCCGCGCGCTCCATTCTTCAAGAACCAAGCTTTCCAAAACTACCGCACGCGTGTATGCAGGGTTTTGCTCGGTATCAGTGATACTGAGCGGAGCCTTTGCCGGATCTTGTTCGTTGGTGTAGTGGGATTCAGCAACGATCAGGACTCTCCTTCCTTGAGGAAGATTGGCGTAATTTTTGCCGACCCAAGGAAGCCAGGTCAGGCCCGGAATCTTTGCGAGCGCCTCGTCGTAGGGACTCGGGGGCACGAAATAGCGGCTGTCAGAGTTAGTATATTCAGATGTCATTCAAACGGTCGGTTCATTAAATTCCTGAAGCAGTTCCAGAATCGCATCGATCTGGCCGGAGTCCTTGAACACTCCGTCAATCCCGGCGCTGTCGATGGTGGTGAAAGGTGCCTCCCACAGCTTTTCCAACTCGATGGCCCCATAGCGCGAGAGGTAGGATTTGAGCAGGTCGAGAAAACGGATCTGGTTGGCATTGAGCGCCGGGTAGCGCTGCACGAAGACGCGGAAATGGGCATCGACGCGCTCGCTGTCGAGCCCGATGACACGGCGAATCGCCATCTCGAGGCTCTTCGACTTGTTGGGGTAGTGGACCAGCAACTCCTCGAGGTGCAGGTCGGGATCGTGGATGAGGACGTCATCGACAAGAGTCTCAATGTCCACCGAGGCCACGGGCTGCCCGGCGCGAATCTTCCGAAGGGCCTCGCTCTGCTCGAGGAGTCCGCGAAGGACGGACTCAACCCGGCTGCGGTAGGCGGCGAGATCGAGCCCCTCGAGCTTCACCTTGTGGGTTCCGTATTCGACGTCGGAGTCATCCTCTCGGACGGTAAGGATACGGGGACCGACGGGGTCGTAGATCGTCTTCCGCCGGTTGTGCATGATGCCGCGCAGCCCGGTTCTCATGGACTCCAGGTCGGCGGCGGTAGCCGTCTGATGGTAGGTGAGACTCTTCGCCTGTTGGATCGTATCGATGCGCTCGGCGACGGGCTTCAGGTTGATGGGCAGAGAAGTGACTTCCTCGATAAGTCGATCGCGAAGGTCGTCGGCGGAAGAGGAACCGGAGAGACGAGCCTCCTGCAACTTGGCCACAAGGAGGTCGAACTTCAGTGCCGCCTCGCGCCCGCGGGCATCGCGCCACTGCATCAGTGGCAGGATCTCACGCCGCAGCATGGCGACGGTGGCGGGATCAAAGCTGTCGATGACACCCTCCCGCTGAACGGAGCGGACCTCGCGCCATTTTTCACGAACGCAGAGGCAGTCGGCAGGCAGGGCGGCCACGTCGGCGGCCAGCAGCCGGGTGGCGAGGTGCAGAGTGTCGAGATCCTGTTTCGCGACGGCAGTCTCTCCCAACTGGAGGCGAGCCTCGAAGAGCTGCTCGGCCAAGCTCTTGGAGCGCGAGGGTTCCTCCTCGTTCCTGAGTTCGTCGAAATACTCGAAGTTGCCCCAGTGGTCGAAGATCTGGAAAACTTCCTTGTCCCGGCCGGGCCCGAAGAGATTTTTACAGAGGCGGGTGCCGCGACCGGTCATCTGCCAGAACTTGGCATAGGACTTCACGGGCTTGGCAAAGACGAGATTCACGATCGAAGGAACGTCGATGCCGGTGTCGAGCATGTCGACCGAGACGGCGATGGTTAGGTTCTTGCTACCGTCGGTGCTCTTGAAGTCGTCGATGAGCTGCTCGGCCCGGGGCTCATAGTTGTCGATCCGGGCGCAAAAGTCCCCCCCGTATTGGGGGAACTCCTTGTCGAAGAGTTCGACGAGGAGCTTCGCATGCTGGTGGTTGCGGGCGAAGATGATGGTCTTGCCGATCCGGCTGCCCTCGCCATTCCGGATGCCGTTTTCCATCAAGTTTCGCAGGATGCGGAGATCGGTGTCGGTGTTGAAGACAAGCTTGCTGACCTGCTCGCGGGTATAGTCGATGCTCTCGGCGTCGTCGAACTGGTCATCGAGCTCCTCCTGCTGCCATTTGGGGAGGTTCTTGTATTTGATGCCCTCACGAAGGAACTTGGTGGTGTGCTTGATGACGCGGAAGGGGCAGAGGTAGCTGGGATCGTGATTGATGGCCTCCTCGTAGGTGTAGTTGAAGGTGGGATCCTCGTTCTCGCAGTCGAAAAGCTTGTAGGTGTTGCGGAAAACGAACTTCAGTGGGGTGGCGGTGAGACCGACCTGGTAGGCGTCGAAATAGCGGAAGAGGTCGCGGTAGCGGTTGTAGATGCTGCGGTGACTCTCGTCGGCGATGATGAGGTCGAAGAAACCAACATCGAAGTTCTGGTAGCATTTCATCATCGCCGGGTAGGTGGCGAGGTAGATGCGCTTGTTCCGGTCCTCGGAGGTGCGGCTGGAGACGAAGACGCGCGGCTCGTCGGGGAGGTGCTCGTCGAAGGTGTCGCCGGCCTGCTTGCGCAGCTCGCGGCGGTCGCAGAGGAAGAGGATTCGTTTCGCCCACTTCGCCCGGACCATCAGCTCGCAGAGGGCGATGGCGACGCGGGTTTTGCCGGTGCCGGTCGCCTGAATCAGAAGAGCCTTGCGACGGGGCTGATCGAAACGCTCGGAGACACGCTTAACGGCTTCGACCTGATAGAGGCGATCAACGATGCTCTCGCGCGGATGGAGAGCACCGAGCACGGCCTCGCGCTCGCGGGTCTGGAAGTGCTCGTATTCGAGGCTGTCGCGCGAGTAGAAGCCGAAGAGAGGTCTTGGCGGCTCGCCCTTCGCGTCGTTCCAGATGTAGATCTCGTAGCCGTTTGTGTAAAAGATGACGGGGCGCACGCCGTGCATATTCTCGAGTCCGTCGGCATAATACCTCGCCTGCATCTTGCCCCTGACGGAGTCTTCAGCCGTCTTTTTACATTCGATGACGGCGAGCGGTTTTCCATTTTCCGCATAGAGGACGTAGTCGGCCCGGCCCTCGCCGCTGTTCGTCGGTTGGTGAAGGACCTTGATCTCCTGGCCCACCTCGCCAGTGGTGGAGCCTCGGGGACCGACATCCCAACCGGCGGCGCGTAGCTGCTCGTCGATGAGCTTGAAACGAGTCTCCTCTTCGCTGAAGTCGAGGGCATTGGCGGCCTGTTGTGCCTGGGTGAGAAGGATACGCTTTTCCTCCTCAGACTTTTCGGCTGCTTCGGCTTTGGCACGAGCTTTCTCGAGGTCG
This sequence comes from Verrucomicrobiales bacterium, assembly GCA_018058245.1. Classification (GTDB taxonomy): domain Bacteria; phylum Verrucomicrobiota; class Verrucomicrobiia; order Verrucomicrobiales; family DEV007; genus Arctic95D-9. The sequence continues at coordinate 12,178 of JAGPCC010000121.1, forward strand.
TCGAGGAGCTTGGCCATCAGAGCCTCCTGCTCGGCGAGCTTTTGCAGGACGGCTTTCTTCTCGCGTTTGAGCTCGGCCTTTGATTCTTCCGCCTCGGGGTTGGGCGGTACAAAGGCGGGAAGTTGTTCGAGCCTGCCACCGTCGACTGAGATGGAGAACCACCGGGCAAGAGCATGGGCTTCACGCAGAACATCAAGCAACTGGGCGTCGCTGAGCACATACAGAGTGCCGTGTGCGGCGTGGTTCCCTTTGATACGGAGAAGATGCAGCTTGTCCTGGACTACGGCAGGGGTCACAGACTTGAAAGAAGGATCGGCGAGCAGGTCGTTGAGATTGCTCTGGTAAGTGGCTTCAAATCGGTGATGGGCGAAGAGGGCCTTTACCATCGCCTCGGCGAAGGTGCGGAGCTTCACGAGGCAGCTCGAGGGATCAGAAAAGACGTAGCGCTCGGCGAAGCCACCGAGATCGGCCAGCTCCCGATGCCTGCTCCGAAGAAACTCGAAATTCTGCGAGGTCATGACACAGTCCGAGCACTCATTTCCCGGGGGAACGGAGGGTGTGGTGGTGCTGTGGTGAAGCATTGGCATCGCCCGGTAGAAATCGCACGGGACGTGCCAACTGGTTCGAATACCACGTAAACCTCTGAATGTTAATCCTTTGCATATTTCATTCCTGCCGACTTCGAGTCTGCAGTTTAAACGGTCGTTGATTTGCCTTTCAAGGTTTGTTTACGGTTGCGTTGCTTGAGGTATTGGCTCACGGCCTGCGGGGTGATGCCCAGGAGCCGCGCTGCCTGAGACTGGACATGGTGGGTCTTCTCTAGGGCACGTTCGATGAGCTTGTCCTTCAACTCGTCGAAGTAGGCGTTCATCACGAAGCCTTCCTCGGGTTCGGGTAGTGCAACGATCCGCCCGGTCGCGATGCCGTCGTCGAAGCGAAGATCGTCGGGCTTGATCACTTTGCCTCCCGCAAGCATCGCTGATTGGGTGATGACCCGCCGGAGCTCACGAACATTGCCGGGCCAGGCGTACGCAGTGAGTGCCTGAATGGACTCCGCGCTGAGGCGGCGCTGCTGTTTGTGTTTGGCGTTCCACTGATCGAGAAGGTGCATGGCGAGTTTCGGAATGTCCATGCGTCGTTCCCGGAGCGAGGGAATCTTGACGAAAGATCCGAATCGCTGATAGAGATCCTCCCGGAACGAGCCGTCTCTCACCATGGCGAGGAGATCGCGGTTGGTCGCGGCGATCACCTTCACGTTGACCTTCTGCTGGCGGGAAGCCCCGACCGGCTCGATCTCGCCATTCTCCAAAGTGCGGAGGAGTTTGGCCTGAGCACTGAGAGGCAGCTCACCCAACTCATCAAGGAAGATCACGCCGCCGTCGGCGGCCTTGAATTTGCCTTCGGCGTCGGCGATGGCCCCGGTGAAGGCGCCCTTCTTGTGTCCGAAGAGGTGGCTCTCGACAAGATTCTCCGGGATGCTCCCGCAGTTCACCGTCACAAGAGGCCGCGCCGCTCGTTTTGAGAGGCGATGGATGAAACTGGCCAGATACTCTTTGCCACTGCCCGTCTCGCCGAGGAGCAACACGTGTGTGTCGTCATACTGAGCGTAGACTTGGGCTTCCCGCAGGGCTTTGAGGAAGGCGGGATCTTCACCGACAATGCCCACCTCCCGGCAAACATCAAAGATCACCCGCTCGACATCGGCTTCGGAGTCGTGCAGGTCGTGTATAGGCTTGGTGATCTGAGGAAACTCCTTCTG
>JAGPCC010000122.1 GCA_018058245.1 Verrucomicrobiales bacterium
GGTCATCTCCAGTTTGATAAGTCCATTTCCCCGGCAGGTCTCGCATCGTCCGCCTTCGGTATTGAACGAGAAGCGCGAAGCAGTGTAGCCCCTCGCTCGGGATTCGGGGAGCTGGGCGAAGAGCTTTCGAATCTCGTCGAAGACTTTTACGTAAGTCGCCGGGGTGGATCGCGAGGTCTTTCCAATGGGAGATTGATCGACTTCGTAGACGGCTTCGAGCAGTTCGACTCCTTCGATGGATTTCCAGGGGAGGTCCGGATTCACTTTTGATTTGGTCTTCGATTTTTTCGCAAGCCCGGCGTCGACGGCGGGTTTGAGAACTCCGCGCATGAAACTCGATTTCCCAGAACCGGAAATACCGGAGATCACAGTAAGACGTCCGATCGGAATACGAACCTCGATATTTTTTAGATTGTTGGCATTCGCGCCCTGTACGACGAGCCATCCCTGCTTTGATTTTTTCGCGGGGAGCGGGCGACGACTTCCCTGGATGGGATGAACGAGCGGATGAAGGAAGGCCTCCCGCGTCGGGGAATGGAGATTGCTCTTCGTGCCCTTGCCAAAAAGATCCTTCGGATTTCCCTGCCAGACGATTTCCCCGCCGAACTGGCCCGCTCCGGGACCGAGATCGATGAGGTAGTCCGAGCGGCGGATGGTTTCCTCATCGTGCTCCACGACCACGAGCGAGTTTCCTTTTGTCTTCAGGGCCACCAAGGTGTCAAGGAGGCGGTCATTGTCGCGGGGGTGCAATCCGATGGTGGGTTCGTCGAGGATGTAAAGAACTCCCCGGAGATTTGATCCCAACTGCGCGGCAAGACGGATGCGCTGACTTTCCCCGCCGCTGAGAGTAGTCGCGGAGCGGTCGAGTTGGAGGTAACCAAGCCCGACTTCCTCCATGAAATGAAGACGCTGCACGATCTCCGGAATGATGTCCCGGGAGATCAGGCTTCCCTGTTTGTCGAATTTCAGACCTGCAATGGCCTTCTTCGAATCAGCGACCGAAAGCGCGGCAAGATCGGTGATGGAGTGCTCTCCGATGCGGACATGACGTGCCACTTCGTTGAGGCGGCTTCCGTGACACAGGTGGCAGGGTTCGGTCTCGCTTTTGGAGGAGGTCCGGCTCCGGCGCAACTCCTCGCGGAGCTCGGCATCGAGTTGAGACTCCGCCTCCCGTTCATCGCCCGAGTTCGGGTGCTTCTCGACGGTGCCGTATCCCCGACAGACGGGACACCATCCATGCGGTGAATTGTAGGAAAAAAGGCGGGGATCAAGTTCCTCGAAAGAGCGCCCTGTCTCGGGGTCACACATCTCCGTATTCATGACCTGAAGTTTGTTCTTCGAGTCAAAAAAGCGCAGGGTTCGTTTCCCGATGCGCAGCGCGGTCTCGACCAGTTCGAGCGTTTCGAGAGGCGGCGTCTTTTTCGAAACCTCACCGACGAGAACATCAATGGTATGCTCTTTGAATCGGGCAAGAGGCTGAAAGTCCGCTACTTCCTTGAGTTGGCCGTCGACGAGCAGGGTCGTAAATCCCTGCTTCGCGGCCCAGGCCGCCACTTCAGTGTGAAATCCCTTCTTCGCTTTGATCAGCGGAGCGAGAACCTGCACGGTGCGCCCCGGTTTTGCGGCTTCTGCGCGGAGGCGTGTCACGATGGAGGAGACGCTCTGTTTTTCGACCGCGTTTCCGGTATCGGGGGAATACTGACGTCCCACTTTTGCAAAAAGCAGCCGTAGAAAGTGCCAGACCTCTGTCACGGTCGCGACGGTCGATTTTCCTCCTCCACGCGAGATGCGCTGTTCGATTGCCACTGTTGGCGGGAGGCCGGTGATGAGGTCAATGTCAGGACGTTCCATCTGCTCGACGAACTGCCGTGCGTAGGTCGACATGGAATCGAGGAAACGGCGCTGGCCTTCCGCAAAGAGGATGTCAAACGCGAGCGTCGATTTGCCCGATCCGCTCAGTCCGGTGATGACAACAAACTGCTCGCGCGGAATCGTGAGGTTGAGATGTTTGAGATTGTTCTCCCGCGCCCCGAAGAGTTCGATCGCATTCGGATTTCGTTTTGTCTCATAGAGAACCGGCGATGCAGACTCGGCGACCTTGAGTGCTTTGGCAGCGGCGGCAGTGATCCGGGGCACCGCTTTGGCCGTTTGTAAAATCGACGCCAGATAACGCCCGGTGTGCGAGGCGGGGTGGGCGGCGACTTCTTCCGGAGTGCCGCAAACGACGATCTCACCGCCGCCGCTTCCCGCTTCGAGTCCGAGATCGATGACGTGATCCGCGCATTTGATGACATCGAGATTGTGCTCGATGACAATGACCGACTCTCCCGCTTCAACGAGACGTTCGAAAACTTTGAGGAGCATTCCGGTGTCGTCGAAATGCAAGCCCGTCGTCGGTTCATCAAAAATGAGGACCGAGGTCTTGTCGTCTTTCCGCTTCCTCACCGGGGCCGCGAGGAGATGCCCGACGAGCTTGAGGCGCTGACTTTCGCCGCCGGAGAGTGTGTTGAGTGGTTGCCCGAGGCGCAGATAACCAAGCCCGACATCGGCGAGCAATTGCAATCCATCGACGACCGAATTTGTCTTGCGGTCACTCATCGCAAAAAACCAGGGGATCGCCTCCGTCACGGTCATCGAAAGGAGATCGTGGATGTTTCGTCCTTCCAGCTCCACTTCGAGAGCTTCGGGGGTGTAGCGTTTTCCCTCGCACTCCGGACAGGTCACATACAGATCGCTGAGAAACTGCATCTCGACTTTTTCGTAGCCGTTGCCCATGCAGCGACCGCAGCGTCCGATCCCGCTGTTGAAGGAAAAATAACCGGGGGTAAGCCCGCGCGATTTTCCATCAGGCGATTCCGCAAAGAGCTTCCGGATCGGCTCGAAAATTCCCGTGTAGACTGCCGGCGTCGAGCGCGGGGTGCGGGCGAGGGGAGCCTGATCCACCATGACAACTTCGCGGACGTGGCCGGCACCACGGAGTTCCTTGCACGTTCCGATCTCCAGCTCGCTGCTCGCGAGTCCGAGTTCGTTCATGAGGTTCCCGTAGAAAACGGAATGGATCAAAGTCGATTTCCCGGAGCCTGAGACGCCGGTGACACAACAGAGAACCCCGAGCGGAATCTCGGCATCGATCTTTTTCAGGTTGTGCTGCGTCGCCCGCTTGATCGAGATCCAGCGCTTCGGCAAACGACGGTTTTTCGGAATCGGGATCGAAAGTTTTCCCGCAAGATATTGCAGGGTCAAGGCAGTCGGATGTTTGACGCTCTGCGCCGCCGCGGCCTCTTTTGTGGAAAGGCCGGATCCGGCAAAAACAAGCTCCCCGCCGCCCTCACCGCGGCCGGGACCGATGTCGATGAGGTGATCGGCCGAGCGAATCACCGCTTCTTCGTGTTCGACGACAACAAGAGTATTACCGAGATCCCGGAGCCTCTCCATCACCCCGATGAGCTTTCCGACATCACGGGGATGCAGTCCGACAGTGGGTTCATCGAGGACAAAAAGGGTATTTGTCAGGCTTGCGCCGAGGCAAGTCGTGAGGTTAACCCTCTCGGTTTCCCCACCAGAGAGGGTTCGAGTGGGACGGTCGAGGTTCAGATAACCGAGCCCGACCTCTTTCAGATATCCGAGACGATTCCCGATCTCCTGATGCAGCATCGTCGCTGTTTTGTCGTCGGTGCGGACTTCGACGGTTCGGAAAAAAGCCGCGAGTTCGTCGATCGAGAGTTGCCACAGTTCCGGTAGCGTTTTGTCGGCGAGCCGAAAAGAGAGTGCCTCGGGTTTCAGGCGGGTGCCCTTGCACACTTTGCATTCCGTGTAGCTGCGGTAGCGGCTCAGAAAGACACGCACGTGCATCTTGTAGGCCCGGGACTCGAGCCAGTCGAAGAAACCGCGCACTCCATACCAGACTCCGTTTTGCCAGGCTTCCTCCGGATTCCCGCCGTCGCCTTCGAGGATCCACTTCTGATCGTTCGCATCCATCTCGTCGAAAGGCGTCACGAGACTGAGCCCGCGCGTCCGGGAGCAGCGTTCGAGATCCTCCTCGCATTCGTAGTAGGCGTCGCCCTGGAAGGCCCGCACGAGGCCTTCGGCGATGGAGAGTGATTTGTCAGGGATGGCCTTATCGACATCGATTCCGATGACTTTCCCGAATCCCCGGCAAACGGGACAGGCTCCGAGCGGATGATTAAAACTGAAGAGGCCCGGAGTGGGAGGTTTTAATTCCGTTCCCGTTTCGGGTGAAGACCAGCCGCGGGAAAAAGAAGCCCGCTTTTCCGAATCAGGATCTACGATCGTGACGGTTCCTTTGCCGAGATCGAGCGCCCGTTCGAGCGCTTCGAGGAATCGGGAGCGGCGCGACGGGGCGACCCGGTCCTGAATGACATCAACACGACCGGGTAGGACCTTGCGATCGTATTCCTCCGGTGCATCAACGCGGTAGGCTTTGCCGTAGAGCCAGACGCGGAGATAAGCCTGCTGCTGGAGGAACTCGAAGAAGTCCTTTACCTTCGTTCCCGTCGGTACGTCCACAGCAAAAAGAATCAGAAGGGAGGAGTCACGACCGAAACGCTCGATCGTTTTCCGCAGGATCGACTCCGGGGTGTCCGGGGCGATTTCCTCTCCTGTGACGGGATCGTAGCCCTTGCAGAGGCGGGGAAAGAGCAGTTTCAGGTAGTCGTTGATCTCCGTGATCGTCCCGACGGTGGAACGGGTCGATTTCACCGCATTCTGCTGCTCGATGGCGATGGCCGGGGGGATCCCCTGAATCGAATCGACCTGAGGTTTGTCCATGCGGTCGAAGAACTGCCTGGTGTAGGGCGAAAAGGTCTCCACATAACGGCGCTGGCCCTCCGCGTAGAGTGTTTGAAAGGCAAGGCTCGACTTTCCCGATCCGCTCGGGCCCGTGATGACCGTCAGTTTCCCGATCGGAACATCGAGATCGATGCCTTTGAGGTTGTTTTGACGGGCTCCCCGGACCGTAATGACCGCGTCCTCTTTTGTCGTTTTTGCTGCGTTCCGTTTTGCCATACCTGTGTCGTCGAGAGGTTACGCACCGAACGACACGGATGCAGCAGAATTTGCGGGAAATTGGGAGGTTCGAGGACTCGTCGCCCCTCAATGAACCGGCAACGCACAACCTTCAATCCAGCGCCTGGAGCAGGTCGCCGAGGCAATGGTGCGACTCGAGGGGGTGGCGGAGTTGGTATTGGAGATTCACCTCGTAGTGATTTCTCCGTCCGTCTTTGATGCGGGTGACGACTCCGGATTCTTCGAGGTCTGAAAGGATTCGCTGCACGGAACGCTCCGTAATGCCAACATGAAGGGCGAGATTCCTCACCGTGGTCTCGGGTGCGCGGGCAAGGCAGACCAGAATATGAGTGTGATTGGTCAGGAAAGACCAGCGTGAACTCTCAAGCGGGGGCACTGCGGAATCGGAATGGCTCATTTTTCAGCGAAAGTAGTTGCATGACGAGGAAAACACGTTAAAAATGTCATGTTTTAATTGTCATGAAATAAAGATCGTGACAATTTCACCATATAGAGATCTCAAAATCAACCTCCCAATTCCTTTTCAGGAAAATTTCTCTGAGCCCGAAAACATCATGAATTCCACCCGAATCAAAAAAGCCCTCCATCATGAAGCCGCCCCCGGAGTCCTCCTGATGCTGGCGATGGCGGCTGCGTTGATCGTGGCGAACTCCGGCGTGACCTGGTATGGCGGTCTTCTCGAAACAAAAGCGATCGTAGGAATCGGGACCTGGACGATCGCAAAGCCGCTCCTGCTCTGGATCAACGACGGTCTCATGGCCGTCTTTTTCCTCCTCGTCGGCCTGGAGTTGAAGCGGGAAGTGCTTTTTGGAGAGCTTTCGGATCGTCGGAAAATTACACTGCCACTGCTCGCGGCCTTCGGCGGAATCGCGATTCCTTCGGGGATCTACGCCTACATTAACTGGGGCGACCCCGTCGCGATGAACGGATGGGCGATCCCGGCAGCGACGGACATTGCTTTTGCTCTCGGCATTCTCGCCCTGCTTGGAAGCCGGGTTCCGGTGGCCTTGAAGATCCTCCTGACGTCGATCGCGGTGATCGATGACCTCGCCGCGATCCTGATTATCGCGATCTTTTACACCGATCAGCTCTCGGTGACTTCTCTCAGCATCGCCTTTGTTGTACTCGTGGGGCTTTTTGCGCTCAACCGGACCGGAGTAAAGACGACCGCTCCCTATGTGCTTCTCGGAATCGTCCTCTGGATCGCGGTCTTGAAATCAGGGGTCCACGCAACACTGGCCGGGGTGGCATTAGCTGGTTTTATCCCTGTCGGAAAATCTGCCGCTGACAAAAGCGGACTGGCCTATCGCATGGAGCACGGGCTTCACCCCTGGGTGGTGTATTTGATTCTCCCGATTTTTGCCTTCGCAAACGCCGGAGTTCCTTTCAAAGGGATGAGCCCTTCCGCTCTGCTCGAAACCGTTCCGCTGGGGATTGCGGCAGGATTGTTCTTAGGAAAACAGATCGGGGTGTTCCTCGCTAGTTTCCTCGCGGTCAAAGCCGGACTTGCGACGCTTCCGACGGGGATCAACTGGATGCAGCTTTACGGTCTCTCCGTGCTGTGCGGGATCGGTTTTACAATGAGCCTTTTCATTGGAGGTCTCGCCTTCGAAGGGGCAGGAGGTCCGGACTACGCAGTGGATGATCGAATCGGCATTCTCGCGGGGTCATTTCTCTCAGCAGTTGTCGGAGTGCTCATCCTGCTGAAGGCATGTAAGGACAGCAGAGAGCCTGGTGGCCCATCTCTTGATGGCGGATTGTTGGGTCCGCATGGGGATTCGGCATAGCGGATACGAAAGACAGGTACCTCTGAGCGGAAATTCTATTCTCTGCAACATTCCTTCGGCAGGATGGGCAAGTTGGTGCCGAGAACATCCCACTTTCCACGGGGAATCGTGGCGTCCTGAGTAAAAACCTGCTGCGTCTCCCGCTCAGTGGCTCTACACTCCCCGCCACTCCCGAAAGAGCTATCATGTCCGAGCAACGCAAAAGTTTCCCCTTCATCGACTTCGAATCCAAATGGCAGGACCGTTGGGAATCGAAAAAGACTTTTTCCGTCCCGAATCCGGGTGATCCGGGTTTCGATGCGGCCAAGCCGAAGTACTATGTGCTCGACATGTTTCCCTATCCGAGCGGTTCCGGTCTCCACGTCGGGCACCCTGAGGGATACACCGCAACGGACATCATCACCCGCTACAAGCGGATGAACGGATTCAACGTCCTGCACCCGATGGGCTGGGACGCCTTTGGTCTGCCGGCCGAGCAGCATGCGATCAAGACAGGGGAACATCCCGCGATCAACACGCGGAACAACATCAACAATTTCCGCCGCCAGCTCAAAAGCCTCGGGTTCGCTTATGACTGGGATCGCGAGGTCAACACGACCGAACCCGGGTATGTGAAGTGGACACAGTGGATCTTTCTTCAGCTCTATAACTCCTACTATTGTGAAGTGGATCAAAAGGCGAAGCCGGTCTCCGAGCTCGAAGCGCAGGGCTGCACTCGTGAGGAAATCGACAATCGCCGTCTCGCCTACGTCGCCGAGACGCCGGTGAACTGGTCGCCCGATCTGGGTACGGTGCTCGCGAATGAAGAGGTCGAGGAGTGGCGCTCGAAAGGGCACACCGTGGAACGTCGCCCCCTGCGTCAGTGGATGCTGCGGATCACGGCCTACGCCCAGCGTCTCATCGATGAACTGGAAGGCCTCGACTGGCCCGGCGGGATCAAAATGCTCCAGACCAACTGGATCGGGCGCAGTGACGGAGCGGAGGTCGATTTTACGATTGGAGGGGAAAAGGTCACGGTTTTTACGACCCGGCCCGATACGCTCTTCGGAGCGACCTACATGGTCCTTGCGCCTGAGCATCCTCTTGTGGAAAAAATCACCACGGCTGAGCAGAAAAGCGCCGTTGCCGCCTACCAGGTGGCCTGTGCTTCCAAATCCGATCTCGAACGCACCGAACTGGCAAAGGAGAAGTCCGGAGTTTTTACCGGCGGGTACGCAACCAATCCCGTGAATGACGAGAAGATCCCGGTCTGGATCGCTGACTATGTCATGATGAGCTACGGCACCGGAGCGATCATGGCCGTGCCGGCACATGATGCTCGGGACTTTGAGTTTGCGACGAAATTTGAAATTCCGGTGATCGAGGTGGTTCACGCGCCGGAAGGAGTGGAGCAGCAGTGTTTCACCGGCAACGGCATCGCCATCAACTCCGGTTTCCTCGACGGGCTCTCCACCCCCGAAGCGAAAGTCAAAATCGCGGAATGGCTCGTGGAAAAAAACCTCGGCAAAAAGACGATCAATTTCAAACTGCGCGACTGGCTCTTTTCCCGTCAGCGCTACTGGGGGGAACCGTTCCCCATCGTCTGGCGCGATGGAAAACACGAGGCGATCTCCGAGGATGAATTGCCTCTCCTCGCTCCGAAACTAGTCGACTACAAACCAACCGGCACGCCCGAACCGCTCCTTTCCAAGGCAACCGAATGGGTCAATCTCGGCGACGGAGTGAAACGCGAAACGAATACGATGCCGCAGTGGGGAGGTTCCTGCTGGTACTATCTCCGTTACTGTGATGCGCAGAACCCGAACGCACCGATCAGCAAAGAGGCGGAACAATACTGGATGGCCAAGAACGGAAATCCCGGTGGAGTCGATCTCTACGTCGGTGGCACCGAGCACGCAGTATTGCATCTGCTCTACGCACGATTCTGGCACAAGGTGCTTTTTGACCTCGGACACGTTTCGACCCCCGAGCCGTTTCAAAAACTGGTGAATCAGGGCCTCATCATGGGCGAAGACGGACAGAAGATGTCCAAATCGCGCGGCAATGTCGTGAATCCGGACGAAGTCGTCGAACTCTACGGAGCGGACTCGCTGCGTCTCTACGAAATGTTCATGGGACCGCTCGAGCAGGTCAAACCCTGGTCGATGAAAGGGGTCGAGGGCGTTTACCGCTTCCTCGCCCGTGTCTGGCGTCTCGTCATGGAAACAAATCAGGAGGGTGACTGGGTCCTGAACACGAAGCTCGCCGAAATCGAGCCTGACAAAGCCACTAACAAGGTGGTTCATGCCACGATTCGGAAGGTGGGCGACGACATCGAAGCGATGAGTTTCAACACGGCCATTTCACAAATGATGGTCTGCACAAACGATCTAACGAAGCTGGAGGCGGTTCCGGTTTCCTCGATGGTTCTTCTGCTGAAAGTGCTCAACCCTTTTGCTCCTCATCTCACCGAGGAACTCAATGCCACTCTCGCAGCGGCTTTTTCCGGCGTGAATGCAGAAGACCTCGCAAATCAGCCCTGGCCTGAATTCGATCCGGATTGTCTCATCGAAGACGAGATCGAGATCGTTGTGCAGGTCAACGGCAAGGTCCGCGACAAGATCTTTGTGGCAAACGGTGCCCCGAATGAGGAGGTCGAAGCTGTCGCGATGGCGAGCGCAAAAGTGCAGAGCTTCATCGAGGGTCTCACCGTGCGCAAAGTAATCGTCGTTCCGGGTCGGCTCGTGAACGTGGTCGCGAATTGAGGAAACCCATCCCTCCTCCGATCCCGGGAGCCGTCCCGGTTTCGGAGGGTCAACGGGGGATCGCGATCACAGAGTCAATTCACGGCCTTTTAATTCGGCCATTTTGATCATCTTATTTGGAGATCGCATGAGGGCTTCTCCGACGAGAATCGCATCGGCCCCCCAGGACTGAATCCTCGCGGTATCCTCCCCGGTGTAGATGCCGCTCTCGCTCACGAGGATGTGAGACGGACCCACTTCCTCGCTGAGTTGTTCGGTTGCGTGGAGGTCGACCGCAAAGGTGCGAAGGTTCCGATTGTTGATCCCGATGATTCTTGCATCCGTCTCAAGAGCTCGCTCCATTTCCTCCAGATCGTGGACTTCGACGAGAACATCGAGCTGATAACTGCCCGCGACGGCAAGAAGATGATGCAGTTCCTCTTGTTCCAGCGCCCCGACGATGAGCAGGATGGCATCTGCACCCGCCACTACCGCTTCAAAGATCTGAACCTCGTGAATGAGGAAATCTTTCCGCAGGAGTGGGAGATCCACGACCTCCCGAATCTGGGAGAGGTACGAGAGATGCCCCTGGAAATATTTTTCGTCCGTGAGGACGGAAAGTGCGTCAGCTCCCGCTTCGGCATAGGCTTTGGCGATCTCGACGGGATCAAAATCGGCCGAAATGATCCCCGCAGAGGGTGAGGCACGCTTGATTTCGGCGATGACGGCAAGCTCGGTGGTGCCATAACCGACGTCGTCTCCCTGATGCCGGAGCGCTCCGCCGAGTGCGGTCTCAAAGCAGCGAAAATCCTCCCTCGATTGAGCGGCATACTGCAACTTGTCCCGCAGGGGCAAGAGTTTTTCGACTTCCAGCAGTTTATCAGCAAGGATCTCGTCGAGTTTATTTCCAAATTTCTTCATCTCTACGCAAATGGCAGACCACCATGGCATGAGTCCATTTCGCACGCGAATTTTAAAATTTCGCCTTGAAAAATTACTCTTTCCCGTCAAATTGCCGTCCGCGCTGCCGCAAGGGAGCAAGATGCGGGTGTAGCTCAGGGGTAGAGCGCAACCTTGCCAAGGTTGATGTCGTGAGTTCGAATCTCATCACCCGCTCCAAATTTTACTTTCATGCCTGGCGAAGGCTCAAGGAGGGTCTCTTTTGGAAACGATTTATTGCTGGTCCAAGTTTGTCGATGAAGACCGGCTCGAGGAGTGGGAAATCCGCTTCATCGCCGAGGAGATCGCCTATGTCGTCGACAAACCGGTCCGCCGAAAGCGCTGGCGGTTCTGTTGTTACTTCACCCGTCAGATCGAGGCAGAGGAGATGGCTGGCCGTTTTGGGGGAGTCGTCACGGCCATGGTCCCGGCCGACTGGCAGCCGAAAATCCCTCTCGACGGTGGCCCTCCCATTCGCATCCGCGACACCCTCCTGGTCACCCTAACCGATGATCCCGATTCTCTCGCAAAGCTCGAACGCGAGAACCCGGGCCGGGTCATTCTGAGTTTTCCTCCGCAACTGGCTTTCGGAACGGGAGAGCACCCGACTACGGCAAACTGCCTCCGCTTTCTTTCGGACTTTGCAAAAGAGCGGGCGGGGCGCCCCTGGCGGGTCCTTGACCTCGGGTGCGGCAGTGGGATCCTCGCGATCGCGGCAGCCAAACTGGGTGCCACCGAGGTGATCGCAGTTGAGAACGACGGCATGGCGCTCGAATATGCCAGCATCAACGGCGAACGGCACGGGGTCCGCTCCGTTGTGCAATTTGTGGATGCCGATGCCATTAAAATGATGCACGCCGCCCCAGAGAAGCCGTTCGACCTCATCGCCGCCAATTTGTTCAGCGACCTGCTGGTGGAGCTATTCCCCCTTTTTCCTCCCCATCTCACCGCCAATTCCGCCGTGATCGTATCCGGCTTCCTCGTCACACAGCGCGAAATCGTCTCCGATGCGGCAGCAAGAGCCGGGCTCCCCTTGACCGATTTGTTGCGTCGCGGAAAGTGGATGGCAGGTAGGACAGCTGAAAAAAACGCTCCGTCGCAAATTCCGCCTCCAGAGGTATAGTAGGCGCAGACCGTCTGCTGCTTTGATGAATACGCCCGCCCTCCTAAATGTCATTCGTATGTTCTTCCTGCTCCTTGCGGGATTCATCGGTGCCTCTGTTGCGATGGGGGAAGCGACGAACATCTGGTGGTTCGGTTCTCTGGTTGGGATTGGTTTTGCCTCACTGGTGATCGTTCTAGACATCCTGCTGAGACATCTCAGTATCCGGGCGTTTTCTCACGGGACCTTTGGACTTCTCATCGGTCTGCTCTGCGCTTGGTTGGTCACACGGATCGGCTTTTTCCAGGCAGGTTGGGTCGAACAGTTTCAGCTCGCAGGAAACATCTTTAACCTAGCGATATTTTTAGGATTCGGATTCATTGGGGTCATGCTTGCCCTCCGAAGTAAGCGCGAGGAATTCTCCATGCTCATTCCCTACGTTCGCTTTCGGCAGGATTCTCTTCAGGACCTGCCAACGCTGCTCGATACCAATGTCGTGATCGATGGCCGCATCCCCGGAATCTGCGATGCCGGATTCCTCGGGGGCACCCTCGTGATCCCCCGCTTTGTTCTCGATGACCTCCAAAAAATGGCGGAATCCTCCGACGATATCAAGCGCAGCCGGGGCAAACGCGGGCTCGATTCCCTGAATCAGATGAAATCTTCGGATCGTATGGACATTTCGATCCACGAAGAAACCTTCGAGAGCGGACTCTCGACCGACGCAAAAATGGTGCAATTGGCAGATTTAATGGATGCCCGGATTTTAACAAACGATACGAATCTCGGGAATGTCGCGAGGGTAAAGGGAATCAATGTGCTGAACCTCAACGAACTCTCGGTAGCTCTCCGCCCGATTGTCTCGCCGGGTGATGAGCTATTCCTCGAACTTGTCAAAGTGGGCCGGGATGACCATCAGGCCGTTGGGTACCTTCCCGACGGAACGATGATCGTAGTGAACCAAGGGAAACCCTTTATCGGCGCGACCAGACACGTCGTTGTCGCTGGGGCGGTGCAGACGAGCGCGGGACGCCTCATTTTTGCTGAACTGAAAAAATAGTGGCCTCCCCGTCACCCGCAGTTTTCGATCCTCGATAGAATGCAGGCACCTTTCCGCAATTGCGTGAAGAACTTTCACAGGATTTTGCGGTTCAACCTATCCGATCCAATGAAATTGTTCCCCGCCAGCTTCGCTTTTGCTTCCTTGCTTCTCTTTCAAGCGTGTCCGCTTTTTGCGATCCCTTCAGAGGAAGCGGTTGCCAAGATTGACCAGCTCGTCCGCGACAACCTCCTTGCCAATCATCAGGAGCCAAATGCCGTCGCCTCGGACGAGGTCTTTGTCCGTCGTGTCTATCTCGATCTCATCGGGCGAATCCCGACAAAGGAGGAAACGGTCACTTACCTGGAATCAACGGAACCTGCAAAACGGGCCGAACTCATCGATTCGCTGATCGGGTCGGATGGTTACGCCTCCCATCAATACAATTATTTTGCCGATCTCTTTCGAGCAAAAACATCGCTTTCAGGCAGCGGTCAGAGCATCCCTGCCGGTCTCGCCTATGAGCAATGGCTTAAACAATCGATTCGCGAGAACAAACCCTACAACAAGCTCGTCTACGAGATGGTCACTGCCTCGGGCAGCTCCTGGGAAAACCCTGCGATCGGTTATTACATCCGTGACTACGGGATGAACCTCGACAATCTCGCGATCACTTCGCAAGTTTTTCTGGGGACTCAGATCGTGTGCGCCCAGTGTCACAACCACCCCTTCGATCAATGGACCCAGATGGATTATTACCATCTCGCCGCTTTTACCACCGGCATGGTCGCGACGAACAACCATCCTATCGTACAAAAAGCGGTCGAATTCCTGAGACAGAAGAAGGGGAAACCGGCGGACAAGGAATTGGAAAAATCACTCCGAAAGGCCGCTTCCGAGATTCTCACTCCGGTCCGCTACAACAATGTCAACGAGACGGATCGTAGCCTGCGCCTTCCCAACGACTACAAATACGACGACGCACAACCCCGATCCATCGTAACCCCGGCAACATTGATGGGAAATGCGGCAGTCCTCAGTGAGAGCGAGCATCCTTCAAGAGCTTTCGGCGAATGGCTCACTTCTCCGGAAAATCCCCGCTTCACCAAAGTCATCGCGAATCGCCTCTGGAAGCGCACCTTTGGACTCGGATTGATCGAACCTGCCGACGATATCAAAGAGACTACGACAGCCTCGAATCCCGCACTGATGACCTATCTCGAGGAGCTGATGGTCACGCTTGACTACGATCTTCAGGCGATGCAGCGCATCCTGTATCAGGCCGACGCCTACC
>JAGPCC010000123.1 GCA_018058245.1 Verrucomicrobiales bacterium
GAGGTATTCCGGATCGAGGTGTTCGAGGTACTTCGCAGCCCGGACAAAGGTGCCGCGGGACTTCGACATTTTCTCGCCGTCGACGGTGAGGAATCCGTGAATGTGCACCTGCGTCGGGAGAGAAAATCCGGCCGTCTTCAGCATCGCGGGCCAGAAGAGGGTGTGGAAATACTGGATGTCTTTGCCGATGAAGTGGTGGATCTCGGTTTGATCGCTCTTCCACCAGTCGTCGAGATTCTCGCCGGTCCGGTGACACCATTGTTTTGTCGCGCCGATGTACCCGATCGGAGCATCGAACCAGACATACCAGTAGTTGCCGGGGGAGTCGGGAATCTCAAATCCGAAGTAGGGCGCAGGACGGGAGATGTCCCAGTCACGGAGTGGTTCGTTCAGGAAAAAGTTTTTCAGGTAGTTCGCACTCTCCGACGGCAGGGTGCCGGACTGGGTCCATTCGTTGAGGAAGTCGTGCAGCTTCTCGATTTGGACAAAGAGGTGATTGGCAGCACGAATCTCTGGAGTGGTGCCGGAAAGGGCGCTCACCGGATCGACGAGTTCGGTCGGGTTGTAGGTCGCGCCGCAGTTCCCGCAGTTGTCGCCGGGCTGGTTTTTGGAACCGCATTTCGGACAGGTTCCGCGAACAAACCGATCCGCGAGGAAGAGCCCTTTTTCCGTATCAAAGAGCTGGTCGATTTCCTTTTCGATGACCATGTCGGTCTTTCGCAGGGCCGCCCAAATCTCATGACAGACTTCGCGGTTTTCGGGGCAATGGGTGCTGCCGTAGTTGTCGAACTCGATTCCGAACCCGCCGAAGTCGCGCTGATGCGCCTCGCTCATTTCGGCGATGACTTCTTCTTCGGTGCGGCCTTCGGCGCGGGCGCGGATCGTGATCGCGGTTCCGTGGGTATCGTCGGCACAGACGTAGACACAACGATGTCCCTGCATTTTCTGAAACCGAACCCAGACATCGGTCTGGAGATACTCGACGAGATGTCCGATGTGAATTGGGCCGTTGGCGGAGGGGAGGGCGGAAGTGACTAGAATCTGGCGCATGGAAAAATGAGGGGAATTTTTGAGGGAAGGAAAAGGGGGGAGGGATCAATCTCCCTCGCCGACGGCTTCTTTTTGGACCCACCGGTAACCCTGGCCGCCTTCGTTGGCGATTTCAATCCATTCTCCCGGGAAAGACTTTCTCTGCCAGTGCCGCCACTGCTCGTCCCGAATGGTGCTCACTTCGGTGTTTTTCTCTTCGGCTTCCTGTTTCATGAGGGTCTCGCGATCGAGGTTTTCGTCTTTGACCGTTTTTTCGACGTAGTCACCGTATTCACCGGCGGGACGAGTCTTCACGGTAAGGGTGCCGTCGTGATTTTCTCCGACAAGGCGGTTGTTTTTCAGTTCCTGGATCTCGGACATGCGATCGCGGCGACTGTCCATGGCGGAGCGAAACTCAGCCTGCGTCTCTGATTTTTTGGTGTCCGTTGCTCCGTGCTGGTAGACATGGACGTCCATGGAGAGATCCACCTTGATCGGTGCCGGTGTGGCCACGTTCACGTCGAAGGGCTTCAGGCACGAGGTCATCGAGAGGGCGAGGAATGCCACGAGGGCGCCAGAAGCGAGCTCTGCCCGGTCGTGACGGAAAAATCGATGGTTCTGAGTTTGCATCTTCGGTCTCCCCCTATGGATCACTCCGCGAGGCCTGCGGCTGGTGCGGGTGGCGGGGTGCTGGGCTCAGGGGACGTTTCTTCCGAGATCTCATCCCCGGCGACCGATCCTGCGGCAGCTGTCTTTGGTGTGGTGTTTCGTTCGTCGTGGACGTGCAGATTGAGTTCGCGGCTTCCGTAGTCTCCTACAAAACGCATGTTCAGCTCGCCAGCACGGTTCAGAAAGTAGAGGCTCCCGGCCCCTTTGTCATACTCAAATCTTTTCAGGGCAATGAGGCTCAATTCGGTGAGGCTGCGCTGGAGACTGTTCCATTCGGGCGGCAGAGTTTCGAGGATGGCATCGAGTTTGGTGACGTCGAACCAACCTGGGGAATCGGTGTGGAACTCTCCACTGGTCTCGCCCACGGTTTTATCGCGCCCCTCGGAGATCATTTTGATGGAAAGGCGACCATCCATGAGAAAGTTATCGGGCACGATGATCTGAGTGAGCGGGCCGGTGTCCATATTCGTGCCGGAGAGCCAGGCATCCCATTTGCCGGTATCACCGAGGTAGAAGTTAAACTGGCCTTCGGCGTAACCATCGTAGGCGGCACCCCCGAACTTTCCGTAGACTCCGTTTTCGTCAAATGTGACAGTGATAAAGAGGTCTCGCGCTTCGTAGTTTTTCCATACGGCACGTTTCAGGGTGAATGTCTGGACGAGATTATTGTTCACGTCCTTCACCGGTACGTTGAACTGGACATCCCCGGTGAGGCCGTAGAGATCGACTTTGTAGTCGGGGAATTTGTAGACGTGGTCTTCGTCCGGAATAGTCAATTTGAGCTCGATATTTCCTTCGCTCATGTTGGTCGTGGCATTGAAGGGAAAGGGCACGATCCCGATGGGAACTCCGGTCGGGGAGATCACGATCTGTCCGGCGGTGGCGTTGATCGTTTTGATGACCCAGTCCGGTTTTTTGGTGACTTCGACCCCAGCGTCGATCCCGATGCTCGCGCCCTCGTTCTGTTCCCGGAATTTCCGTTGATAGTCGATCCACCAGAAAAGCCCCTGCCCGACATGAAGCGACGGACCAATGAGGTCAATCTTTTCAATCTCCTGCCGTGTGAGCCCTGCGAGGGAAAACTCAACAAAAATGGTCGGGAGAAAGGCCACGGTGATGAATGAATTGTAGGGATCTTTGATCTCGATCCCGGCCAGTTCGATTTTTTGCAGTTTCTCCTGCGCGAGAATGCCGTCGAGTGAGAGGGGTACATCAGTGAGTTGCGTCTCGATCGCAAAACGCAGACCCTCGACCTGGGGAATGAGAGCTTCAAAATTGACCTGGCTCTGGGTGATCTCGACTTGCTCAATCAGCCAAGTGGGGAGTTTTGGCACGGTTTGAGGGGGCGCCTGCGGGGGTGTCGAAGCGGACGGAGGAGCAGGGGCCGCTTCTGGGAGAACTGGGTCTGGAGCTGGCACGGCGGGGACTGGAGCTGGAGCTGGAGCTGGAGCTGGAGCTGGAGCTGGAGCTGGAGCTGGAGCTGGAGCTGGAGCTGGAGCTGGTTCAGAGTCAGGGGTAGGCTCTTTGTTGTCGCTCCCGGTATCAGCGATCGCTTTCAGGCCCTCCCCGACGGTGAGGACTGCCCCAGTCATCTTCAGTTTCCCGATGCGGCGGGTACGCTGGAGTTGTGCCGCAGTGAAGTCGAGATCGATTTGTTTGACGGTGAAGACTTCCCCTTCTTGCACCGGTGGCAGGCCGGTCGGTTGGAGGGTTTCGGGAAACAGGGTGGGCGGACGGGGCGGGCCGACAAAATCGATCTGCCGGGGGTGATTGCGAATGTGAAAATCGTTCAGCTTGAGGTGATAGGAGAACGGTCCCTCCTTTTCTCCTTTGCCGGTCGCAAGGGTAAACTCGGAGTAGATCTTGGGAACTCTCCCCACCGAAAAGCTGGAATCGGCGACAAGACGGCCTCCGGTGACGTCAAGGTCAGTCACCTTGTAGACGGGTCGATCGACGGGGCCGGCGGTTTCGGGATCGGCCTTCTCCTCTTGGAGCCAGTGCCCGAGGGTGGCGTCGGTAAACTCGATCTTTGGTCCGCGAATGACAAGCCGATCGAGCAAGCTGTTTTTTTGAAACTCGGACCATCGTCCGACCATTTCTGCCCGCTCGATCGAGAGCAGCGGGTCGGTCGCGGTGGTTGCGCCGGGAGCGCGGAGTTTTGTATTTTCGACGATGATGGTCTGGCTCGCTTTTGAGACAAATCCCTCTGGTCCAAAATGGAGATCCTCGAGTCGTGCGGTGACGCTCGCCTGCAACTCGGGCCCTGCTTTCCCGGCGAGAGTGAGATCCCGCAAGAGGACCTTGCCGTCAGTCAAGGTCACTTTGTCGAGGGTCCAGGGGGTTGCCTTTTCAGAAGGGGCGGTCGTCGGGTTTGCGGTCGTGGCAGGATCGTCCTCATTCTTCCGGAACGATGCAAGGGAGGCGTCGGTGAGGAGAACGTCGAGTCCGTGCAACGCGATGCCCGGGACGACGTGTTCTTCTAAGAGCGTCTCCAGTGTCCCCGCCGATAACTCGATCCGGTCGGCAGAGAGCAATTGCGCCTTTCCCGTGCCGACGATCACATTTTCGACGACCGCCTCGATGGGACTTCCGCTGCTCCATTTGCCGTCGTGAAACGTCAGATCCTGGAGCGGGAGGGTCGTTTCAAACGAAAGATCGGGCAGAGTCCCCCCAAAACCGCTCGTCGAGATTTCCGCCCGATTCAGCTGGAGGGAGTGGAGGAGGAGGTCGAACGGGGGACGATCTGACCCTGTTGAGTCTGCGACCAGGCCCTCTTGTCCGTTCTCTGTCGGTGAAGTCGGAGGCGATTTCTGGAAAAAATCTGGGGTAATCTGAATCCGTGGTTCGTCGATCTCGAGGGTGTCGATCCGGACGCTGGAAAAATCTGGAGTGACTCTCCCGTTCGCTGCGAGACGAGCGATGTGGCCGTTTTTCCCCTCGGGTCCGAGGGCGAGATCGGTTAAAATCAGGGAGATGGCTTCCCGGTTGAATCCGTCCTCGCCAAAACCGATCGGCCCACTGTGGAACTGCCAGGTCGCATTTATCGTGGGCGCGGAATCGAGGTCCACGGTGAGATGACTATCGAGGATCTCAAAATTGCCAGTGAAGTGTGCGAGGGAATTCAGGTTGAATCGTTCCACGACAGGTGCGTCACCTTCATTTACTTCCTTTTCCTTCGAGGAAAGCGCTGCGAGGATTTCCTGATTGAGCACGATGTCTGCGCCCCGCAGCGAGATCGAACCGAGTTTTCCGGTGTCACGAAGTTCTCGCGGACGATAGGTGATGACCGTCTCCGGTATGGAAGCGAGAGGGGTTTCTCCAACCGCATTTTTGGGAGTGAGTTGGAGATCCCGTATCGTTACTTCGCCGATGCGATGGAAATCAATGTCGCCGATGCTGACCCGGAAGGGGGCAACCAGCACAGCGAGGGATCGATTGATGATCCCGGCTCGATTGAAATACAGAATGGTCGAGAGAATTGTGACAAACAGAAGAATCCCTGCGATCACTACGGTAGAAAGACTGAGGAAACGAAGCAGCCAACGTAAGATCCCCCGGAGGGATCGACGTTTTTTCCCAGGATGGGATGATGTTTCTATTTCTGCCACGGTCTGCGAATATAGTCACGGGCAGGGGAAATGCGAATCCCGTCACTGCTCGTATCGGGCAATGAGCTGCAAATTCCCGATTTCTACAGGTGTCAGACGTGCCTTGATGGCATCGGCGGATGGCGTCGTGGGCCGATATTGAGGACCAAATTCCTGCGCAAATCGTTTCCCCTGGGCAGAGGGAAAGATGTATCCGTGGCGAAGGTAAATCTCGTTTCGTGCCCTCCACAATCCGTCGTGCGGAATCGCGGCGACCTCCTGGGGATGCAGTGGACGAAGGTGGGAGTCGGGAAAAATCCAGGGTCCGCGTGGATTCGGAGCCCGACCGGCCCCGTCTCGGAACGATGTGAGCACCGGTGGCTTCGAGCGATTGTCAGCGGGTGGAGGCGGCACCGGGGTAGTCGTCGGCGGGCGCGGCACTTGACCCCCATACATCGGTTCTCCGCGACCCAGGCCTTCGATGAGGGCGATCGAGGAGATGGCGCGTTCGACTTGCTTTGGTCCGACGGGAACTCGGGCTCCGAATTTCGGTACGGAAACCGATGCGGTCTTTAAAAGCGGGAAAATGAGGTCCGCTTTGATCGCGTAATTTACGGACTGGGGCAAGTACCCACCATGGGTCATGCGATCCATGGAGTTTAGCCCGGCCGCGACGACTCCAATGACTCTCCCTGTTTCCGAAAGGAGCGGCCCCCCGGAGTTTCCCGGTTGGACCGGAGCAGAAATCTGGATGTAGCGAGGGTCATCTCTCACCCCAGAGAGAGCATTTACGATGCCGGTAGATACCTTGGGGTTGCGCCCCAATACCGTCGGATCTGGGAATCCTGCGGCCAGAACGGGGGACGTTTGAGTAACCTCCGATGAGGAATTGAGCCCGAGATAGCGCCCTTTCCAACCTTCTACCTTGAGAATGGCGAGGTCGTTTTTGGGATCGAGAGCGATGATCTGTGCCTCGAGATACCCCCCCTGGCAATGGACGATGACTCGGTCGGCACCACGGATGACATGAAAACAGGTCACTAGGTATCCTTTCGGACTGATCGCAAAACCGGTCCCGAATTGACCCGCATCGGTACTCCCCACGAGCAGGGAGCACAATGCAAGCGTGATTGCATAGAGCTTCATCTGGTTAACTGTGTTTTCTCGGAATCCTCAGCCGTGTTACCTGCCGGGGGTCTGTGTCACTTTCGCGACGTTTGGGTGTTTCTCAGGCACCCGGATGTTTGTGTTGTGGAAATTATAGAAGATTACGTAAGTTCCTGCAAGGTAAATTTTATAATTTCCAGAAAACTTCAATTCCTCCAGGGAGGTCGGAAAGCTCATCTTGCCTCAGCGATTCACTTCCCATCACCCGTCACGATTTCGACGGCGGAGAGGAGTGGTGGCAATGAATTCGGGTGTGCCCGCAGAGTGATCTTGAGAGTAGTGCCGTCCAATTTGGCGAGTTTGAATTCCCTCATGACACCTTTTCCCGATCCCCCGGCTTCCTGAACAATGTCGAAGCCGGTTTCGAGTGGCAGACCGGCGAGGGAAAGATCAAAAATCCGATCTCCTTTTTTGATCTCCGGGTTGTGCTCCGCAAACCAAAGTCGAACGGTGACAGGCTTGTTCCCTGGGGCTTGAGGGAGTTCAATGGCGATCTCCGTGGCACCTTCCATCGCGGAAGCGGTCAACCAGGGGGAATCACCCCCGTTCATCAGCAACGAATGGACACGCGAATAGATGGGAGAACCTTGAATCGTGATCTTCGCTTCCTCCGATTTGCCGCCGACACTGGGATATTCGGTAAACAAAGTTCCGGCCTCAGATTTCCGGTCGCCGGGCGCTCCAAAATTTACGCCAATCCGTTTTGGATTCGCGGCACCACCGTAGGTCCAGAACTCAGCTTCGGGCATGTGAACGAGCGCGAGTGATGTTTGGTTCTGATACGAACAGGTGCAAGTGCGGGTGTAGTCCGGTGCATTCAGAACGCCGTTTGCGACGATCAGGTTATTCGTGCAACTGGATTTGAATCCGCCAAGATTCCCAGTTCCTGATTTCAGGTCGAGATCAAAAAATCCCGCCGCGGCCGAGCGGAAGGTGAGCATGTGCTCGCTTCCGATGGCGGTGTTGCAGCCATGGCCACGGTCGTAGGTCCACCCGAGTTTTTTGCCGCTCAAGAGACTGAGACCAAAACCGCCGTTGCCGTTGGTAATGATCTGATCGTGCCACAATAAGCACGGTCCATTGTAGTCGATCTCGGGGTCATACCAGACGATTTCGCCGGTTTTGCCGCGCAATGCCATCATGCCCCGGCCGATGTCATCCGCCGCTCGATCCCGAGCTTTGCTGCCGGCCTGCAGGAGGATGTCGTGCTCGGCGGAGTAGTTTACAAATGTGCCAAAAACCTCTTTCTCTTGTTTCCAGAGGACGTCACCGGTTTTCAAATCGAGCGCGTAGAGGGTTGGTTTACCTTTGAGTTGCAAGCCCCGCCGAGTCAGGACTCCGGCGCGTTCGTCGGTCAGTTTATCGATGCAGAAAATACGATCTTCCGATACCGCGATATTGTTGTGGCGAAAATTGAACTCCGCCTCTCGGTCCCACAATTTTTCGCCGGTTTTTCGGTTAAATACCGTCAGGGTCCGGGAGCCCGCAGAAAACCGGGTCGTCGGGACGGTGCCCGTTACGGTGGCCGTAACGGTGCCGATGGAGTCGGTTTCTTTCGTTCCCGATTTCCCGTCCTTCTCCGATTTTCCGACCTCGACTGGTGCACTGGTTGCAATCAAGAAATCGCCTTCTACACTGAGGTGACCCCAGAACGAATCGGTCACAAACTCTCTCTCGATTTCCCCGTCCACGGTATTCAAAGCGAGGATTTTTGGCCCCATCACCGCGTAGAGGGTATCGGGCAAGGAAACGTAATTGCTGCCGATTTCTCCCGCTCCGGGAAAGTGCAAGGTCGTGTCGTAGTATTCGCCAATGCCTGGCAGACTTTTTTCCCACAGTTTTCTCCCGGTGTAGACGTCGACGGCTCGGAGCATATCGGCCCCTTCGATAAAGAGTCGGCCTCCCGCGATTTGCGGCGAGGGACCATGTCCGTGCCGGGGCAGGACCCCTTCATGGGACGGTCCCCCGAACCACAGAACTCCGAACGGAGCTTTTACGTTTCCGTCCTTCGAAACCACGGTTTGAGCGGCGGTTCCGTATTGATGAGTCCAATCGTCGGAATTCGGCGGAGCGCCCTCGCGGCATACGCTGTGGACTTCGTTGTTCGCGGAAAACGAGATCGCGATACCGCCGAAGGGGCGAAGGGAATTTGCGAGATTTCCCTGCAAATCAAATGGCAATTCGGAGGTGATCAAATTGCAAAGATAGGCGGGGAGTTTTTCGGATTCCGGATCTCCGACAAAGGCGGAAAATCGGGAACCGTAGAGTCCCGCGGCAACCATCCTTTCACGAATCGCGAGGACCTTCTTGGCATCGGGATCAATCGCGATGAGGTAGAGTGGAGACTGGCGAAGCAATTCATCGATGAGCCGTCCGGAACCGATGTTTGGTATGATGGCGTACCCTTCGGACGCCCCTGGATGCTCGAGGATCGTTTTTGCTTTTTCCGCCCAGCCATCGGAATCGTCGCTCTTTTGTGGACCGGATTCTTCGAGTGCAAAAGCTGTCGGACTGGGAATCTCGTCTGCCCCGAAACAGAGCAGTTTCCCTTCCCGGGCCACGACAAAGAGCCGGTCATCCGCGGCTAAGAGGGAGTAGGCTTCTCCGTCTATTTTGCTTGTCCACGCAGCTACTGGTTTCTGTAAGTCATAGGCAGCGATCGTGCCTACTCCACCCGAGTAGAGCCGATCTCCCGCTTTGATGATCGCATTTCCCGGCATGGGCGTATCCAGAGTGGTGCGGAATAATTCCCGGTATTTGGTTTCCGTTTCGGTGACCGTTTTGCCTTTGCGATCGACGGATTTTTTCGATTCGAAGGTGGGAACGAGTGCTCGAGCAAGGATGGAATTCGGATCGGATGCGATCATCATTATGTCATCAAAGACAGCGGGGGCTCCACCACCGACGGGTTTCCCGTTTTTCATGAGATAGGCGTGCCCAGCGACAAAAAGCAGGTCGCTGGTGGCCATGACGTCGTGCCCTCCGTTCTTTTTATCATACTCGAAGGAGCGCTGCACGCCGGTTTCCGTGTCATAGATGCCCGGGGTGGATCGACCGCCGGGGATGACCAGATTTTTGCCATTTGCCGCGATGTGACCCTGCGGCACGACTCCGGCGAAAGCGGCGGAATCGTGAGGCTGGACTGTGTAGTTGGTGCCATCGCCGCTGTTCGTCCAGATCGTGGTGCCGGTTTCGGGATCGATCGCGTGGATGAAAATCCCCATGAACGGCCAGACGCTGGCCGCAAAATAGAGTTTGCCGTCATGCAGAACTGGACCACCTCGCGAAGGCCATGCGGAAATGAGTCGGTGATTGCCTAATAACCACCGACGCTCGGGAGCTCCGTTGACTTTCCAAATCAGCTTGCCGGTCTTTGCATCGACCGCATAGAGATTGGCGTCGTCAGAGTTGAAATAGACTTTCCCCTCGTGCGCTACGGGAGCGAAGCGGATGGGACCATCGGCGAAAAATCGCCAGAGTTGTTCGCCCGTACGGGTGCTGAACGCGGTGATGGAATCATATTTACTCGATGGAACAAAGATCTGCTCGCCCATCACGACAGGTTCGGCCTGAATGTCGAATTGCAGTTTCCCCTGAGTCGTCGGCCACGCTGGAGCGGCTTCGGGCAGCTGGCGCGACCATTGCAAATGGAGTTTGCCGGCGGGTAGACCATCCGGCGTGGATGCCCCGCGCTCCGCGTTGTATCGCCACATAGGCCAGTCCCCGGCGAGGGACGTGGATGCAAAGAGGAGGCAGGCAAACACAAATCTCATATCGCAAAATACCGTGAAGCGATTTTGAAAGCAACCCACCACATCGTGGCGGTGATTGCGCATATCGGTTCTTTGACCGACTTCCGATTGCGGTCGAAAGATTCGGTTCACGAGAGGCTACTGTGGCCAAATTTCCAAAAAACGAGGCGCGAGAGAAAATCGCTGTGCAACCATACCAGATGACTCGACCGGGGACCGACAAAACTCTGCTCCTCCTGCTCCGTCTCAGTGCCTTCTTCTGCTTTGCGGGCTGGACGTGGGTACACTTTTACTGGGAAGGTCCCTACGGCATCCTCCTTTGGCAGGAGCCCACCTTCGCATTTGCAGACCGTCTTGGGATCAGTTGGGAGGAGTTTGTTGGCACGGGCTCAGATGACGGATTGGTTCAGCGGTGGATCGCCGGGGCCGGGTGGTTCTACCTCACTTGGAGTATTTTGACCCTCACCGTTCGCGAAAAATCTTGGATTCAGATGGGCGTCATCCTGTGCGGCAGTGTCCTCCTGACGATCTTGGCCTATGCCAAATACCTCGCCGCGCTGTGCCAACTGCCGATGTTTGTGGAGCATGGCGGTCAAATCCTCAGTCCGATCATTCTGGTGATGGCCCTCACGCGAGGAGTTCGCCACCGCATGACTATTTTCACCACGATTCTTGCGTGTTGCCTGACTTTTGCTGGCCACGGGGCCTATGCTCTGGGCTTCCTTTGGCCGACCCCGGCGAACTTTCAGGGTATGACTTCGATCATCCTTCGGAGTGACCACGAAACTACCCTCGGGTTTCTCCGTGCGGCAGGTGCCCTCGATTTCTTCGTCTGCATTGGCCTTTTTGTTCCCTTCTTACGCCGTGCTTCTGCGCTCTACGCGACCGTCTGGGGTTTTTTGACGGCGATTGCGAGACCGGTTGCGGGCATGAGCATGGATCTGCGCGATTGGGGGGCGGACCAATTTGTTCATGAAGCCGTGCTCCGTGCTCCTCACTTCCTCCTCCCGCTTTTCCTATGGATCGTGTGGAGCAAATCAAAGGCCCCCGAACCTTCCGAGACGTCAGTGACTATGTCATCCGGCCAATCCGTAGGGTAGGGGGAAATGTCTTTTTTACTGACAAAACGGAAAACGCGCCGTACCGATGGAGCATGAATCTGCTCCAGAAATGCCTCACGACTTGCTGCGTCGCCCTTCTGCTCCTCACCGCTGCGGAGGCTCAGGAAAAAGGGAAACAGAAGAAAAATCGGGCGATCCTGGTCATTCCAGAAGTGGAGAACAAAGACATTATTTGTTTCGCCCTTTACACGGTGAACAACAAAGTTCTCAAACTAACGGCTCAGCTCTACCCGATCCCGGAGGGGGAACCGAAAGTAGTTCGGCTTGAAATCGAGAGAGACGGGAAGTGGGTCGAGATCGCCCAGGCTGATGTGATCGAACAAGGCTGGACCGCCCCGTTTCGCGTGGAAAACTGGGACGATTCGAAACCCTATAAGTACCGCGTCGCTCACGGCACAGAAGCCACATACGAGGGGATGATTCGGAAAAATCCCGTCGACAAGGAAGAAATCATCGTGGCCGGTTTCACGGGAAATTCCATCCAACCGATTCACGGGGGAGATATTTCCCGTCAGGACCTCCTCGACAATGTCAAAAAAGTCGATGCAGATCTTCTCTTTTTCTCGGGAGATCAAGTCTACGACCACAACCTCCACTATGCCGCGTGGCTCAAGTTCGGTCGGGATTTTGGTGAAATTATCCGGGATCGACCCACGCTTTGTTTTCCCGATGATCACGACGCCGGACAGCCCAACCTGTGGGGGGAAAGTGGGAAGATTTCCACTCTCCCGGGAGCGTCAGACGGAGGGTATGTACAACCTGGTGCCTACGTCATGGAAGTAGAGCGAGCTCAGACCAGTCACATGCCTGATCCAGTGGATCCCCACAAAATCGGTCAGGGGATCGGGGTGTGGTACACCAACCTCAATTGGGGTAATATCGACTTTGCGATCCTGGAAGATCGCAAATTCAAAACGGGTCCTGCGGGTCGAGTTCCCAAACAAGGGCCGCGTCCCGACCACATCCGCAATCCCGACTACGATCCGGCCAGTGTTGACGTTCCCGGCGCGATTCTCTTGGGAGATCGACAGCTCAAATTCATCGATGAATGGGCGCAGGACTGGAGCCATGCCGATATGAAAGTTGCGCTCTCCGCTACGATTTTTTGTGGAGGAGCCCACATTCACGGTGATGCCAACGGACGGCTCCATGCCGACATGGATTCCAACGGCTGGCCACAGACCGGCAGAAACAAGGCCCTTCGGGCGCTTCGAAAAGGCTTCGCCTTCCACTACGCCGGTGACCAGCATCTCGCGACGATTTTCCAACAAGGCATCGACGAACATCGTGATGCGATCTGGTCATTTTGCGTCCCCTCGATCGCAAATCTCTACCTCCGCTGGTGGGATCCACTGGAACCCGGTGCCAATCGCGAACCGGGATCTCCCGAGTACACCGGTGATCTTTTGGATGGGTTTAACAACAAGGTGACCAACTTCGCCGCTGCCAACCCGGAACAAGTACCGGCCGGGAATCTTCTCAACACCCGTGCGGCCGGTTTTGGCATCGTACGTTTCAATACCAAGACCCGCGATATCGTGATGGAGTGCTGGCCTCGGAATGTCGACATCAGCGATCCCGCCGCCATGCAATACCCCGGTTGGCCACGGACGATTTCGCAGTTCGACAACTACAATCCGCCGTCCTGGGGAACCATGGGAGAGTTGACGTTCGACGTCGAGGCTCCGGTCGTGCAACTCATCGACGCGGAAACCAACGAAATCCTCTACACCGTTCGCGCGAAAGGGAAGACGTTCACGCCGGGAGCACCCCTAGAGAAAACCTTTCTCGTCAAAGCGGGCAAAAACGCACCTGACACTGTCATTTCAAAAAATGCCAAGGTCGGCAGTGCGCCGCAAACGGTCTCACTCCCGTGAGGAGAAAGAGGAATCGGTAGTTGGCCAAATTGTCAACGCGAGGGCCAGAGATTCTGACCCTTGGAAATGCGAAGCGGACTGGTAGTGGAGTGACAAATCAGCAGAATCTCTTATACTCCATCGAATGAGACGGTCCCTTCTCCCCATTCTCTTCTTCCTAATCCTCACCGTAACCGCATTCGCCGATGAGCTCCCAACTGCGGCACAGAAAGTGGTGAATGAATATGTGAAGCAGAGAGCGGCCGGTCTTGGTAAGCTGAACTCCGATCTTTTGTTCAAGCTGCGGCCTTTGCAGGGTACGCTGGAGCGCTCTGGCGATGCGAATGGTGCCGCCGCAGTCCAGGCGAAGATCAATGAACTAGAGGTTGAGATGCGAGAGCTCGCGGAAGCGAAAGCGGCGGCGGAAGCGGAGCCGGTCACCCCCTCGCGCACTGGAACATTCAGCGTGATCGTATACGCTGAGGAAAATTTCAAAGGCAAGTCCGTCCGGCTCCGGGTGCCGTTTGAGATTTCCGGACCTCAAGACCGCGAGAAGAATGACATCGTCAACGACAGCATCAGTTCCATCAAGGTTCCCGAAGGTGTCGAGGTGATTCTCTACGATGGCGAGTTGGCGGGGCGATCGGTGAAAGTCACCGGGGACATGCCCTCCCTGGGAAGCCTGCGGGGCTCGGTAACATCGCTCACCGCGAGGATTGTGGACTCGAAGTGATTACAAGGGGCA
>JAGPCC010000124.1 GCA_018058245.1 Verrucomicrobiales bacterium
CGGCGGCGTTCACGAGCAAATCGGAGAAGATGAGGTAGAGGCGCGGGTTTCCTCCTGCGAGGGCGCGGATCGCATCGACGCGGGCCCGGCCGATGGGCGTGCGGAGAAACTCAGCGAGGTCCGTGCGCCCCTGGAGCGTGGCGATGCGCTCGAGCAGGTCGCGAGCTTCATCCACGGAGAGAGGCTGGAGGTGGCGGGTGTCGAAAAATCCGAAGAAGGGCTCGTCGTGATCGGCGATGCCGTCGAAAAGCGCTTGAGCGGTGCCCACAGTGACGATGACGGGGTGGTTCTGGAGGAAGGCGCGCCAATTCCGCTGCTCGGCCAGGCTCAGACTGCGAAAGAGCGAGTCGAGATTCTCCATGAGGCACACGACGACCCGTCCGTCGAGGTCGCGCAGGAGATCGCGGATGAGCTGCTCCTGGGCCACCAACGGATCTTTCCCGGTAAGTGCGGAGATCGTGGTGGCGGGAAACTCCTCTGGATAACGTTCGCTAAGGCTGCGGTACATCGCGATGAGGAGACGCAGGAAGCTGGTGGCGGTCTCGTCTTCATTCAGCCAGGCCACTCGCATGCGATCATCGAGGGCGGTATCTTGACTGAGGCGGTGCTGGATGAGCGTGACAAAGTGGGTCTTTCCCGCGCCCCGAGGGCCGATGAAGAGCAGGTGATGCCGTCGGTCCGTGAGCACGCTGTCGCGCACCGAGGCAACACTTTCTGCGAGCAAGTCTTCACGCTGCACGAGGATGGCCTCGAGATATTCGGGATCGGTCCACTGCGGGGAAAAATGACTGAGAAAGGGGCGTTCGCTGTTCATGGGAAATTACAGACTACGGTTGATTCTCCACCAGCGGCGGATGAGCGTGAGGTAGAAACAGTAGGCATTAGCCTCATTTCGTACTAGGTAATGGTCCATGCAAAGGAGTTTCAGGTGCTCGCGGAGGACTTCTTCATCAACCTCCATCCGGGCGCTGATGAGCTGCCGAATTTCTTGAAATGACAAGGCCGCGACGGTCGAGGCGGCTATGGTATCGAGAATGGAAAGCACGAGCTTTTCGGTACCGGGAAATACAGCCTTCACCCGTCTGCGATAATAATCGAGGTCCCAATCGCTGGTTTCAGAGCGGAGTTCTCTTTCCAACTCCGCTTCTATGAGTGCCGGGGTCACGCCTATCTTCAGTGGCAATCGAGTTGCGAGTTTTTCAATGTAAAAAGGGACGCGGCTGACCAGACTCGATAATGTGGCAGCACATGTATCGTCGTCCAGGCAGTTCAACCCGCGACGGACGATCTCCGATTTCGCAAACGGAGTGGCGAATTCCGGTTCCAGTGGTCCCGGCTGGATGAGGTCCATGTGATTGAGGGGCGAGCCCTTATAACCATCGTTCCACAAGATATTCAGGACGTGATGGATGCCGATGGAGCCGGTGAGGAGAAGACGGATGGTATCGTGTCGCTGGGACAACTCACGTAGGATGTCGAGCACCTGCATCGCCATTTCTTTCCCTTGCCTCTTGGCTATGTTCTCAAGCATAAAAGGCACCTCGTCCCAGAAGAAGACCATGCGCGTGCCTGGAAGGTCGGCGATCACCTCGACCATGTCGTCAAAGGTCGTCCGAAGCACATCCTTCCATGGGGCCGTTTGACCGTCCGGCAGTTTGAGGACACCCATAATTTCCGCGCCCGCGGCTGAACCAAGCAATTTGGACATTTTTCGGAGTGCCCGTGTCTTTGTCGTCATTACTGATGTTGCGTCCTTGTAAACTAGCGCGGCGAACTCCTCCGCCGTGTGCGTGCCCTCGAGATCGGAAAATGCCGCAAGCCAGCCCACTGGGAGTTCGGCCAACATTTTCCGGATGATCTGCGTTTTTCCGATCCGGCGCAGGTCGTTCATATAAATGCTCTTATGCTCCAGAGTAATCCATGTCTCTGAAATGAAGGCATCGCGACCGACGATGCGGGATGGCTTTGGTGAGGCGGGCATGTGAAAGTTTGATTCATTTCGCATTGAAAGTAAAGGACTTTGTTTTTGATGTGGTATTGAAATTAGCGTATTTTATGTAGGATTGGTTTTGTCGTCAATGTTCCCAAAAAAAGACCCTACTTTCACGGATTGGGTCATCAGTTGATCTGATGAAGTGTTGGTGCGCTTCGATGAACTCGCGGAATACTTCCTCGGAGTCCTTCGCGACAAGAATACGATCTCGCCGCTCTCGTTGCTTAGTGACGTTTCCCTATCGAACAACACATCAAGCCCCAGACTCAACAGGGTCTAACGGAACACTCCACCCTCCCGGGTCTACCGCATCGGCTGCGGTGGGTGAGAGCAGTTCTTTGAAGTCATCCCACTTCGGCATCTGTTCGTTCGGGGGCCAGAACTGCTGATTCCGGATCGCATCGATGACTCCCTCGGCGCAGGTGCGGGCGTTGGCAATGGTAGCTTCGTCGAGAGTGTCCCAGAGGTCGATGCGTACTTCGGCTTCGGTTCGTCCGAGGGTGATGTAGCCTGCGGAGATCGTGGTTCCGGGGTAACACTCTGCCATCGCGAGGCAATAGAGCGGAATTTGGAGATCGACCCAGTGGATGGCCTTGCCTTTGGCGTCAGTACTGAGAGCCCAATCCGGATAGTCTTCGGCACTTTCGGTTCGTTTTACGTTTGCGAGATGGTAGCGGTCGACCGTTTTGATACGACCGTCTTCCATCGGGGAAATGGTTTTGAAATCAAAGACTCGAATTCCGTGTTCGGGATGCTGTTCGATCCGGTCGACGCGCCCGGTCACGGTCATGCCATTGAGGGTAAAGGGGGTGTCGTCCTTCCCGAAAGGCACTTCGACCGCCAGAATCCTCCAGCCCTTCGCACGCTCTGCGGCTTCGATTTTCGACCAGTGGGAAAGTCTCTGACGCGCCGCCTCTCGCTGAATCATTACGGGAGTGGTGAGGCGAAAACCAAACCGAACCTGAAGCCATCGATCGATCTCTCTTTCGAAAAATTGCGCAATGGCACCATCGTCCTTGGAATCACGCATTAGCTCATCGTGACCGAGGGCTTCCAGGACGGCGTGAACGAGGTTCCCGAAGTCAGCGGCACTGAGTTCGTTTTTGTCTGGCTCGACCGTTTCCATGCCAAGGCCGAATTTGAGGTAGTATCGGAAGGGGCAGGTGAGATATTGTTTGAATCCGGTCACGCTGATTCGCTGAAAAACTTTATGATCTGGTGCGAGGGGAGCGGGTTTCAATTTCCACGCGATGGAGCGGGGAAGGGGCTGGCTCTTGTGATCCTGTTCGCTGAAAAGGTTCAGAGTTCGCCCGGCAAGTTGGGAATCCTGACACTGAAACAAAAGTCGCGAGGGACGTCGTGGGTCGCCGCTCGTGCCCTGGCGTCCGAAGAGGAGATCTACGCTTCCGCGAGAATCGTTCCGGGTTTCCAGAATCGAGGTGAGGAGATAGGCGTCGCGGGCAAAACGGTCATCGTTGTTTTGAATGCCGAGAACTCGCCGAGCCGAGTCGGGGAGAAAGGCATGACCGATGATGGCTTCCGGTACGACGTGGTCATTCATCCCGGTGAGGAGAAGTTGCGGGGCGTCCTCCCAGAGCAATTCGAGCCAGCCTTGAAGGTCGATGTCGTGCGGTCCGCGATCCGGATAAACTCGACGTTCGGCGAGTGAACTGAGGAGCAGTTCAAAGTGATCCGAGGCATCGGGTGGTCGTGGAAAGGCAGTCTTGACGGAATCAAGTTCCGCAGCGAGTTCCTGAATCCCGGCAGCGACCTCGATAAATACGGCTTCGCTCGGATCATGAGAACTGAACCGTTTTTGAGCGAAGATTGCGGAGAGGTAGGCACTCACTACAGTGGTGAAATCCTCTTTGCGAAATCGGGTGATCCACTTTTGCGACCAAGTGATGATGTTGGCGAGGGCGGGGTATTTGTTCGCTCGGTGTTTCGCTGCCGGTAGGGCATCGCTGAGCCGATCGGGTAGGGACTCTTCGCTGAATTTGTCAAAGTGACGGAGCACCGTGCCGTTCGATAGGCGGGATTCGGTAGTGCGATCCTGCAAGGCGGCGTCGATCACGCCAGGACACCGCAGGAGGAGGCTAAGGGCGCTGAATCGTTCGGAGGTGACCAGCTGATGGGTGAGTTTCAGAAGGTAGTAGATGCCCTCGTGCGAGACGGGTTTCCCCGCCGGGTCGTAGCTACTTTGTCCCGCTGCTATAAGTTGTTGTTTTAGAGTGGGGGCGACCTCCGGGTCGGGGATGCCGATGGCGAAGAGGGAAGCGGGATTGGGGCATGGGGCGAGCAGTTCCCGGCAAAGGTCCGCCTGATCGGCGGGAGTGGTGCATTGATGAATCGAGTGAGCCGGATCCGGGATCACGATCTCTCGGGTGAGCCAGTGGGCGGGGAGGGGGCGGCCGAAGGGATCAAAGTGGGGGGCCTCGCTCTCCGGTGCATGGATGAGGAGGTGTGTCGGAAATCGTTTTGCGTAGCGGGCGACGACGCGGCACGCGAGGGGCTTCAAGTCGGCGACGCTGGCGACTACGAGATGACGGATTTTTGCGGGAAGGTCCCCACTGTCGGCAGCTTCTCGGGTGGCGGCGGCGGGATCTCGGAATCCCGCTTTTTCGATCTGGGTAATGGCCTGTTTTTCGATCTCCGAAAGTTCCATCCAGCGACCGGCCTCGAGGTCCTGACTGGTGAGGATGGTGGCGGCTTTCTGGAAATCGAGATCAGATTCCACAAGAAGATTGCGGACTCGCAAAAGTTCGCGCGCATTGTCATTCGCCCATTTCAAGGAACGCTCGACGGGATCAATCGGGAAGACCCGGCGAAATTCGTCGAGCGGCAATTGGAGGAGGAGTCCTGTCCAGAGGAGTTCTGCTCCCAGAGGGGAGGCGACCGGTTTTTCCGATGCGACAAGGCGGGCGGGAGCGTAGAGAAAGTCCGGTGATACCACAAGCGGAGGAAGAACGGCAGAGTCAAATTTTGCAGCATGGATCGCGAGTGCCTCGCGGAGGCGACGTCCCGCATTTTTTGTCGGAACAAGAATGAGGTGATCGGAAAGATCGAGGGAACCTTTCCCGTTCCAATCACGGGCGAGGAAGGCAACGGTGCTTTCGAGCAAGGTGCGGTCCCAGCCGATGAGAAGGCGAGTGGGGGAACCTGAGGTAGTGGAATGTTCGAGTGATGGAGCGATGGAAACTTTTACCGCAATCACGAAAATATCCAAATGTTGTTTGGACGTAGCTCTTCAAAATCTGCATGGATTGCTTTCTCCAGTACCTCGGTGTTTGTGGATGATGAGGCGAAGTAGTGAGGGTTTGTTGAGCTCTTCCTATCCAAAAAACCTTCGTGCCTTTATTGGCTTCGTGAGAGACAATATTGGCCCATGCCTCCTACCCCCACCATGCCCGAAGACAACCTCGACTTTGCCTGGGATCGGCCGGAGACGGCGGAGACGCTACGAAAAAAGTTGGCGGACACTTCATCGCCCGACTGGGTTCGCACGGTAGCCTGGCTGATGCTAGAGGCTCGCGTCGACCAACTCTGGCAGTTCCTCACCCTCCGTCAAGTCGCCGATTGTTTCCCGCAAGTCAGCCCCCTGCTGGGGCGTCGACGCCCAGCTTGGGAGCACCTTCTCCGCGCTGCGCATGAACTGGGAAGACTCTAGGGCCTGCACACTGCTCTTCCGCCCTCCTTTCACCCTCTCCAACGATCATTGGATAGAATCATGTCTCCGCACCCACTGAAAGGAGCGGGTCCCACTTCGCTTGGAACCACGATGGAGGCGTCTTCGCTACGGTCTGGCTGGGGTGGTCCATTTTCTGTTATAACGGCCCCGGTATCTTTGCCAGAGTTTTATTCGTCGGACTGGTGGATGCGAAGACTGGTCCCGAAGGTAGAGCGGCTGACTACACCTGCGGTTCCATGCCTACGCTTTCTCGGAATTTTTCCTCAAGCAGATCGCTTCTCGTGACGACCCGGCGATAGAATCGAAGGGTCAGCTCTTTTTTCTCTGCATCACTCAGCTTCCAGTCGATGTCGGCGCTTCGGAGGCGGGTCATTAGGCTGTGCAGGGCGAGAGAGAGGGTCACGGAGATGTTAAAGCTCTCGGTAAATCCATACATCGGGATGCGCAGACTGCCTTCCGCAGCGGATAGGGCCTCTTGCGAGAGACCTTCCTGTTCCGAACCAAAGAGGAGCGCTATGGGCCGGTCGATCGGAAGAGAATCAAGATCATGTCCGTCGGAGTTCGGGGAAGTTGCGATGAGTCGGTATCCGTCGCTTTGCAATGTCTTGAGGGCCGGAGCGGTTCGGTCATATCGTTTCAAGCTGAGCCATTTGGTGCTGCCCATGGAGACGTTGTTGTTCGGTCGGTAGTCATTGCGACTCTCGACGATGTGGACATCCTGAATCCCAAGGCAGTCGCAGCTGCGCAGGCAGGCGCTCGCATTGTGAGGCTGGTAAATGTCCTCCAACAAAACGGTGATGCGGCGGGTTCTCTCCGCGAGAACCGAAGCGATTTTTTCCCGTTTGTTCTCCGTGATGTGACTTCCGAGAAAGTCGATCAATTCCTCATCCACTGTCATCTGGCCCAGAGTAGCATACGGTCAGGCATCCCACCGGGGTTTTTTCACGCCGACATACGCGATAAACAGTCCGATCACTACGTGGGCGATCAAGACGAGAAAGCTGAGCCACATGGGCGAGAGCCAAGTATCGGTGACTTCGTCAATATAGCGCAGATAATCGCGCTCTGTTCCATCCATGATGCCGGCCCAGCTCCAGTAGGCGGAGATGAAAGGACGCGTCAGCCAGCCTGCCCACTCCGGCAGTGCGAGGACGGCCCCGGAGAGCGGTAGCTGGAAACCGACGAGGTAGATGCTGAGGAGCGAGGCCTGATCTGGCGTCTTGGCGAGCGAGGAGATGCCGAGACAGATCGAAGTCATGGCTCCGTTCACGAGGACCAAGAGGAGGAGATGCGGGAGAAAGTTTTGCGAGGGGATGTTGCAAACGCTCTGTACGAAGACCGCCATCCACACGGATTGTAGAAAAACGAGGACGGAGAGGAAGGCGACTTTGCTTGCGATGTAAATCGCGGGGCGAACTCCGCCGAGCTTTTCCTTTTCAAAAATATAGCGTTCGCCCGCAATCTCACGGGCAGAGTTATTCGAACCCATCAGCGTCAGGAGGATGACCTGAAACATGACTAGCCCTGAAACGATGCCGCCGAGATTCAGGTTAAAGGTGACGTCCCCTCGCTCCTGCTCATACTCCGCGAGCGTAGCAGGGAGGGTCTCAGAGAGACGGCGAGTCTGCTCGACCCCGTCCAGTTCAAATACGATGACGAGAAAGGGGAATCCGATGAGAATCGCGAGTTGCAGGAAAATTTGTCCCTTGTCCCGGAAGAAGAGTTTCCAACGCCGGAAAAAGAGCGCAAAAAACTGGGCAGTAGCTCCCGGCGTGACTGCCGATACGGAAATATCAGAGGCGACAGTCTGAGTCTCTGGCAGGGACTCGTAGTAGGCGAGATGATGTTTGTCCCAGCTCGCCGCCCATTCGCCGGTTTGGCGTTTGGCGAGACGGGGATAAACGTCTTCCGCCTTTTCGACGCTGAAATAGTGTTCGAGAGCCCGTGGGGGACCGTGGTAGACAACTCGTCCGCCATCGAGGACAAGAACGGAATCGTAGAGATCCAGATTTGCAAGGCTATGAGTCACATTGACGACGATGCGGTGTTCGTTCCGGCTGAGCTGGTGCATCAGTTCGACGATCTCCTGCTCGCTTTTTGGATCCAGACCACTCGTGACTTCGTCGCAGAGAAGGAGGACCGGGTCGGTGACCAACTCCAGTGCCAGTGAGAGGCGACGCCTCTGTCCCCCGGAGAGGACTTTCACTTGACGATCGCGGATCTGGGTCAAACCGGTCGAGTCGAGGATGGTGTCGACGAGTTGGTGAAACGCTTCCCGGTTGTCAGTCTTTGCCCGCAACCGGATCGCGCTCTCGATGTTTTCCTCCACCGAGAGAGCCTCGAAAGCGATGCTGAACTGCGGGACGTAGCCAATCTCGGCGTGTTCGAGATCGCCCTCCTCAGAGAGATTTCGTCCATTCCAATAAATGCTCCCATTGCTCTCCTGATTGATCCCCGCGACCAATTTCAAGAGTGTCGACTTTCCGCAACCGGAGGGGCCGACGATGGCCATGAAGTGTCCTGTAGGAACCCGAAGATTGATTTTCTCGAGAAGATGAATCTCCTCCTGCCCCTTCCGGATCGTGAAATGGATGTCTTTTAACTCAAGCACAGGGAATGCTTTAGAAGATTCTGCGCCTCTCCGCAATGCCGAAATCGAATTCCTTTCTAAATCGAGGGCATTGAATCAGCACCTGATCATTGAAAACAAACGGGCGGAGGGGAGAATTTTCCTTTACCGATCCGTAGATCATGCCGTTTCATTGTAACATGTCTTCCCTCCCACGGAAAAAGTCGAAGCGCTCCACCACGCCCCTCCATATTGTTCTGATCAGTGGAGGGGTGCTCCTCGCAGTTCTTGTCGGACTTCTCCTCTTTGTGAAATCCAGTCTCAATGGCTGGCTGCATGGGGACGGCTTCCGAGAGTGGATCTCTAGGCGCGCGGCCACGGCGTTGCGATCCGAGGTCAGCCTGCCAGAGTTGAAATGGACGGGATCCGAGGTCTACGCCTCGAAGTTCGAAGCGATTGGAACAGAGGAGGCGAGGTTCTCTGGAATCGTGCTCGACGGAATCCGCGCAAAGATGGGTGGAATTCGAAACAAGGCGTTTCGAGTTCCCGAAGTCACGGTGAACCGTCTGAACTTGGACTTTTCCCCGGAACGCAAGGGGAAGTCTACGTATCAGCAGGCCGGGGACCCCATCGCCGGAGCGACGGGAGAGGCACCGCGCTTGCCGGATTGGCTTTCCCAGTTTGCCCCGAACCGGGTGGAGATCGATGGGATCGCAGTGGCGAGTGCGAACGTAACGGTCCGAAAACCGGAAGGAACCGTCTTTTCACTCTTGGGGACAAAAGCGGACTTCGCACCGGATTTTCGGACAGGATCGTGGGAAGTTTCGGCAAAAGGGGGAAAGATGCTCGTGCCGAACCAACCCGAAATCCTGCTAAAAGACCTCGGGCTGCGCTGGAGTGGGAGTGATTTGTTCGTCGATCGATGCGCTCTCGGGATTTATAAGAACGGACACATCCAGGGATCTGGCGAGATCGGATTCGGAGAGGGAGGTCTCTTCGATGTCGATCTCACGATCTCCGCAATCGAAGTGGACGAACTGGTGACAGGAGATTGGAAGGAGAGACTTTCTGGAATCATCGACGGTCCGGTCCATATCACCGGAGCACCCGGAGCCTTTGTCTATGAGGGAGCCTTGAATGTGACGGAGGGCGTCATCGAATCGATTCCCGTCCTCAAGCGGATCGCGCAATACACCCGTTCCGACCGGTTCAATCGACTCGTTCTGAATGAGACAAGAACCGACTTCAAAAGTATCGGCGAAACGGTGGAACTGCGAAACCTCGTCATCCAGTCCGATGGCCTCGTGCGGATCGAGGGGCAGATTGATTTGGTGGGAGAGCAGATCAGCGGAGATCTCAAGGTCGGAGTGACACCTGGAACGATGCGCTGGATACCAGGAGCGGAACGACTTGTCTTTGTCGAGGACCGAGACGGGTTTCGATGGGCCCCTCTGAAACTGACGGGAACGACCTCAGATCCAAAGGAAGACCTCAGTGCACGACTCATCGGCGCGGCAGGGGAAGCTCTCATCGGGGAACTGCCCGACGGTCTACTCAAGGGGGCGCTCGATCTGATCTCCCCGCAGGGAGGGGGAGGGGACGCGACCCCTGGGGAGTTAATCGATACAGGAAAGAAAATTCTGGATCTATTCGCGCCGATTTTGAAGCGGAAATAATGCCCACGAAAGGCGTTTTCCCCAAGCGGGAGGCGGCTTGTGAAATTTTTCACAAAATCGCCTTGCGAGAGCGCAAGCATTGCTTAGGGTGCGCCGGACGGAAGCAGTCTCTTACGCGAAAAGAAAACCGGCGTTTTGCTTCTTTTTCAAACAATAGAATTGCATCGAAAAATGTTCTCTCTGGAAACTCTCAATCCTTTGATCGCTGCCGGTGGCATTCATGCCCCGGAGATCCCGGCTTTGGGATGGATTTCCAATTCGATCTTTGTGGCAGTTCTGGTCACTGTCGGGGTGCTTCTCTTCACTCGCATGGCGACCAAGCGGATGGAGTTGATCCCTGGTCCAAAGCAGAATTTTGTGGAGTTGCTGGTAGAGTTTCTTTACGGCCAAGTCGAAGGCATCGTTGGGAAAAGTGTCGCTCCGAAGGCGTTTCCGCTCTTGGCGACCATGTTTATCTTTATTCTTGTTTCGAACTGGTTCGGGCTTCTTCCAGGGGTCGGGACGATCGGGTTTGGTGAAACCTCCGGACCGCTTGTGGTGCAGCACATGGAGACTCCGCTGCTTCGACCGGCGACCGCCGATTTGAACATGACTCTCGCACTTGCGGCGGTGTTCATGGTCGTCTGGGTCTGGCTATCGGTCAGTGAGCTTGGAGTTTGGGGAAGTATTGTTCATATTTTCGGACCGAAGGGCGGGGTGCAGGGGATGTTGAAGTATCTCTTGGCTCCCATCTTTATCTTTGTGGGGATTATTGAAGTCATTTCAATCATTTTCCGCCCCATGTCCCTGTCTTTGCGACTTTTGGGAAATATTTTTGCCGGGGAAACACTGCTTCACACGATGGGTGAGCTTGGTGCCTCGATCGGGTTGCCCAGTTGGGTTGCAACGATCTCTACGGTGGTATTCCCGCTACCGTTCTACTTTATGGAGATCCTCGTGGGGGCGCTCCAAGCCACCGTTTTCACTCTGCTCTGCGCAGTGTATATCAAGCTCTCCACCACCCACGACGAAGAGCACCATTGATTTCATCACTTTTGCCATCGGGACCATGCAGGGAAGTGTGGGCGGTGGCAAGCAAACAGTAAATAGAAGAACTACATTATGAACATCGTCTCAATTCTTGCCGAAGCTGCTGCTGCCGGTGCCTCCTCTGGAGCATTCAATGGTAATTTCGCGCTCGCAATCGCCGGTGCCGGTGCTGGTATTGGTATCGGTTTGATCGGTATGGCTTCCGCTCAGGCGGTCGGTCGTAACCCCAGTGCATTCGGAAACATCCTGACAATCGGGATTATCGGAATGGCGCTCGCAGAGGCGATCGCGATTTACGCACTGATCATGGCTCTGAAAGGCTAATTTGATTTTGAAATCGTTCGCAGTCCTAATAACATGGCTGCGGACGATTTCTCCCAACCGGTTTCGTTTGATATATAGTTCCACTAGTAACGCTCCTCTCTGACGATGGAAGACATCCTAAAAACCTTTGGGCTCGAATGGCCGAAGTTCATCTCTCAGGTGATCATCGTTCTTCTGGTGTATTTTATTCTTTCGAAATACGCATTTGGGCCGGTTCTTGCGATGCTCGATGCCCGTCGCCGCCGCATTGCGGAAGGGGAGTCGAATCTGAAAACGATTGAACTGGAGTTGGGGAAAGCCGAAGAACGGGTGCAGGGAATGTTGGATCGCGCAAACCAGGATGCGGAGCGTCTCATTGCGGAGGCTCGCGACAGTGCCGAAGCGGTTCGTGGTCAGAAAACGCAGGAAGCGATTAAGGAAGCGCAGGCAATCATCGAGAAGGCGCGCGAAGCTTCCCGGTTGGAGCATGAAAGTGCGTTGAGTGAACTGAAACGTGATTTCGGTCGCCTTGTCATCGATGCTACGTCAAAGGTCACTGGCAAAGTTCTCAACGAGGGTGATCAAAAGCGTATCAACGAAGAGGCAGTCGGCCAGGTCGCTCTCTAAGTTCAGCACCCTTGTAACGAAGCATGAAGTCACGAAAAGAAGCTCTGCGAATCGCCAAAAAGATCTACAATGCATCTTTGGTAGGCGGGCAGCTCGATCTCTCTATCGTGAAGAAGGTCGTGGCAAAACTTGCTGAAACTCGCCCTCGCGGATACATCCAAGTCGCCGATGCGTATTGGAAGTTGGTGAAGCTAGAGATCGAAAGAAACCGCGCGGTGATTCAAAGTTCCGTAGTGCTCGACGAAGCGACGCAGGAACGCATCGTGAATGACTTGAAGAAAAAATATGGACCTCAGATTTCACCGGAATTTACGGTGGATCCCGAATTGCTCGGGGGAATGAAGATCCGTGTGGGTAGTGATGTATGGGACGGAAGTGTGAAAAATCGCCTCGAACGTCTCTCTGAAAATTTTAACTGACTAACAACTGACCGTAACGATTCACCTGACGCACCGTCATGAGTAATATTCTCCAAGAACTGGAATCCGAAATCGCAGCCCTGAAGACCTCTGTGTCGAAATCGAACGTAGGAATCGTTCGTGAAATCGGGGACGGCGTCGCAAAAGTCGAAGGCTTGAGCAACGTCATGCTTAACGAAATGATCGAGTTCCCGGGTGGCCTCTACGGTCTTGCCTTGAACTTGGAAGAGACCGAGGTCGGCTGTATTTTGCTGGGAGATGGACTCAACGTCAAAGAAGGCGACGAAGTGAAATCTACTGGTCGGCTTCTTTCCGTGCCCGTCGGTCGCGAGATGTTGGGTCGGGTGGTCGATTCCCTTGGTGCTCCGGTAGATGGCAAGGGAGTCATCAAAACGACCGAAACCTATCCGGTGGAAAAAATCGCTCCAGGGATTATCCCTCGGCAGTCGGTCAGTGTTCCAGTGCAAACCGGGATTCTTGCAATCGATGCGATGATTCCGATTGGTCGTGGCCAGCGTGAGTTGATCATTGGTGACCGCTCGACCGGGAAAACAACCGTGGCAGTGGATACCATCATTTCGCAAGCTCGTCAGAACCGCGCGATCGAAGAGGGATCGCTGAAGAATCAGAAGCCCCTCTATTGTATTTATGTCGTGATCGGCCAGAAATTGGCGAACGTCGCCCGGATCATTGCCACTCTTGAGGCGGACGGTGCGATGGACTACACCACGGTGGTGGTAGCGTCTGCGTCAGATTCCGCAACAAATCAGTATCTTGCTCCCTACGCCGGTGCTGCCATTGGGGAGTGGTTCATGGACAATGGTATGGATGCTCTCATCGTATATGATGATCTTTCCAAGCACGCGGTTGCGTATCGTCAGGTATCACTCGTTCTTCGACGTCCGTCTGGACGTGAGGCATATCCCGGTGACGTTTTCTACCTTCATAGCCGCCTTCTCGAGCGCGCGGCGCGACTCAGTGAGGCGAATGGCGGTGGATCGCTGACGGCTTTACCGATTATTGAGACTCAGGCGGG
This sequence comes from Verrucomicrobiales bacterium, assembly GCA_018058245.1. Classification (GTDB taxonomy): domain Bacteria; phylum Verrucomicrobiota; class Verrucomicrobiia; order Verrucomicrobiales; family DEV007; genus Arctic95D-9. Next base: position 13,341 of record JAGPCC010000124.1, read on the forward strand.
TGACGTTTCCGCCTATATTCCCACGAACGTGATTTCGATCACCGACGGTCAGATTTATCTGGAAACGGATCTCTTCTATCAGGGGATTCGCCCCGCGATTTCGGTGGGTCTTTCCGTGAGTCGGGTGGGTTCTGCAGCGCAGACAAAGGCGATTAAGAAAGTGTCTGGCACTACCAAACTCGACCTCGCTCAGTTTCGCGAAATGGCGGCCTTTGCACAGTTTGGTTCTGATCTTGACGCCAAAACGAAGGGCCTGATCGAGCGCGGTCAGCGCATCGTGGAACTATTCAAACAGGGACAATATGCCCCGCTCGCGGTGGAGGTCGAGGTTTGTCTCCTTTGGGCGATGCAGAATGGTCATTTTGATGACGTTCCTGTGAACCGGATTAAGGATTGCCAGGCAAAAATGCAGGAGTTTCTCCTAACCCGGAAGGACAGCACCCTAGCCAAAATTCGCGATGAGAAAGCTCTCAGTGACGGGATCGTCGAGGAACTGAAGCAGGC
>JAGPCC010000125.1 GCA_018058245.1 Verrucomicrobiales bacterium
GAACAGAGTAGGTCGACGCTTGCCTTGTGACTGGTGCAGCCACCGGTGTAGCCACTGGCATCGCTCTGGCACCAATACTGCGCTGAGCAATGTTTGCTTCGATTGGGATATCCATTTCCTCGAGATCTCTTCCGAAGGAGCGGTTCATTTTCCGCGAAGTGACCGGATCATTAAAATCAGGAATGCTGTCTACTTCGTGGGTCTTCAGGTCTTCATTCGAGCGGTAGCCGTCGAAGACAGGCTCCTTCGCAGAAGAATAATCGTAGGTCACCGGCGGAGCCACCCAGGGCTCGCGGCTCACAGGCTTCTCCGTAAGACCTTCCGTTCCACTGTTCAGCGCAATTGGTGTGATGAGCATCATGAGGTGCTGACGCGACCGATCCTGCTTGCGATTCTTGAATGCATAACCAATCACCGGGAGGCGGCCCAAAATCGGGACCCCTGCTTGAGTATCTTCCATCCTCGCGGCGTCAAGCCCACTGATTGCTACGGTGTAACCACTTTGCACCGTGAGTGGAGCAGTGTAGACCCGTGATGTTGCAATGGGGTACGGGTTACCGCCAATCATCTCCGTTCCGATGATGTCGGAGACCGTGACCGAGACATTGAGGAGGATCTTATCACCCGACATACGCTTAGGAAGGATATTGATGACCGTTCCAATCGGGATGTATTCGACCGAGGATGTCTGGGTCGCTCCGGCACCGAGGCTGGCGCTGGCGCTCGATCCCAAAACCGGCTGGTTCACGACACTGCGGAAGGAAACTTCGCGGTTATCGAGAGTCACCATCCGAGGGTAGGACACGGTCTTGGTCTTGCGGTCACTGAAGAGCGCCCGGAGTTTCAAGTTCAAATCGCTGTAACTCAACACTGCGGTCGGTAGCGAGTATCCGCCAACGGATCCGAGATTGAGCGGTCCAGTGGCATCGCTGAGGTTCACCTGAAGACCATTTTGACCGAGCACCCCATCCCAATCGATTCCAAGATCGGAACTGGGATCGCGGCTCGTTTCCAGGAATTTCACCTCGACCGCGATCATTGGTTGAGGACGGTCGGCGGAAGCCAAGTATGCCTCGATCCACTGATGCTGTTGGCGCGAAGCGACCACATAGAGAGTGTTCGAGTCGCTATTCCAGATGACCTTCGATTGTCCAGCACTGGTTGCTGCGGCACTCGAAGCCGTATTGCCCGGACGAACCACTAGATCTGGTTGCCCTTGGAAACCGCCCATGGTGAATTGCGATACGTTGTCGACAGAAGTAGTCGGCGCAAATCGTGCATCCCCGCCCGTGGTCGGAATGTCGAGGATGTTCTGAATATCCTCCAGGATGTGAGACGGCTCGATAACAAAGAAGTCAGGAGTGCCTTGAAGACTGAGACCAGCACTGCCGCCGCCCCCACCCGAGCTAGAACCCGAGCCAGAGCTCGAAGATCCGCCGGACGATCCGCCCGAAGACTGCGAATTCTTGGTTACGAGTTCCTGCGCATTGTAATTGATCTCGTAGATCCGCCCGATGAGCTCCTGATCATTCGCAGGGCGGAGATACCAGATCCCGCTATCGAAGATGAGGGCTACTCCGTTCGCTTTTGCAAGAGTTTCCAGCGCCTGAAAAGGACTGGCCTTTAGAGTGAAGGTAACGAGGTTATCTCCGCTACTACCGCCTTCAGGTAGACCAAAAAAGCCGATTCCGGCATCTTCGGCCATGAGACGCATGACGTCGCTCAGAACCGCTTTCGAGAAGTTGTACTGGCGTGGAGGAGCGCTGCGGAGTGGAGCCGCGTACGCTTCATAAGTGGGCGAATTCAGAAGGGCCATCTGCTGTCCGACCTGGGCCTGACCTGATTGACCGCAGCAAATTGCCACGAGGGTTATTACGAGAAGTGTGTTTTTCATTCGATAATTTTTAAATTACGTCTTTCATAATAATTCGGTAATTTTTAAAATCAACAGTATTTTTAATAAATATTAGAAATTTAATAATTGCGACTTCCGATTTTTGAGTTAATTTATTATAGTTTTTAAAATTACTGTAAAATGCGACTCCTTTCTTTCCAAAACAAGAACCGCTTCCTTAAGGGATTGAGCTTGGTCGAACTGTTCCTTACGATTGGGGTGATCGCGATTCTGGCGACCATCACCGGCTTGGCGGTCACTCACGTCGGGGAAAGCGCAAGGGATCGGAAACTGGAAAGCGACGTCAGCACTCTGAATGCAGCGATCAAGCTGTACATTAGCAACGGAGGCTCACTCGCCACCCTGACCGCACCGGACCATATTCTCAAGAAGCTGAAGTCCACTCGAAGCAAAGCGGATAAAGAACTCCACGTCGGGGCACCGTCCGGTCGCATGATCGATGCCAGAGTCTCCACGATCGCCGTTGCCGATGGAGACGATGGATTGCGAGCAACCTACAATGCGGCAGAAACACGATTCGACATCGCCTCCTCTGGGGCAGGTGTTAGATTTATCCTCGACAACAATCTTGCAGAGGTCGCCTCAGACGTAGAATCGAGAAGTCACGGCGCGGTAAACTATGCTCAGTCATCAACCTGGGTATGGGACAATGCCGGAGCGTCCAACCCGAATGCTCCGCAAGGACCAAACACCTTTACCACAAATCCGACCGTTGCCGATACAACTCCCGGAACGGTTGTGACACCGCCTAGCGGCGGCGGAGAAGGAGAAGGCGGCGGCGGCGGCTCAGACGACCCACCGGCTGATCCCATCCCCCCCCAATTACCGACACCGATCTTTGACAAGGGATGGGGAGCCTATCCGGAAGATGACTTCCCGCTCACGGTGACAATCACAAACGTTCCTAGCAGTGCGGATGCTGAAGTCATTTATCAAATTGGGAGCGGAACCTGGGGTGTCTACACCGCCCCAGTCTCGATCCCGATGAACTCGTCTCTCCGCGCTCAATTTATTGCAAAAGTCCCGACAGCCTATCTCGACAGCTACCAGAACTACACCTACTACTACCCGGTCCCGGACAGCCTCTCTGGCACCGTCGAGGCTAACTTCCATTCTCCCGTCGGGGGACCAAATCTGGTCTATCAAATCACGAACGACAATGATCGTTTTGTCCACGGCGACTCGGTCTACATACTAGACGGAGAACCGATCAACACCGGTGACCCCAACGTTCTTGAGTTCACGTCTCAGTCGTTCTCCGATATTCCTCCGGGAACAAAATTCAAACTTGGTGATTTTTACTATCACAACGGAAACAGCTACTACGATTCCCATGCCACCGGAGTGATGCTCCAAATCATCATCGATCTTCCGGAACGGGGACAAACCCTGACGATCGATCTCAACCTGGATCTGATCAATACCCCAAACGATCCCGATGATGCGAATGCAAGCGCCGACTATGTGCAGATCACGAACCTGAGCCAGAATATTCCCCTCCAGATCAACGGGGTAAACTATCGCATTCAACTGGAATTCGGAGCAACTGACTCATTCGGTTTCTCGAATCAAAGTCAGTTTCACGTCTACGAGGGAGCTACCGGGCAGGGAGAACTCCTCGGAACCTTCTATCCCAACTAATCTTTTTTCTCTCACACCTCACTTCCGCCCCACACACCATGCAAGGCATTGACGACAGAAGTCCTCTCGGTAACCGGATCTTACATCTGGCACAAAAATACAACATCAGTGACTTCTTCATCACTCCGTGTGAACAGCTGTCCTACCGTATGAACGGCGAGCTTGTCATTGATTCGTTCATCTTTCAACCCGAAGAAGAGCAGCAAGTTTCCCCTGGAACACTCGACTACGCGATGCAGATCGGTCCACTCCGTTTTCGGGTGAATCAGCTCGTCACTCGTGGGCGCCTCCGCTGGGTGATGCGTCTCCTCCCGAGCAATATCCCCTCCCCCCAACAGATCTCGCTCCCTCCGCAGGCTCTGAAATCCTATCTCGAAGCCGACAACGGACTGTTCCTCGTGTGCGGAGCGACCGGCTCTGGCAAGTCAACGACAATCGCCTCGATGATCAAAGCACGGGCGGAGCGCCGCCGGGAGCACATCATCACCTTTGAAGACCCGATCGAATACATTCTCCCTACGAACCTCTCCTCTCTCATCACACAGCGGGAAATGGGATCGGACGAACTCGATTTTGGCATGTCTTTGCGAGCCTCCCTGCGTCAAGCACCGGATGTGATCATGATCGGAGAGATCCGTGATGGAACTACTGCGGAGATTGCGATGCAGGCGGCAGAAACCGGACACGTGGTCATTGCCACGATGCACACCTCTTCCGCAGCACAAACGGTGCAACGATTCCTCAAGCTCGTCCCGTCGGAGCGTATGGAGAACGCGATGCTCTCCTTTGCCGACTCGATGCGAATGATTCTGTGTCAACAACTCCTCTTCGACGAACAGCAAGAGCGCCGTTTTCCGGTCCATGAAATCCTCTTTCCCTACGACTCTGTCACAGGAATGATCCGTCGCGGCGACTTCAAACGTCTCGATCATGAACTCGAGACCGGCATCACCAAAGGCATGATGAGTTTCGAGCATTGCCTCAAAATCAGAGAGTTTGAAGGGTGGCGCTCCAGTACCCCTCCAAAGACGGGATTTACCGAACACGAAGTCGCTGAATACCTGCACAAAGAAACCGTCCTCACCAATCAGGAAACCCTACCACGCTAAGAAATGGAATTTAAAGACATCAAAGACGTACTCACCTTCGCCGCATTCCGCCCCGAAGCTGACAACCCGCGCTTCACCTGGCAACAGCGTTTCCCCAAGAAAAAGACCGTTCTGCTAAACATTAGTCGTGGCCATTGCTCCTGGGGTTTCATCAATCGCAAGGGGGTCGTAGAACACACCGGCGAGGCCGATGGAGAACTGACCGAGGTTGCCAGTCAGATGGGCGATCAGTGGCGGTCCAACAGCGAAGATGGCTGGATCGGGATTTCCCTCAACAATCGTTTCATCATCAGTCTCGAACACAACTTATCCCGAAAAAAGGGATGGGAAGAGGAACTGCGCCTCTCTCCGAAATCAGTTCTCGGGACGAAATATGATAGAACAAAACGCTACGCCATCCACCACAACTCCGAGACCAGCGCAAGTCTCGTCATGGCTTGTGATGACTCCATGGTGAAGTCTATCGAGGAGACCTTGCGGGGTCACAATCTTCGCCCGGCGAGGATTTGTTCCGGGCTCTTCGCCACCACCGCCCACCTCCTGAATCGCATCGCATCTGACAATACTCTAAAAAGCCAGGATCTTGTCATCGTGGCGTGGCTCGATGGATCACTCTGTGTCGTTCGCCAGAAAAATGGCCAATGGCAAGATCTCCGCTGCCGTAGTGGAATCACGAACGGGGACGAAGCCACTGTCAGTCAGATGGTCAAACCGTTCATCGAAAAGGCTGAGCCAACCACACGAGTAATCCTGATGGAAGACCGGAAAAATGCGGGTTTCTCAGCAGCCTATCTCAACCAGTTCGGGAACCTCCACGTCACCGACGTGACCGAGGAAAACAATCTCTGGAACATCCTAGCAAAATACTAATTCAGCCACTCCTACCCATCCGTATTTATGCAGACTATCATCCACGACCTGAAAACCGAACGACAAAACGTCTCGGCGGGGCTGCCCCCCAGTTACAAATTCATTCCGGTAGCCTTCTACTTGATCAGCGCCGCCTCCATTTTTCTAAGCCTCTACTTTTACCTCAGTAAGAAGGCCTACGAAGCTACGAATGCCGTGATGCAAGCCCGCATCAGCGAGGCACAGACTAGCGAAGCTACCCAAATGTCTAGTCAAGAAGACATCGTCGCCGAATCCAAAAAAGCGGAACTGTACGCCAAGTGGCTTGAGGGGTCACGTCCTCTCCAACCTGTCACTGCTGCAGTTAGTCGTAGCATGGGAAAGGAATCTACGGTTGCCGAACTCTCACTAAACCGGAATCCGGAAATCCCAGCCCACACCTTCATTCAACTGAAGATCGACGGCGGCGGGAGCGAGCAAATCGAGAGCACTCTCGATGCGATCTATGCGCTTAACTATCAGACCTATTCCGCCCAGCAAGTCAAAGGTCGAAATACCACTGATTTCCAGGGAACGCTCATCCATTCCGACAAATAGTCGAACGTCTTACTACCCAATCTACGATCATGAATAATCATAAAACAGCCTGCATGCTTCTGCTCGTTCTCGTGGCGCTGATGCTGTATGGTGTCAATTCCCTAAGAAACGCGACGTCAAAAGCACGTGAAATCTCGCAACTGAGTCAATCAGAAGCCGAGTCTGCGGAGCAGTCGGCCCAATTGGCTGAGATTCAGCTGAAGACCCTCGATTCGAAAACGGCGGAACTTCGCCTTCTCTACGGAGAATGGAAACCATACTTCGATTCCCATCAGAATCCGCAGGATGCTGAGAGAAAGATCGCTGAAGTGATCCGCGAAGGCGATGTCTTCCTCCTTTCTCAAAAGTTCGCCACTACCGAACTCGAAAAGAACACCATCATTTCGGAAGCTCTCACTGCCGATCTAATTGTGGAAGACGACTACGCCAAGACTCTGAACTGGCTCGGTCGGCTCGAAGAATCCATCCCAAGTTGCCGAATCACAAAATGCCAGATTCAGCGCGGTGACAGGGGGAATGACGTCCATCTCGAACTCCAGATTCAGATTCCGATTGTTACCATCTGATCCCTTTCTCAATCCCATCAGCCAGTTACCAGACGCATGAACTATTCCTTTCCAATTCCCCACCTTCACTCGTTATCGCGCCACACGATCCTACTCTTGGTCGCTACGCAAATGATCACCTGCTTGTCCGCTCAGGAGGGCGGCACCCCGGCGGCGGGTGCTCCGGCGGTCGCACCTGCGGCGTCATTTGTCCCCACGAGGATGATCGCAATGCGCCCGGACGAGAAACGTCCACTCACTCTGAAATCGGATGAGAGGAACCCGTATGCCAAGAGAAATCTCGAAGTAGCCGAAAACAGCGATGCGACGGTCAATGCGGAAGAACAGCAAATCCGTGAACGCCTCGGTTCACTTCGAGTGACCGGTAAGAGTCAGGGGCCGAAGGGAATCATTATTCTTCTTGGGGACATCATTCTGGAACAGGGGCGTGTCCTTCCTCAACTACTCGAAGACCAAGGTGAAAGCCTGAAGGTTCTCGAGATCAATGAAGACTCCGTGGTTCTGGGTTGGTTGGATATTGAAACATCGAAGCCCACCGGGAAGACCATGCAGGTCGCCTACGATCTCAGTCCGAGCGTCAGCTATGCTCTTCACGGGCAGTCGGCAGGTCCGACTGGGGGGGGAGAGATTGCAGAAATTCGCATGGGAATCCTTCGTGTGGATCGAGATCGCAGAAAGAAGGAAGCCGGAATGGCATCCCGGAATCCTGCTCCAGAAATCCCCCGAGAAGCCTACGAAGCCGGTCAGTAAACTCCCCGATACCTCCTCGACCTCCCATGAGACAATCCCTATCTTACAGAAGCAGCGGCTGGACATTCGTTGAAATGCTCGTCGCGATCTCGCTTTCCGCTGTCTTTATGGGGGCCGCTGCCTTGGTCTTCAGCGCGATCACCACCAATTCAAAACGCCTCACCACGGTGATGGATTTGAATATCGGTTCCGCAAACAAGGCGAACTTTTACAGCCAGTCGGGCGACACCGTTCGTGTCTATCAAGCTCCGAACTATGGCAAAGCGGCCTACGTTCAGGACTTTCGAGATCTCCTCTTGGAAGACGCGAGCTACTCGTCCAGTATTTACTGTCTTCCGAGATCCGTTATCAACACCGTGCGCCCCGAGTTTTTGACCTACGATGCCGGGGTTGTCGGCACCGCCACGAACCGCCCCCGATTGGATACCCCGGAAGCGTTCCGTCAGTTCCTCGCTACTGTGGAACCTACCTCTGCGGCGATCTATGATTCTTCGATCCGAAACGTCCCGGCAACGGCAAAACCCAATACGAGTATCTATTTCCTCGCCCCGGAAACGGACCCGGGATATATCCGAGTTCGGGCTGTCTATGAAATCGATTTTGTCACTCCGACGAATCTGACTGGCACCTACGTCTCCGTTCGACGCTACAAAAACGGAGCCCTTACTCACTACTACGACATCTACTATGCGGCTGGCGCCGGTGATGCCTTCCAACCTGGATTCGTTGCGTTCGAACGCAAGGGTCGCCTTGCGGTCGATGAAGGGAGTGCCATTGACCGGTTCAAAGTCTCCAACGGCTCCCCCTTCTACCTCATCTGGCTTCCCGATCCGGCGATCAATCCCTACAGTCTCCCCGCCTGGACGGCAGCCGATCCCGCGACCTCGCCCCGAGCTGCCTATGAGAAAATGACAGGGAAGACCTCCTTCCTGATTTCGCTCCCCCTCTTCCCTTCCTTCTAACGAATCGTCTCCTCTCGAATGAAACTACCTCCTCATAACCGACATCGGAACCCAAACTTCCAACGCGGAAGCATCCTCGTGATCTGCATGGTGATGGCCGCGCTGGGCACGATCGGCGTGACGGCTTGGGTTTCTCTCATTCAGGCTCGCGGAGGGATCGCCGAGGCCAATTTTACGGCGATTCAACGTCGGGCCTTCGAGAGCAACAGCAAAGCCCTCGCCTATCACGCCATTTATAAAAACCATCTTCACGTCACGAGCGGTCTTGCTGCGGAGAAAACCTACACGCTTCCTTACTCCCTCGGAAGGGCAAAATTCAGCACCTACGCAATGGCACCGCTCGCGGAAAATACCATCACGAGGACAGCAAATAGCGGAGTGATGCCAATCCATACCCACAGTACCGACACGGTGGTGGAGTTGGGAAACGCTACCGATCCGCAAAGGTGGACCTTTCAGATGCGCAGCCAGAACCCGGTCTTAGGCGGCGACCTATTGTCGTTCCACCCTCCCACCGTGCCCGCGCACGGCATCCCCATCGTCAGTGGCAGCTTGAAAGTCAAGGGACGTGCTTTCTTCTGGGATGCCGGATACAAAGATTTTCAAGGTGGCATTCGCGCCGACGAATTCCTCCTCCCGAATGACATCGTCATGCCGACCACTTTTAGCGATGTTGCAGACAATGCAGTCTTACCTCTGAACTATCCCATCCCGGTACAGACGACGGGCGTAGTTGAAACGTCTTTCGGATCAGATCCCGCCTATCTCGGTGAACTGGATATTGTCAAAAGCTCCGCCAACACGGCAAACAATCAATTCGATCGCATTCGTGCGACAGGCAACTACAAGGAAGTGGATGGATTAGTTTCTTTCTCCCATGGATCGAGTGTAGACACGGTCTTGCCGGGGGCCAATGACAGCGTCCTGAAGACACAGATTACGAGTTCTGAGGCAAGTCCCCCGCCGTCTACCACGCTCGGTAATGCTCTGATTGCGGCATCCCCCCTCAGCTCGGACGTGATGATTCACGCCTTGAATTCGCCAAATGCATTTCCTGCAACCGACCTGTTCAAAGTCCTGAATGCAAATGCACCATTGCCGAATGATGTCCTCTCACGGCTTGCCGACGCGACGGTAAATTCTCCTTCCCCTCTGGAAAAGGATCTCCTCTATGCCTCGTCAGGTGTCTGGGTGGTTTCCGATGGAACCGGGAATGTCACGGTAAAACTCGATGTCGCCGCTATGCAAAATGTGATCATTACGAACGCCCGTTCTCTGGTTCTGAACGGACCGGGTACTTCAGCGGCGGCAAATGCTCTTGCCAGCGAACCGGCCAGAGCGATTGCAGTGTCAAACCCGAATTCATCGTCCTTGCCGAATGTGAGCCTCCATCTGATCAATCAGAACAAGAGAAAGATCGCTCTCTCCATCGCCACAGAACCCGCTGACTTCGGAAGCGCCAACAGCCCCACAGCAGTAGAGGTAGCGGGTTCGATCCCGTTCCCTGACTGGCACCTGGTCATGGATCTCCAGAACACCATGGCCGACTTCGACGTCTCCGCCGTGAGCGCTGCCCGCATTGTAGGCGGGATCCGCCTGGATAGCCCCATCAAGATCAGCGGCGGAGAACTCATCCTCGAACGTGAGATAGCCCCGGATGACTACGGAGATCTCGTGAGCCGAAATGCATGGGTCGAAGCTTTCCGCAACTGAATCATCCTATGAAATATTCCACGACTTGGTCTTCCCTGAAAAAGGCCTTCACCCTTATCGAAGCTCTCGTAGCCAGCAGCGTGCTCTTAGTCGGCATCTCTGCCGCTGCCTCCCTCTCGCTGTCCATGGTGACACAGGAGGAAATGAACGAACGTTCCATCTTGGCAGCCAACTACCTCGACAATGCGGCTCGCTTGTATCAAATCGGGATCGAACCAGGAGACATTGCAGGGTTGCTCACTGTAGAACCCATCATCGAATCACTCACCTCGTCCGGACGCGATCTCGTGGTCACGGATGTGGGGAAAATCAATTCCCTCACCCTGACGATGGTCTATCAGGCCAATACCGCCACGGTCTCCAATCCAGCCGCCCAAATCCGCTGGACGGGTGGCGAAAAGCTGGCAAGACGAACGGAAAGCGTGGAAGTCATCCGTGCCGACGACTTTCTCACCGATCGCATGGCGAGGGCTGACTACATCTTCGCAAATCCGTAAAATTCGCAAAATCGCCCACTGCAACCACAGCCCATTTCATTCATCATGCTCAAAAAAGTCTCACTCACCAATATTCATACCGGACGGAAGTCCGTCACTCTGGTTGATACGGGAACCGACGAAAAGGCTCTCGTCGGTTCCGGGAAAACAGCGGTAGAGACCGCCGAAATCTCCGACGTGAAAGGGATTGATGAAACAATCCAAAGACTGACGGGAAAGAAGAACAGTCTCGATGATCGTGTTGCTCTCTTCAACGGTCTTGCCAAATGCTTTGATCGGAACATTCCGATCATTAAGAGCTTCCACCTCCAGGCAAACCGGGTGAGAACACCCCGCTTTCGCGGGATCATCGCCGACGTCTCTCACGATCTGACCCAGGGCGAGAAGATCAGCGATGCAATGCAAAAGAAGGGGGATGTTTTCACGCCTGACATCATTGCCTTGATCCGTGCCGGGGAAGAATCGGGCAGACTCCCGGAAATCTTTCGTCGTCTTGGGAACAGTCAGAAAAAGACTTCGCGTATTATCAACAAACTGAAGTCAGGGATGATTTATCCCGCCGTGGTTACCTGTCTCGGCCTCGTTGTCGTCATCGTCATGAGCTTCACCCTCGTACCCGCGATGTCGAGCCTCTACGCATCACTAAATACCGAACTGCCTCTTGCCACGCGAGGCATGATGGCGTTCTCCAATATTCTCTTGAAGCAGCCATGGATCGTAGCATTTCCCATTTTAGGCATAGTAGCGTTTTTCAAAAACTGGGGGAGAATCTCCAGAATTCCTTCCGTTCAGACTTTTTTCCTGAAAATGCCTGGAATCTCGGGACTCGTCCGCAAATCCGCCTCCGCCGTTGGATTCCGTACCCTCGCTCTCCTCATCGAAGCGAACGTGCGGCTCACCACCGCACTCGATATCACCGGTCAGACCTCTTGGCACCATCACTACAAAACGTTTTTTGAGCGGGTCAAGAACCACATCCTAGCCGGACTCACCCTTCCAGATGCATTCCTGATCGAATCACATTGGCTCGGCAACGATGGTCGAATGATCTGTGGCCTCATGGAAACGGCCGCAGAAACCGGAAGTGGAACTGAGTTGCTCAACGAGATCGCGGAGGATTACGAAGATGAACTCGACACCGCAGCGAACCAAATCGACAAGCTGATCGAACCGGTCACAATCGTGCTTCTTGGCTCCCTCGTTGGCTTCCTCGTCTACGCGATCTATGCGCCCGTGTTCTCTCTCGGCGACGCTCTCCTGAAGAAAAAATAGTCGACTTTCGAGAAATTTTGTAAATCAACCAGCAAAAACAGTAACAGTTATTATAAATTTACTTGTAATTATGGTTTTTATTGATTATACTTCTTTTAGAACCCTTCACCGCAAGAGCTTCTACAAACAAACAAAAACAACAACAACAACCCATCCTAAAATATGAAACTGAACCTCGTAAAATCCACCAAAGCTGGCTTCAGCCTTGTTGAAATGCTCATCGTGATCGCCGTGATCGGGATCATCGCAGCCATCGCCGTACCGAACATCGGTCGTATCAACGACGCAGCGAAAGATGCTACCTATCGTCGGAACGCGCAGAACATCTCATCCGTTTTCGCGTCAGCTCAAGCTGCCGGATACGACTTCTCGAAGACCGGCGGAACGGGTGCAACGCTAGCCAACCAAGTTGCGATCATCACTGCGGTTTGTAACGGAGCGACTCTCTCCGGCGCGGCCTTCGCTTCGAGCCCATTCACTGGCGCTTACTTCGGTGTTCCCGGCCTGAAAGTAACCGACGCCGTTAGCACCACCGCCGGTGCAGGCAAATACATCAGCTGGAACGCCACTACTGGTCAGCTCCTCTACACTGGAGGTCAGTAATCCCCTCCCGGTTTTCGATAGGGTTAAAGCATTTTGCCCCCATCGAAGGTGAACTCAAACCGGTGTCCGTCTCACGGGCACCGGTATTCTCCCTCTCTCATTTTTCTCTCCTCACTTTCCCGCCCTCACTTCACTCCTCCTTCTGCACCTAAGATCAACCTTTCCCGAATAATGAAGTCCCACCCGCACACACGCCGCGCTTTTACGATGATCGAGATGTTGATCGTGATCGCAGTCATTGGCATCATGTCGGCTCTGGTCATCTCAGCCTTTTCCAATGCGGCGCAAGATACCCGCCGTGTCGTAGCCCGCCAACAACAGGCTGCCGTTCAGAATGCGGTGAACGCCTGGGTGAACAGCGTTTCTCAAGCGCAAGGGCTCTCCAAAGCACAGGCACTCTACAATTTGGCCGCAACCAGCAAAGGCCGCCTCCAGCTGGTCCAGACCTATCTCGATGATACGACGGTCTCCCATTTCCTCACCAACACCTCCAATAACAACGAGGTGAAAAGCGCCGCACTCGCCAAAACGAGCCAGTATCTCTTCCTCGATACGTGGAACACCAATTCCTACCCCAAAGTAGAACTCAAGTAATTTCCTGCCACCCACCGTTTCCGAAATGACTACGAAATCGAATCCCCTCCGCAAAGCCTTCTCCATGGTTGAAGTTCTCGCTGCGGTGAGCATCATCGGGATCATCGCATTCCTTGCGATCCCCAACATTATTGCGATTAAAAAGGACTCCGAGAGAAACCTTGCGATCTCCCGAGCAGAAGCCGTCAACATGGCGATCGTCTCCTACATTCAATCCAATGGAAAAAGTGCCGTCGCGCCAGGTTGGACCAGTCTCACAGACCAGCAACGCTTCACGCTTCTCATACCCTACCTTGCCTTTGCCCCAGCCCTGTTGACAGACTTTGTGCCGGGGGGGTACACGATGACTTTGCCCCCCTCGCTCACCTCACTTACCAAATCGGTTCTCACCGATACTGCGGCAGCCGCCACGATTGCCTATTAACCGGAAGAACTTGATTCCCCTCACACGATGTCCCCTTTCCCCCGTAAAAAGACCAGCGCATTTTCACTCACCGAGATGATGATCACCGTCGCGGTCATCGGGATCCTCTCGGCCATCGCGATCCCGAACGTGGGGAAGATCACCGAAGGATCCCGTCGCGGGGTAGCAGGGAATGTCATCCAAACGCTCAACCAGGCGACACGCGAGTTCGGACATTCCCAGTGGGATCTCCGTTCCTCCCCGGTTACCACTTCCGGTGGTGATGAAATGCTCCTCTTGCGCACCCTGCAATGGCGAGACCCCAATCCCTCCGGCGAACTGAATCTTCCGGGTCCATTCATGAGGACAGA
>JAGPCC010000126.1 GCA_018058245.1 Verrucomicrobiales bacterium
GGTTCCTGACGAAAGATAAAAGCGGGGGGAAAAACGCAGCAGGAGCTACGTTCTCCGACCGCCGAGGCAAAACTCTCTTCATCGATGCCCGCAAGATCGGCTCCATGATCAGCCGCACGCAGAAGGAGATAATGCCCGAAGACATTGCTAAAATTGCCGGGACTTATCACGCATGGCGCTCCGGGAGCGCTTCCGGGAGTGATGGAGCTCCAGCTCCGTCATCTTCAAGCGCACCAAAAAAGGACGTAGCAGGAGCTACATCCCTCCCAGACTACGAAGACATCGCAGGCTACTGTAAATCCGCTACGCTCGAAGACATGCGCAAGCACGACTACGTGCTCACCCCAGGTCGTTACGTCGGTGCCGCCGATATTGAAGACGACGGCATCCCCTTCGAGACCAAGATGGCCGAGATGAGCCAGGCGCTCTACGCTCAGATGGAGGAGTCGGCGAAGCTGGATGAGGTGATTCGGAAAAACCTGGAGGGCTTGGGGTATGGCCAATAAATTTGGACAAAAAGAAACCCCGGCTCCTATTAATCGCGAAGGACTAAGGAAGAAGTGCCCGGGGTCTACGTGGAGAAATAAACACGAGCGACCTCGTTAATTCAAGCATGGATCCAATATTTTTCAGGCAGGTTGAAACCCATCTAAATCCGGAACGCCTTGGTGCATACCGCCAAGATGGTGTGGACGATGCAATCGCACTGGCTCGCTACTTGTTGAATATGGCTCTGTGTGAATCACTCTATTCACCTCTGCAGTTCGCAGAAATCTCCTTGCGCAACGCTATGCACATCAGCCTGACGGCACGCACTGGCTCCGACACTTGGTATGACACCCTCCCACTGCCACATTGGCAAAGCAAGCAAGTGAGCGATGCAAAAGACCACCTTGCCCGCGCTGGCAAACCCGTCTCATCCGACCGTGTCGTCGCCGAGCTCACCTTTGGATTCTGGGTTGGCTTTTTCACCCGCCTGCACATGACATCCGGCCTCGCTTACTACATTGCGCGAACCGCCTTCACACAAGCGCCTCGCAGTCAGCGCGACGTTGCGAAATTGAGCGTTCGCTGGCAAAAAGTCCGCGACTTACGCAACCGTGTCTTCCACCATGAGCGTGTGCTCCACTGGCATGACCTCGATACCCAACATGATAAAATGCTGCAACTCATCGGATGGATGAATCCGGAACTCGAACAACTCGCGCGTATGCTCGACCGATTTACCGAAGTGCGCCAAAAAGGTCTTATTCCTTGGCTGGAGAAACTACACAACCGCTGGCCTGTAAACCCTGAATAAAATTACATGAGCCATTCCGCAATCATCACTCAGAATTCAACATTCCCCACAGGCGTCAACTTGGAAGGATGGGGCATCGCTGGTAATTCCAGACAAAAAGAAACCCCGGAGCCTCTCAACCGCAAGCGGCCAAGGAAGGGATTCCGGGGTCTACGAGGGGAAACTGCCATCAGCGTGGCATTTCGTCAAATTCAAACCCAGTGGGCAACATCATGATCACCGAACGCATGCTAATGAAGATGGCGAAGCTGGATGAGGTGATCCGGAAGAACTTGGAGGGCTTGGGATATGGGAAGTGAGTTAAAATCTGTGGGTGATTTGGCTGCGAGCGGGATCATAAGCCTATCAACTGGCCCCTTTGGCAGTGCACTACACAAACATGACTACCGCGAATCAGGAAGGCCTGTTGTTCCGGCCGAAGCCATTTCTGACGGAGATCTTGATTTAAGTAAACTCAACTACATTGACGAAGGTAAGGCGGAAGAACTAACCCGCTACTTTCTCGAGCCTGGCGATCTTGTATTTGCGCGGCGTGGAGCCCAAGCCTGTGGGCACTCTGCCTACGTGACCCGAGAACATAACGGAGCCGTTGCTGGCACAGGATTGCTCTATGTAAGAGTTCTCAGAAAGGATGTTCTCGACCCTTTCTATTTCTTCTTGGTGATGTCATCAGCCGAAAGTGTCAGATGGTTGAAAACGCACGCTATCGGGGCAACCATGCCAAATCTGAATACTGGCATCATAAGCTCTACACCTTTTTGCCTCATACCGCTTGATCAGCAGCACGAAATTGTCAGCCAATACCTTCCGATTCGGAACAAACTCTCACTGCTCTCGCGGATGAATGCGACCTTGGAAGGGATGGCGCAGGCGCTCTTCAAAAGCTGGTTTGTGGACTTTGACCCGGTGATCGACAATGCCCTCGCCGCCGGCAATCCCATCCCAGACGAACTCGCCGACCGCGCCGAAGTCCGCCGCAAGATCCTGGGAGAACGTAGCTCCAGCTACGTTACTTCTTCAAAGGACGGAGCCGGAGCTTCCCCCGGGAGCGACATAGCTCCTGCTATGTCGAGCGGCAAGATGGACGGACCAGGAGCTCCATCCCTCCCGGAATTCCCCGCCGCCTTCCAACAAACCGAATCCATGGGCTGGATCCCGGAGGGGTGGGAAGTTGGTTCATTCCTCGATGAGGCCAAACTACTGAGCGGAGGCACACCAAAAACTTCGGAGCCCGAATACTGGAACGGCGGAGTAAAGTGGGCTAGCGCAAAGGATGTATCACAATGCGGCAAGACGTTCTTAATCGACACAGAGAAGACGATCTCTGTCGTCGGCCTCAATAAGAGCGCAACGAAGATCATCCCCAAATTCTCAACGGTTGTCGTGGCCCGAGGCGCGACAACGGGTCGAATGACGATGTTCGGCGAAGACATTGCAATGAATCAAACGTGCTATGGGATGCGGATGAAGTCCGGAAACCACTTCTACGGATACTGCCATTCAAAGAACTTAATCACAAATCTGGTGGGCGCTGCCCACGGTTCGGTATTCGATACAATTACAACAACAACTTTTGAATCATCGAAGGTATTGCAAGTACCGCAAAATTTAACCGACCAGTTCGAGGAACAGGTCGCTCCTGATTTCCAAAAGATTTTATCGAATCAAGAGCAGACAAATACGCTCACCAAACTCCGAGATACACTCCTCCCGAAACTCATCTCCGGCGAACTCCGTATCCCCGCCGCCGAACAACTCACCGAGGGAGCGCTGGTATGAGCGATGATCCGAACATGCCCCAAGATTCCGACGCTCCCCAAAATCCGAGCGGGGAATTCCTCCTCTACACCACGGAGGACGGGAAATCCCGTGTCGAGTGCCGCTTTGAAAACGAGACGCTCTGGCTCTCGCAGGCTTTGATTGGAGAACTCTACGATCGCTCGAAGAAGACGATCAGCGAGCACCTGAAGAACCTCTTTGAAGAAGGCGAATTGGCGGCCGATTCAGTTGTCCGGAATTTCCGGACAACTGCTGCTGACGGAAAGTCCTACGACGTGCAATTCTACAATTTGGAGGCGATCCTTGCGGTTGGTTTTCGAGTCAAATCGCCACGAGGTACCCAGTTCCGCCGCTGGGCGAACACCCGTCTGCAGGAATATCTGGTGAAGGGCTTCACGATGGATGATGAGCGCCTCAAAAACCCTGACATCTCAGGAGCCTCGGCCGTTCCCGATTACTTCGATGAAATCCTCGCCCGCATCCAGGATATCCGGGCCAGCGAGCGGCGCATGTATCTCCGCGTGCGTGAGATTTTCAGCCTGGCTGCCGACTACGAACCTTCGAAAAAGGAGTCGGTCGAATTTTTCCAAATCATCCAGAACAAGCTCCACTTCGCCGCCACCGGTCATACCGCAGCAGAACTGATCGTCGAACGCGCTGATGCCTCCCAACCGAACATGGGGCTCACCGTCTGGAAGGGTGAAATCGTCCGCAAAACGGATGTCACCGTGGCCAAGAACTACCTGCAAGAAGAGGAGATCGACGAACTGAACCGCATTGTCGTCATGTGGCTGGACTTCGCCTTTGACCAAGCGAAACGCCGCAAACAGATCTTCCTCAAGGATTGGCGCACCAAGCTCGATGATTTCCTCAAATTCAATGATCGCCGGGTTCTTAAAAACGCTGGCAAGAAAACCAAGAAAGACGCCAACGATGTCGCCAAAGCCCAATACGACCAGTTTGCCGAACGCCGCCGCCAGAAGTTGGAAGAAATAGGTGCCGCTGACTCGATCGAGGCGCTCGAAAAACTTTCCAAGGAAGACAGGCCCGAATGAAATTCACCGAAGCCCAACTCGAAGCCGCCATCATCGAACTTCTCGGATCCGAGGGCTATCCGCACGTGCTGGGGGAGACGCTGGGAGAACGTAGCTCCAGCTGCGTTTCATCCACAAAGGACGGAGCGGGAGCTCCATCCCTCCCAGGAGGGCTGATCAAGGAGGACCTTCGCGCGTTTTTGGCGAAGCGTTATGCGGGGGATGGGATCACGACGCAGGAGATTGATGCGGTGGTGAAGAAGCTGGAGGGGTATCCGGCCGCCGATCTCTACGAGAGTAACATGCGTCTCGCTTCAGATGGCTACCATCTGAAGCGAGAAAGCACCCTCACCCCTAGCCCCTCTCCCAAGGGTAGAGGGGAATCTCGGAATGAAGGCTCCCGGGAAGTCCGTAGATCGGTAAAACACTACAATCTGGGGGTAGCAGCTTAACGCCATGGCCAACGAACTCATATTCTACAAAACCCCGGACGGCGAGCAGCGGATTGAAGTCGTCTATGAGGACGAGGACTTCTGGATGTCGCAGCGTGCGCTGGCGGAGCTATTCTCGGTGAAGGTCCCGGCGATCAGCAAGCACCTGAAAAACATCTTCGAATCAGGAGAATTAGCCGAAGAACAGGTTGTTTCCATTTTGGAAACAACCACTCAACACGGGGCCATTGCGGGAAAGACGCAAACCCAGAAGGTGAAGTTCTACAGTCTGGACGCCATCATTGCCGTGGGCTACCGCGTGAACAGCTACCCCCACGTATTGGGCGAGGCGATCGTCCCTGAAAATCCCACGAAATCCAGGTTTCCCGGAAATAATTCCCCTTGGATTCCGAGTGCCTCACCCTGCTGGCGCAGCCAGCAGGGTGAGGCACTGGACAACGGCGGTCAAGCGGCTCCTGTTTACCCGAATATTTTCACGAAAATACCATTTGATTTGTGAAAAATCACATTATTTTTTAGGCATGCAATCCATTGAAAATAAGACCTCTGCGAGGATTTATGGCAACCAGAGGGGTTGGGCGTTTTCCAAGACGGATTTTCTGGATCTTGGCAATGATGCAGACATCCGGAAAGCCCTCTCTGGATTGGCCGCTCGAGGGACCATTCGCCGGGTTTTAAGAGGGGTCTACGATTACCCTCGGATCAGCAAGCTTCTCGATTCAGAAATGGGGCCGGATCTGGATCAAGTCGCCCAAGCCTTGGCCCGAAAATCGGGTTGGCGCATCCAGCCCTCGGAAAACACGGCTCTCAATCAATTGGGGCTTTCGACCCAGGTTCCCGCGCAGAGCGTCTATCTCTCGGATGGGCCGAGCAAAACTTATGAGCTTGGAAACCGGCAACTGATCTTCAAAAAAAGGAGGCTCAAGGAATCGGGATTCAAACTTCGGCAAAGTGAACTCGTGGTGCAGGCATTGAAGGCGCTGGGGCAGGAACGAATCGATGCCGGTGTTTGCCAGAAGCTCTCGGAGAAATGGACGCCGGACTTATGGCAGAAAATCCTTCGTGATAGCAAGACGGCTCCGGCCTGGGTCTGCGATGTGATTCGAAAAATTGCCAAAGAGAAGGCGTCATGAATCGTGTCGCGACATTATCCGAACGAGAGCGGAACGAACTTTTTTCGCTGACGGCTGAACGGCGTGGCATGGGTTCGATCGCTGTGGTGGAAAAAGACTTCTGGGTCTGCTGGACGCTGAAGCAACTGTTTGAGCACCCGGAACTCTCCAAGCAGCTCATTTTCAAAGGGGGCACGAGCCTGTCGAAGGTCTACGGGCTAATCGACCGCTTCTCGGAGGACGTCGACCTGGTGTTGGATTGGAGGGTGGTGGATGAAGTTCAGGATCCGATGGGTGAACGCACCAAGACGAAGCAGCGTCAGGTCAACGAAGCTCTGAATGAAAAGGCCCGCGCCTATATCGCGGAAACGATGCTGCCACGTCTGGAGGAGGCGCTCGGGGAACACTGCGAGCTGGAGGTCAAACCCGAGGAAAAAGACCAAGGACATGTGGTTCGCGTCCGATACCCGAAAACGACGAAGACCGAAGGACTGCTCCCCTATATCCAACTAGAGATTGGCCCTTTGGCCTCGTGGCTGCCGCACTCGGAACACACCATCACTCCCTACGCAGCGGAGACTTTCCCCGATCAATTTGAGGCCCCACAGTGCATAGTTCGCGCGATTGATGCGGAGCGCACCTTTTGGGAGAAAGCCACGATCCTGCATCATGAAGCGCATCGCCCCCAAGATTCAGTCATCCCCGAGCGCTATTCGCGGCACTATTATGACCTCTGTCTGATGGCCACCGATGAAGCGCTGAAAGCGTCGGCACTGGGAAAGCTGGAGCTGCTTGATGATGTCGTTCGTTTTAAGAAGAAATTCTACCCTCGCGGCTGGGCGAACTATGATGCGGCAAAGCCCGGCACATTGAAGCTCATCCCGCCCGATCATGTGCTCGAGGAAATGCGCAAAGACTATCTTGCCATGCGGGAAATGATTTTCGGGCGTTGTCCCGCATTCGACGAGATGATTGCGGCCCTGGCGGTTCTGGAATCCGAGATCAATCACCCATGAAATTCACCGAAGCCCAACTCGAAGCCGCGATCCTCGAACTCCTCGGGGCGGAGGGCTACCCGCATGTGCTGGGGGAAGCGATTGAGCGAACACCGCAGGAGGTTCTGATCAAGGAGGATCTTCGGGCGTTCCTTGCGAAGCGGTATGCGGGGGATGGGATCACGGCGCAGGAGATCAATGCGGTGGTGAAGAAGCTGGAGGGCTACCCGGCGGCAGATCTTTACGAGAGCAACAAGGCTATCATGAAGCTGGTCTCGGATGGATTCCTGCTGAAGCGGGAAGACCATACGAAGAAGGATCTCTACATCCAGTTGATCGATTACTCGGAGCTGGTGGAATTCCGCAAGCCGGAGGCGGGGGAGGTGCCGGTGATTGTGGCGGAGGGGGGCAAGCCCTACCGGGTGAGTCACAACATTTTCAAGATCGTCAACCAACTGGAGATCATCGGCTACGAGAAGCGCATCCCGGATGGGATACTCTACATCAACGGGTTGCCGCTGGTGGTGTTTGAGTTCAAGAGCGCGATCCGTGAGGATGCGACGATTTACGATGCCTATGTGCAACTGAGGGTGCGCTACGAGCGGGATATCCCCGAGCTTTTTAAGTTTAATGCGTTCTGCGTGATCTCAGACGGCGTTAATTCCAAATGTGGATCGTTCTTTGCGTCGTATGAGTTTTGGTATGCGTGGCGGCGTGCAGAAAGCATGAAACACCCTCACCCCCAGCCCCTCTCCCAGGGGGAGAAGGGTGTAAACTACCGGGGCAACTACGACTTTGCGGGATTAACGAAGCGGGCGCGCGAGCTCCGCAAGGATCAGACGACCGCAGAGGAAGTAATGTGGCAGCTGCTGCGAAACCGACATCTGGCAAACCTGAAGTTCAGACGGCAGCATCAGATCGGCCCCTACATTGTGGATTTCTTCTGCAACGACTTGAAGCTCGTTGTGGAACTCGATGGCGAAGTTCATTCTGAGGAGGTGCAAGCCAAGAAGGATAAGAAGCGAGAGGCATATCTGGACTCGTTGGGGTTTGGAGTGCTTCGTTTCGACAATCAGCAATTTCTCGACGACCCAGAAGTAACCTTAAAACAAATCACGGATCTTCTCCCCTCTACCTCTGGGAGAGGGGCTGGGGGTGAGGGTTGTGGATACCAAGACGCCCAAGGCATCAACTCCCTCTATTCGATGATCCAAGGCCTGTTCGCCGAGACAACGCTCCTCGACGTGACCAGAAACTTCATTTTCATCCCGGACGTTTCGAGGCGGGATGAAAAGGTGTTGTGTCGTTATCCACAATACTACGCGGCGACGAAGCTCTACCGGAACATTCTTTTGCACTGTAAAATGGATTTTGGAAGGGACGGAGCCCGTGTTCCTTCCTATTTGTGTGAAAATGGCGCAGCTGGAGCTACGCCACTCCCAGATGGCAAGGGCGGCACCTACTTCGGCGCGACGGGTTGCGGCAAGAGCTACACGATGCTCTTCCTGGCACGGCTGTTGATGAAGAGCGTGGATCTGGCGAGCCCGACGATTGTGCTGATCACGGATCGCACGGATCTGGATGACCAGCTATCGGGGACTTTCACCAATGCCAAGGGCTTCATCGGCGATGAGTCGGTGATCAGCGTGGAGAGCCGTGATCACCTGCGAAAGCTGCTCAAAGGGCGGACGAGCGGCGGGGTTTTCCTGACGACGATCCACAAGTTCACCGAAGACACGGAGCTGCTGACGGAGCGGGCGAATGTGATCTGCATTTCCGATGAGGCGCACCGCACCAGGTGAATCTGGATCAGAAGCTCAAGATCACGGAAGACGGGGTGAAGCGGTCGTATGGCTTCGCAAAGTATTTGCACGATTCGCTGCCGAACGCGACCTACGTGGGCTTCACCGGCACGCCCATCGATGCGACGCTGGATGTCTTCGGTGAGGTGGTGGACAGCTACACGATGAGCGAATCGGTGGCGGATGAGATCACGGTGCCCATCGTTTACGAAGGACGGGCGGCGAAAGTGATCCTGGACAATGGGAAGCTGGAGGAGATCGAGAAATACTACGACGAATGCGCGGAGGCGGGGGCGAGCGACTACGCCATTGAGGACAGCAAGAAGACGATGGCGAACATGGGCGCGATCCTTGGCGATCCGAAACGGATCGAGGCGCTGGCGGCGGATTTCGTGGAGCACTACGGGAAGCGGGTGAGTGAGGGCTCGACGGTGGCGGGCAAGGCGATGTTCGTAAGCAGCAGCCGGCAAATCGCCTATGACTTCTATAAGGCGGTGATCGCTTTGCTGGGAGAACGTAGCTCCAGCTGCGTTACTCTGCGTGATTTTGAAGAGAGTGGGAGTGATCGTTCTGGGAGTGATGGAGCTCCAGCTCCGTCGATCGTTCAAGAAAACGCAGCAGGAGCTACGTTTCTCCCAGGGTCACTCCCGGATTCTTTGACCCGCTCCTTTGGTGAGGCGGAGGAATGGCACAGGCGAAACCTACCCCACAGGGCTAAAGAGGGTTTGATTCAATCCATCACCTTCCGGTTGGCAGATAGTATGCCGAAGGAGGTGCTTGAAAAAATGGAAGCGGAGTTGGCCGATTTTCCGGAGGATCAAAGAGGGCTTGAACGGCGAAAGAAGATGCAATTCCACCTGGATCAAGGAGCGGGTAGCTGTGCACTCAATAATCCAGAGATGGCGGAATGCATGATGACAGCTCTCCGGCATCACGACGGCGACAGATACCGGCTCCTGGCATGGAGTATCATGCCCAACCACGTCCATGTCCTCATACAGGCTTATGAAGATCTCGCGAAGATCGTGCAGTCGTGGAAGTCCTATACCGGAAAGTGGGCGCTGAAGCGGAATCGAAGACTCGAATTGGGGATTTCCTTGGATCAGAAGGGTTTTTGGCAGTCGGAGTATTGGGATCGATTTATCAGGGATGAGAAGCATTTCGACAGTGCTCTTGATTACATTTTGGGCAATCCGGTGAAAGCAGGACTGGATAAGTATGCGATGGCACATCTTTACACGGGACATACGGCTAGCGGTAGGACGAAGCTGGAGCTTCATCCCTCCCAGATCAAGATGGTGATGACCCGCGGCAAGGACGATGAGAAGGCGCTCTACCATTTGCTGGGCAACAAGGAGGAGCGCAAGAAGCTCGATACCCAGTTCAAGAAGGCGGAATCCAATTTCAAGATCGCCATCGTGGTGGACATGTGGCTGACGGGATTCGACGTGCCTTTCCTCGATACCATCTACATCGACAAGCCCATCCAGCGCCACAACCTGATCCAGACGATCTCGCGGGTGAACCGGAAGTTTGCCAATAAGAAGAAGGGGCTGGTGGTGGACTACATCGGCATCAAGAAGCAGATGAACATGGCGCTGGCGCATTACTCGAAGGCGGACAGCGGCAACATCGAAGAGGTGGAGGCGTCGATCATCGTGGTGAAGGATCATCTGGATCTGCTGGGGAGGGTTTTCCATCACTTCGATACGAAGCCGTATTTCAGCGGGACGCCGGTGGAGCAACTGCACTGCCTGAATCTGGCGGCGGAGTTCATGCAACTGACGGACAAGATCGAGAAGCGGGTGATGTTCCTGGTGAAGCGGCTGAAGGCTGCTTATGATATCTGTAGCGGGAGCGATGCGTTTATGCAGGTGGAGCGGGATCAAATCCACTTCTATCTGGCGGTGCGGGCGATTGTTGCGAAGCTGACCAAGGGGGAAGCTCCGGACAGCGCGCAGATGAACGCGAAGGTGCGGAAGATGATTTCAGAAGCTCTGCAGAGCGACGGAATCGAGGAGATCTTCAAGCTGGGTGAGGACGGTGCGACCGAGATCGATATCTTCGGCGACGACTACCTGGCGAAGATCGAAAAGATCAAACTGCCGAACACCAAGATCAAGCTGCTCCAGCAATTGCTGAAGAAGGCGATAGATGATTTTAAGAAGATCAACAAGGTGAAGGGAGTGGATTTCACCAGGCAATTCCAGGCGCTGGTGAACAAATACAATGAGCGGGATGAGAAGGACATCCTGCGCAGTGAGGTGCTGGAGGGATTCTCCGATGAGATGATCAAGCTGATCCACGCTCTGCAGAAAGAGAAAGAATCCTTCGGCGAGATGGGCATCGATCTGGAAGAGAAGTCCTTTTACGACATCCTTAAAACGCTGGCGCACAAGTATGACTTCTACTACCCGGAGGATAAGTTGATCAAGCTCGCCAAAGAGGTGAAGACCGTGGTCGATGACAAAGCCAAATACACCGATTGGAGCCAACGCGCCGACATCAAGGCTGAGCTAAAAGTGGATCTGATCATCCTGCTAGCCGAGAATGGCTATCCGCCGGTGGACCGGGATGAGGTGTATAAGGAGATCTTCGAGCAGGCGGAGAACTTTAAGAAGTATCAGGGGAAATGAACTTAGATCATAGGAAGCACGCGTGGATGGTTAGGTCGGATGGAGGTTCCGCATTGGAATTATTCGAAGAGGGACTGGTGGGGATCCATTTTGGAATCGCTGAGGATCTCACAGGGAAGAGTCAGCCATTCGGGTCAGTCCTAGCCATCGCCATCGTGTCAGTCCTAGAATCTAGAATTTCGCTCCACCCCTACTTCGGGCTAGCCCTCTCTAATGCTTCCCCTCTTTCGAAGAAAGACTTTGCATTCCCTCGCGGTGGACCTTCTTGAGGATCTCATCAACAAGGGCGGCGTTGCGATCCGGCTTCTTTTTCCGACTGGACTCGATACGAAGGGCGGGCAACTGGATTTCGCCTTTCTGATAACGCACGAACAAATAGGTGGAACCGACGTTCGCTGTGAGGCGAATCAACGATCCCCAGTCGCGTTTGGCCACGTCCGAGAGAGCGGAAGCCGCCAAAAGGAGGGAGGCGAGGATCGACGCATCAAGGGTGACGATGAAAAGATCGAAATCCCACCGAACCCGTGCATTTGGTGGGGATGGAGCCGGAGGGGATGAAAAAGGAAATTCCTATCAGTAAGACAGACAGTTGCGTAGGCGTACTGCGATTCGCTTCAGAACGCAATTCACAGGACTGGAACGCCAAGAATCCTGCTACTCGTCGAATTTCTCACGTAAAGAATGCCATCTCTCATCATTTGTTTTCAAAAAACGCATAACCAAGTCAGGCCGCCCGTCTCGCTTTTGGATGTTATCGCTACAGCAGCTGATGCTCCTAAAAGACTTAACAAATTAAAAAAATGAAATCACTAATTAAAGTAGCAGTTGTCGGAGCAGTAGCCTTGAGCATGAGCACCCTTTCATCATTCGCAGGAGGTCGTTGCGGAAATAACGGATCTTCACATGGTGGCGGTCATGGTTCCTCTCACGGTGGGGGTCACGGTTCTTCACACGGTGGAGGTCACGGTTCTTCACATGGTGGCGGTCATGGTTCCTCACACGGCGGCGGACATGGTTCCTCACATGGCGGCGGACATGGTTCCTCACATGGAGGCGGACATGGTTCCTCACATGGTGGTGGTCATGGTCACTGATTCAATTCCGCCACTCGGTTAGAGAGCCTAACATCCTAACGCATTACAAAAAACACCGACACTCGTCGGTGTTTTTTGTGTACGCAGCAAAGCTGTCAATTCGTCATCAAATCCGAATCTTACTACGCCGATACGAAACTTGATTGCATCAACGTGAGAAGAGCCGTGCATGCTGGAACAAACGCCTGAACTACTCCGGTCCTCGCTTCTCGCGGTACCCGAGAAGTCGAAGCGCAGAGAGCAGTCTCGAATAGTGCGGTTTTAAGCCGCAGCTCGCCGATCGGAACCGCTTCGCAATTCTCTTACCCTACGGCTTCAGGACGATCTCAGCCCAGCCTTCCTGATTGTTCGGAATCAGCCAGTACGTGGACAGAACGCCATCGGCGAGCATTGTTCCCACATGCTTGGGATTGTTTTCCCAGACTGCGCTCACCCTCACGTCACCACCGAGCGCTACATTGCGGCCACCCTGAAAGAACTCGACTTCGGCGAGGCCGCCCTTGTCGTTGACCGACCTGGTAATCTCGACCCGCAGTGTGTCCGCGACCGCCGAAGGGGTGGGGATCTCAACCTTTCCCTGGTTAACCTGATCCCACTCGACCTTTATCGACTTCTTAGACCAGACCTCCCGGCCGTCTAAAAGAAGGCTCACGTTGATTCTTTCGGTGCCTCGATCACCCTTTCCGTTGTTGTTCTGGTTCCAAACGACAATTCGATCGCTCCCCGCTGAGATGGTTGCCACTTTTGCCGACCCTGCGATGGCATCCAGTTCGTTCTGAACGGCGAGTGCGCTTTCGAGTTCGCCTTTCGCTCCGAGTTCCTTTTTGAGGTTCTCGAGAAACTCGATGTATTTCGCGGTGATCGGAGCCGTGGCGGATTCGATCTGTTTTAGATAATTCGCCCGAACCGTGGTCAACTGGGGCGGGTCGGCGGCAAGGGAAATGTTGATGATCAAAGGAAGAACTAACAGTAGGATACGCGGATTGATCATTCGGTTGCGCCAGTGTTGGAAGGTCTAGCAAATCGATCTTTCGGGGTCAAGAGCTTTTCGTTGAGCCTCAAGTCAACCGCTTCAAAATCCCCTCCTTCGCCTCGATACTCTCGTAATTTCAGGACTCCCCCGAATGGCACGGTTTTGAGCGTTTGCATCGATGAAAGGCCGGACGCATAGCAGGACAGGAGTGTCCTGCCTCCTTGTGCGCTGTCGCGTCGAAGAGACGTCGTTTCGCGCGCGTGCATTGAACCAAGCTCTTACCTCCGTGCGATTCAGGACGGCCACACCGCTCACTTCCCACCACAACACACACATCCCGGATCCCTTCGGATCGGCAGTCTCCGGAACTGCATCGAATTCAGATCGCAGTGCAGCAGGGTATTCGTGAGCAGCGAACCGATCCCGGTGAAATACTTGATTGCCTCGTAGGCCGCAAGATAGGCGATGGTGCCGGAGACGGCGCCGAAGACGGGGAACTGACGTTTCCAGGTCGGCGGAGCTTCCGGGTAGAGGCAACGGAGGCTCACCGTTTCTTCTGTACGACAAGAACACGCGGCCAAACGCTTTTTCGAACGAGGCAGGGAAATAGGATTTCTGCCTCGCGATTCCTCGTTCCATCTTCACTTTGTACAGTCAACGCGCT
>JAGPCC010000127.1 GCA_018058245.1 Verrucomicrobiales bacterium
AAAAATCGCGGAACACCAGTCCTGCTCATCAATGCCCGCCTCTCGCCCCGATCGGAGAAACGATATCTCCAGTTCCGGCCTCTCATCGAACCGATCTTTTCTCTTCTCGATGGTGCGACCGTACCCTTCGAGGTCGACCGGGACCGCTGGAGTCGCCTCGGTATCCGGCGGGAAAACATCGTCGTAACCGGTAGTGTGAAATTTGACCATATCGGAGACAGCCGACTGGTCGAACAGCAATGTGCAGAGCTGGATCAATGGCTCACCGAGACCGGTATGCCGGATCGGCGACGGATCCTCCTCGGCGGGAGCACCCATGACGGAGAGGAACTCCTGATCGCCCAGATCGCGGAGTCGCTCCGGTCGGAAGTCCCCGATCTCAAACTCGTGCTCGTGCCCCGGCACGCCGAGCGCGGTGCCACGATCGCTTCGCAGTTGGAAGAGGCCGGGTTTGCTCCCATCCTCCGGGCCGGACCAGAGAGGGTTTCGTCCGACACCCAAGAGGGTACCGTGCCTCGCGAGAAAGTTTGGATCGCGAATACAACTGGCGAGCTCCGATCCTGGTTTCATCTCGCCGAAGTCGTCGTAATCGGAAAGAGCTTTTACGGGGGCGGTGGCCAAAATCCCGTTGAACCCATCCTCGCTGGAAAGCCGGTCGTAGTCGGGCCGCGAATGGAGAATTTCGCAGACGTCGTGCAAGATCTCCTCGCCGTCTCCGGAATCGTGCAAGTAGGAGAAAAACCTGCCCTCGGGACGGCGGTTGCAGAATTGTTCCGAGATCCCGGTGCCGCCCTCGGAATGGCAGGACGCGGAGCGGCCGCGATGGCTCGTCACGACGGAGCAGCCCAACGGAACGCCGCCTACATCCTTTCCAAATTCGAAGAAAGGTAGACAAATCCGGCGCTGGACAGATTCCTTCTCTTCCCCCACCGTTAGTCCATCTCTGCAACGCTCCAGATGCCCGATATTGCCCACCTCATCCAAGACGCCTGGCCCGTCCTCCTTGCTTACATTCTCGGAGCGACTCCCTTCGGATTACTCGTCGGCAAAACCCGTGGAATCGACATTCGCGAACACGGAAGCGGGAACATCGGCGCGACGAATGTTCTTCGCGTCCTCGGGAAACCAATCGGAATCAGCGTATTGATTCTCGATGTGCTCAAAGGCCTCCTTCCCGTGCTCCTCGCAAAATGGGTCACCGATTCCACCTCCATCCACATTGCCACCGCAATTGCCGCGATCCTCGGACACAACTACACCTTCTGGCTGCGATTCAAGGGCGGCAAAGGAATCGCGACAACAGCGGGAGCGATCCTGCCCATCATGCCCTACGCACTCATCGCGGCCGTCCTGAGCTGGATCATTGTGTTAAAAGTAAGCCGGTATGTCTCGCTCGCCTCCATCGCTGCAGCGGTCGCCATCCCCATCACGATCGTGATCGAGAGTCTCCTTCTCGACCAGTGGGATTGGGCAGTCTTTGGTTTCGGGCTTTTTGTCTGTCTCCTCGCGATCTGGAAGCATCGCAGCAACATCGGCAGATTGTATCGGGGCGAAGAAAACCGGTTCACCAAAAAATCGACTTCCACCCAAACCCCCTGACATTTTATGAAACCACAAGCCGCCGTACTCGGAGCCGGAAGTTGGGGCACCGGTCTCTCCATCGCCCTTTCAGACAGCGGGCGCCACGTCATCCTGTATGGGAACGAACAATCCGTCCGGGACGACATTAATCAAAACCATCGCAACTCCAAGTATCTCCCGGACATCCTTCTGCCCGATTCGATCCGCTGTAGCACCGACATTGCAGACCTCTGTGAGATGCCCGTGATCTTGCTTGTGGTTCCCTCGCAGGTCGCCCGCATCGTCCTCTCCCAACTCGCTACGGTGGGCCTTCCGACCGACAGTATCATCGTCAGTTGCACGAAAGGGATCGACCCTACAAGCGGCAAACTGATGCATGACCTCATCGAGGAATTTTTTCCGGAAAATCCTGTCGCCGTTCTCTCCGGTCCGAGCCACGCCGAGGAAGTCGCCAAACGGATGGCCACACTCGCAACGATCGGATCCAGCAATGAAGGAGTCGCCGCACGGGTTCAGGAGATCTTTGCGCTCCCGTGGTTTCGCACTTACACCAGCAACGATGTCATCGGGATCGAACTCGGAGGAGTCGTGAAGAATGTTTTTGCTATCGCTGCTGGTGCGATCGACGGACTCGGACTCGGGGACAACGCCAAAGCCGCCATGGTAACACGGGGACTCGCAGAAATGACCCGACTCGGGATCGCTCTCGGCGCGAGAGAGGAAACCATCCGAGGGCTCAGCGGACTCGGGGATCTCATCGTCACCTGTTACAGTGTCCATAGTCGCAACAATCGCGTCGGGCGGATGCTCGGAGCGGGAATGTCCCTCGACGAAGCGATCGCGCAAATGAATCAAGTAGCCGAAGGGGTTCCGAACGCCAAAAACGCCTTTGCATTGGCCCGCAAACTCGGAGTCCGCACCCCGCTCATCGATGAGGTCTACGCCGTCCTCTTTGAAAACAAACCTCCCGCCGACGCCTTGCGGGAACTGCTCGTGCGGGATCAGCGCTCCGAAGCCGACTGATCCAGGACGACACATCCTATGCGCCCTTTCCTTTTTATCGCCATCGCAAGCCTTCTCCTCTTGGCAAGCAGTGGATTCGCTCACGCTTCAGGATGGACCTATCGCAACGGCGAAGAATTGCCGGGCGATCCCGCAAAATTCGATCCACTTGCCAAAACGATCACCGTGACGAATCCGCTCACCGAGCGGGTTTCGATCATTCCGGTGGAGCGGCTTTCCCTCCGCAGTCGCCAACTTCTCCTTCTTTCCCCTGTTTTCCACAAAGGGGAAACCGGAGAAGTGACCTGGACTCCAGATAAGCGCCGCATCATTCTCTACGCCATTCTCATTCCGGGCGTCACGCTCTTCCTTGGCTTCTGGGTTGCTGCGGTGCTTTTTGCGGGAAAATGGAATCCTCTCCCCGCCCTGATCGCCTTTTTTGGGTCCTGGGCCGTGATCGGGATCTTTGCGATCTGCTACGCATTCCTCCAGGTGCGCTTCGGAGGCGGCGTCAAGACCTACCTAATCGGAGCCGGTTTTGCAGCGGTCTTTGCCCCGATGTTCATTTCTGCCGTCTACAACTGCGGTTTTGGAAAAGGCAACCTGCTCTTTTATTTTCATCTCCTCGCAGGATTCAGCCTCCTCGCAATCGGAATGGTATCCATCGAAGTCATCGCAGGGGAAAAGCCACTCGACGATTGGTGGACCCAGCACGTCTTTGCGCCAATGGGCCTGACCGAAACACCCCCTCATTCCCCGCCTTTTCCGCCCGCTACGGAAACAGATTCACGAGCCAATTGAGATACGCTGGGGCTTCTTCGGAATCCTCCTCTGGTGCCCAGTCCGCAAATACCTTGTCACGGTCATCATACGGGCCTCGCTTGATTTCTAGAATCACCGTATCCGCCGCGAGAGCGAGAACTCCGTGCCAGACACGCGCTTCGATGTCGATCAAACCACCGACTCCCAACCGATGCACTTCCAATGGATTTCCCTCCTCGTCAAAGACGACAAAACCAAGCTCTCCCGACAGCACCAAAATCGTCTCCGAAGCCCAGTCTCGCGGATGCTGATGACCCCGCACGTAGGTTCCCGGCTGCAGGAAATTCATCATGCGCTGGACCAAATCCTCTTGCTGCCTGTGGATCGGCAGAAGCATCCTACGTCGCGGGCTGAGGCGTGACTCTGCAAGCCCTTCCGCCCACAATTCTGGCGAGAGGCAAAAGACGGGACCAGTAGGGTTAGGAAGGGCGAGCGGCATCGTTATCCATTCACCGCAACCCCTCGAGGAGCAAGTCAGACTTCGCAGGGATTCATAAGCGTCCGACTTGGCTGCGGTACCTGCGGAACTGGTCCCTGTCGAAATTGGCGCCTTTTCCGCTACCTTTCACCATACTCACTCCGTTTCGAGCAAGACCTTCAGGGCGCACTCGCTTAGACCATTGGGAATCCTGAAGCTCGCCGTCCCGCCGGTGTGCAACAGTGCCGAGGATGCCTCTTCGCGTCCAGATATCACATCGAGCCATTGGACACGATAATTTCCCGATGGAAGCTCAATGGCGAATGTCTCCGCGCCTTTGAAGTAGGCAGCGTACTGTCGGCCGGGTTCTGCAATCATTTGATAGCGAGCGTCCTTGGGATGCACCTCACGGACAATGTCGCGAGCGGGCCTCATCTTGATGAAACCAAAACTGTGGATGAAATCCTTCAGGAACTTCATTTGCCGGCGGAAAGCCGGATTGCCGCCCCCTGGTTGTGTCGCGGGATATTGAAATGTGCCGTCCTCGTGCCCTGCGGTGAAGGAGTAGTCGAGGTTGTTGTAGAGTCCACCCCCAGCCAGGATGAACTCCCACGCCTCCATGCGGTAATGGTCGTCCGCCGTTCCCTTGAAGCCAGTTTCGTTGTCTCCGATGACTTTGTTCAACCCGTAGTTAAGCGCCACCGCTGCGGGGGGATTCGCGTAATGAAAATTGAAGACAGAAACGGACGG
This sequence comes from Verrucomicrobiales bacterium, assembly GCA_018058245.1. Taxonomy (GTDB): domain Bacteria; phylum Verrucomicrobiota; class Verrucomicrobiia; order Verrucomicrobiales; family DEV007; genus Arctic95D-9. The sequence goes on from JAGPCC010000127.1 coordinate 4,574, forward strand.
GTGTGGCTTGTCGATCTTCTGTGAGCCGTTGGCGATATTCTGCGTAATGAGATGTTTGTGCGCGTAATCCTTTTCGGCATCGGTGATGACGTCCGCAATGTGGTGCTGCCAGGCCATCGTCACGCCGCCGAAGTACGGCTCGTTGCAGATCTCGTAGCAAAGATTCTCAGCGTCACGCAACTCGGAAATGAGCTTCCGAACGAGCGCCTCCTGGACGGCAAGGAGCCCGCCACTTTTGTCCAGCGTGTAAACATCGTTTAGTCCAACCTCACCTACGCCGTTCACGTTGTTTGCCGCGTTCATCGGACTGAGTTTCCACTGCTCATCGTGATACATCGGGCAGAAATAGGTGAGTTCGACGATGATGTCGCGCTTACCCGCCTCGGTGACGAAATCCTTCAACCGGGCGAAGTAGGTGTCGTCCCACCTGTCGAGGTCGAATTTTTCGCCGCCATTGGCATAACCCTGCCGACCGCTTCGAGCCCACGGACAGATCAAACGTCCCGCGCTGGGCGCGAGCGTGTTTCGCTCAATTGAGAATGCGCCCTGCGGTTCGACATACGAGCCGCTGAACGTGCGCGTGAGGTTCAGCCCATCGGTGGCCAGCGCGTCGAGATACTTCACGTAATCGAAGTCGAGGTTGATCACAGCGCCGTAATGCTCCGCAGAAGTTATCAGCACGACTGGCTTCCCGCGGAATAAGAAATAGTGCGGGTTCTCCGGATGCAAGGAAAGCGGTTCTGCATGGGCAACCGCTGTGGCTATGGATATGGCGAGATAGAGGCTGAATTGTGATTTCATGTTCTTCCTTTTGGCGATTCTTCTAACCGCCCGGAACACTTGGTTCAAGCACGATCTCTCCCTGTTCATTTCTCATCACGGTTTCGACGACTCTTCAGGTCAGGTATCCCGGTCCCAGAACATGAGTAAAAGCAGGAAACTGCCAAGAATACCGCCAAGCACCGCCACCGCAATTCCGACGACAGGATAATCACCCCATTTCGGCCCCCAACTCAGCAAGATCGCGGAGGCCAGAATCAGCGATGCTGCGACCACTGCGAGCCCGAGACGAGATTGCGCCCGGACGAGACCAACTTGAGAAACTCGGATTTCGATCTCTCCACGCTTGAGCAAGCTGATGGCTTCGCGGATCTCCAGAGGTGTCTTGCGAATCATTCCCTGGATTTCTGAGGCGTTCCTTTTGAACTCGTCGAAAATCTGCCGTATGCCTGCTCGCCGCCCCACCAATTCCCGCGCCATGGGTGCGAAAAACTCCACCGCATCAAAATCCGGAACGATCGCTCGCACTACCCCTTCAAAGGTTGTCAGACTCTTGCCTACGATAAAGAACTCCGCTGGCAAGTGGATGTTGTTTCTCACCAGGATCTGGGACAAATCCACCAGCAACGGACCGATCCGAATTTCACTCAGCGGCCCGTACATTCTGTCCTCATTGAATTTTCGAATCTCCGTCTCCACCCGTGCGTAAGTCTCGATAGCATCGTAACCGGAGAGCCTGAACACGGCTTGGGAGAGCCGGTGTTCGTCCCGTGAAATTAGCCCATAGACCAGGTGGCCAAAGTCCTCACGTTGACGCTCTGACAAGCTCCCCATTTGCCCATAGTCGAGGAAACACACCACATTGTCCTCCAAGGCCAATATATTGCCCGGATGCGGATCACTGTGGAAAAATCCGTCGAAAAAGATCTGTCGAAAGAGGGCCTCGGCGCAATGATGGACAATGAGTTCAGGATCGAGCCCACGCCGCCGGATTTCCGCGACATCGGATACCTTGATACCATCGATAAATTCCATCGTTAACACCCGCGTTGAGCACAAGGCCCGGTGGACTTTTGGAACGCGGAAGTTCGGGTTGTCCGCAGAGAGCCCAGCCGTCCGCTCGATCCGGGCGGCTTCCATGGAGAAATCCAGTTCCGAGCGCACCAGACGCGCAAATTCCTTTACGGTATTGACCGGATCGAAGACCCGCACGTCGGCCACGTATTGTTCGAGCAGGGCCGCCACGGTCTCCATGATTTCCACGTCTATCTCGACCATTCTCCCGATATTAGGTCGCCGGATCTTGATCGCGACCGGTTCACCTTCCCGCGTCACCGCACGATGCACCTGCGCGATGGAAGCCGAGGCCAGTGACTCCATTTCGAAGGAGAGGAATATTTCCCCCACCGGACCGCCGAGCTCTTCCTCTATGATCCGGACCGCTTCCTCTCCCGGAAATGGAGCTGCCGAATTTTGCAGTTTTTCGAGCTCGGCGATCAATGCGACGGGCACCAGATCCTGCCTAGTGCTCAGCATCTGCCCGAGCTTGATAAACGCAGGGCCAAGTTCCTCGAAAATCATCCTCAGACGCATGATCCTCGTCGGGCCAAGGTCAATACGCACCGGTTTCCCGCTGCGCGGGCTTTTCAGAACCCGCACGAGATCTCCGAATCCATGCCGGGCCAGCACCGTAGCGATTTCTTTGAAGCGCTTCGTGTGTCGGTAGGTTTTCCAGATCCCGGAAACCATTAGCTTTTCTTCACCTTGGGGGAGACACCCAGCTTGGATTCGATCCCGGAAAGCGTTTTCTGTAGCTTTGCGACCTTGCCTTCCAGTCGGAGAAAATCCGCCATCGACGGCCCCCTCATCTTTTCGGTGGCCTCCTGGACGAGATCTTTCACCCGCTTCTCCAGTTGCTTCTTCGACTTCTCCACCTGCTGGAGAATTTGTTTGGCCACTTTGTCTCCTTCTTCGGCCGAATCATCCCGCCCCTTAACGAGGCTCTTGGCCATTTCATCGATCTTCGTGGTAGTCATGGATACCAAGCCGAGACCGCTGAGCATGTTTTTCTTCAACGGATTCGACTTGGCTGGTGTTGTGGTCTTTTTTGATTTCATAACGTTGGTCTTCTTTTTCGGTTCATCCTCTTACAGGCCTTCTGCGGCAGCTGCTCTCATGCCCACATAGGCGAGATTGAGCTTTCGGGAGATTTCCTGCCAGTCGGAGTCGGTCATTTTTCCGCCGGGCCTCGATTCGAGATAGGCCATCGCTTCCGTTCGAATCCGGCAGGCAGGCAGAAGCTCCTCCTCCGGCGCACCGGTGATAAGAGACGCCTGCTGCGCAATCAACTTTGCGTAATCTCTTGGTGCGACACTCCTCCTGCGAGCCTTCCACCAGCCCAATTCCAGTTCGCTGGCTTTGTGAATATCAAAATCCCGATCAGTCGATTTCCGGACAATCGCAAAGTACTTTACCAACGCCGGTTCGCATCTCGGGTCATCGGTTTTGTCCCGGAAGAACATTGCTGCCCGCCCCGCATACAAGGATAATCGTGCAGCATCCCACCAAGAAAACCCAAACTGCCCGCAGGCCCCCTCGAACGTCAGGCCGACCAGTTGCGGCCATTGTCGGTCATAGTAGCTTCGCCACATCGCAGACTCCAAGCGACCCATCTCCTGCGGATTGCATTCCTCCATATTCGGCTTTGCCGTGCCGTGCTGGACCCCGACAACAAATATCACGACTACTGAGAACATTACCACTACGCCCAGAATCCGATTGAAGGCTTTCATATATTAATGTCTAACGAGTCTTCTGATCTTTTCAAGATTGCGATGCCGGACCAATGCCTCTCCATCGCAACCGTTTTGAGAGCTTCCACACGCGCAGTCTCCACCCGAAGGGACTTCTAGGAAATCGATTTTTTCCCTTCCGTGTTCTTCCCGCCGAAGGTCCTAAGTCGGAGACGGACACTTTTGCTCAGCAGTCCGGGGTTATCGAGCCAAACACGATCCCTTCGGGTGTTCCACTACCGGTCGGGGACGACCTTTCGGCAGTCCACGGTCTCGTTCTTCGACTTGGCGACTCTCTTTATTGTCGAACGAAGCCGCTTTGCTGCGAGGTGATTCGGTTTTCATTAGGGTACAGGGGTCTTAGTCTTCTTGAATTAGTAATACCGACCTTGCAATTATCGAATTCAATTCGTCAGACGTGCATGAACCGATCGCGGAAAACTCCCTCACTTTCCAATCAAGTGATTTGAGCTGATCCGCTAAAACGACGCCGTCAATTCCACTTGAACTATCAATCTCAACCTCAAATGGATACCCCTTTTTCTTCGATGTGATCGGACAAAAGATCGCCAACCCCGATTTCCGATTGTATCGCTTCGGTGACAAGCATACCACAGGACGCCTTCCAGCTTGCTCGCGACCTGCCTGCGGGTTCATCGTCAACCATCCTATTTCTCCCCTCTCGGGACACTGCCTCTTCGTCACTCCCATGACTCCTCTCCAACAGGATTCCCAAAGTCGATCTCAGTATGACAATTCTCGCTCGTGATCCCTTCCAAAAGTTCATCGAGAGTGGGTTGTCTCTTCACAGGACTGAGGTGCAACGCTCCATCTGAATATTCGATACGCAGAGGCGCACCCTCCCTAAGAAATGCTTCGTTCGCAATCTGTGCCGGTATTCTGATGGCAAGGCTGTTTCCCCACCGGCTCAATTTAACATCCATGCAAAACAATGGATATACATCGGATATACGTCAACCAGTTTATTTGGCTAACGTCGAAGTCCTCATACACCGGGGCGCTGCTTCGACTGCGGGTTGGGGCCGACGTTTCGGCAGTCCAAGGTCTCGTTCCTCGACTGAGCTCCCTCCTTTATTGTCCTTCGTTGGTTTTTCCGTGGTGGACTTCGCGGTGACAATTCGGGCACAGAGCCGCAGCATTGTTGATGGTATCCTCGCCTCCTTGACTGAATGGCGTCCAGTGATGAACTTCCAAGTAGGGAGAATCGTCTCTCCGTCTCATAAATGGAGCTTGGGCGCCGCACTGCTCACAAACTCCCTCTTCCCGCCGAAGGATTGCTACGATCACATCTGCATTGCGCCGATAGCCCATCGAAATGATCTGAATCTTCTCTGGAAGCTTGGGTGCGGAAGCCAGCCGGTCGCGAAGGCCAGATTCAGAAAGTGAATAAGATCGCTGAATCGCCTCTGAAAGTTCCTCGTCGTATTGCTCTTGGGTATCAGACGGCAGGTCGAGCAAATCGCCAAGATCACAAACCTCACTCCATCCTCCTGATCGAGTCCTCTTCTTGAGTGGTAAATCGTCGCTGACCTTCCTCAACAATGCGGTCGTGTGAAAGGTATCCAGTCGCTGTAAATTACGGATGGTGACAAGATTCACGGCCTTCTCTCCGACCTCTTCGACAGCGGTAAATAGATTCACTTCGCCGGGCTGAAACTCTTCAAGCTGTTCGCGGACGACATCACGCCTTGGCGGGGACAACTCCCTCTTGTCCTCCCACCCGACGATCAATCCAGTGTAGCAAATCTGAGATAGATTATCGGTTGTCGAAAGATATAGCCGAATCGGATCACTTGGACTTGGCCGCAACTTCCTCAGCATGCTGATGACTTGCCCCTTGTATGGTTGCAGATACGAATCGCCACCGCCTCGGGCATCTTGCGCTTCGACTACCTCGTTCAAGACCGCTTCGTAAATGCCGTTGATGAATAATGCGGTGGACATGAATTTCTTTTAACGATCAAGGTAGGGACAGCGGTTGTCCGGGGCCCCCTACAGATCCCGGCGTGCGGAACTACCGCACCGGGCTCTTTAGAGGCCCGCGCACACATCGCGAAACCGACCTTTGGTTGGTTTTCTGACATTCACCATGCAAGTTTCGAGGACGTTTTGCAATTCTTCAGAACGAGGGCGCTTGGCATTCCACGATTCGGCGGGGGGGGGCGGCATTGGGCAGCGTTTTGGTTTTGGGGAATATCCCTTCGATTCTTAGGGGAATCCGAAGGATTTTTACGCCGCTCCCTTCGGGTGTTCCACTACCGGTCGGGGACGACTATTCGGAAGTCCCCGGTCTCGTTCCTCGACTTGGCGGGGATTTCTCTTGTCGGATCCCTCCGAATGCCTATTTCTCAGCAGGTTTTTCGGCTGCTGCCGGTTTCGCAGCCTCTGCCGGTTTCGCATCCCCTGCAGCTGGTTTCGCATCCCCTGCGGCAGGTTTTGCATCCGCCGCAGCTGGTTTCGCATCCCCTGCGGCTGGTTTTGCTCCCGCTTCGGGAGTTGCCTCGGCTGGTTTTGCGGCGTCTTCCGGGGTTGGAGCAGGGCGCTTGGGCATCTCTGGTCTCACTGCGAACGCCTGATACTCCGCCGGCATCGTATCTTTCCCAAAACGCTTGCTGTAGAGGTAGGCGATACTCTGCATCTGAGTAAGGGCCAATTTGCTTTCTTTGGCGAGCAGGGGATCGTCCTTCTGGATCTGCATCGCGGCTCCCATCGCGAGCTTCGAGAGCAGTGCGTCATTTCCGCAAGTCAGAGTGAAAGTCCGGTAGTAGTCCTCCAACGCGAGATCACGTTTTCCTTCGGAATCGTAAATTTTCGCCCGCATGAAGGTCAACTGGATGATCTCACTCGATGCGATTTTCTTAAATCCCGGCGTCTTGAGTAGCTTGGCATCCCCCACAACTGGTTCCTGGTAGGCTTCGATAGCCGTCTTTAATCCGGCCATATCATTCTTCCCGAGCAGGGCCCAGAGCTTTTGGAACTCCACCGCACGCTTGTAATTTTCGCCTAATTTGGGGACGATCGTTGCTGCCGCCGGGGAATTCACGAGATCCGCCAGGAGCGCGTATTTCCCTGATCGCTTGATGCTCTCGATCTGATAAAAAAGGGCCTCGGAAGCAAAATTCTGCGGCACCGCAAGGATGATCGCATAATCCTTCGCTACTTTCCCAAACGCTGCCGCCGCTTCATCATAACTCCCCGCTGCAAAGAGCGCTCGCGGGGTTCCAAGAACTTCGGTTCTCTCTTCGAATCGCACCAATTTGTCGAGACCCTCGCCCCGGATTTTGCTGTAGGGCACGAGCTTCCCCGCTCCCCCAGAAGAGGTAGAGAAGAGAACACCCTCGTTGTTCGAGTTTTGCACGTACCCCTGGGGATTCCCCCCTTCGATGAGACCGAGGGTGGCGGGAGTTTCCTTCACCTGGGCCTGCGAAATCGAGGCGACAAGAGTGAACCCGGAAAACAGAGAAAAGAGAAATTTATTCATCATGAAAATAGGGTGAGTCCCGCCAATTACTTCTTCGGTGCGATGCCCAACTCGTTAAGGACTCGTTGCTCCTCCTCGGGAGAAATTTTCAACTGTGCCTTCAAGTCGACCAAACCCCGGCGGAGCCGAGCCAAGGCGCCGGAGGGAGCATCCCGCGCCTCATCGAGTTTCTGCCATTGGTAGATGTACTTCTGGCAAAGTTTGTAGAGGGTGAGTTGACGCTCCCGCTTGAGAGCAATACTGAGTGGATCGTTTGCCTCCATCTTCTCCATATCCGCGAGACTATTCGGGATGTATCGCTCCCATGCCTGTGTCACCCAGTCGTAAAAGGCGGCGTAGGTCGAAACAACTGAGAGATAGGCTTGGTTCGCCGACGCTGGCTCACCGAGTTCATCGAGCACGAGCCCCATCTTGAAGCCCGCTTCGGCCCGCTTCTCACGCTGTTTGCCGAAAAAGTCCTTCTGTTTGTTGATCACATCCAGAGCGGTCAGAGCATCCTTCCATTCTTTCGCCTTGATGTGGAGATCCGCAAGGTTCAGGTAGGCATCCGGGATGAGGTCTTTGTCCTTGTATTTGTCGATGATGCGTCGAAAACGCTCCCGCGCGGACTGGACCTTGGCTGCTTCGGGAGAACGCATCTCGATCTTCCCGAGTTCCATCTCAGCCGGTCCTTTGAAGGGATCCGCCTCCGGATTCGTCCGTGCGAGCAGTTCTTCAAAGTAGGGGACGGCGAGGAAGGGGTTGTCCGTTCCAGAGAAATAGATACCGATCTGCTGGAGGGCGAACTCGGAGAGATTCCGCTTCTCAAACAAACGGAGATCTTCGAAAACCGCCGCGATTTGTGCCTCCACAGCGGCGTATTCCGGAGAATCCTTCTCCATCTTTTTGCGCGACTCCTGAAGCACGATCACTTTCTGAATCTTCAGCCAGGTGAGCAAGGCTTGATTCGCCGGATCCATGCCGGGGAATTTGTCGAGAGTCGCTAGCGTTTTCTCCAGTCCACGAATCCGAACAGATGCTTCCGAATAAGAACCGATCGCCTGTCGCAATAACGTGATCTGTTGCTCTGCGGGCGGTTTATTCCCTAGCAGAAGGATCATCTTTTCCACTTGAACGAGACCCTCTTCGCCACGGTTCGCCGCCTCTAGGTGCTCCAGAGAAAAGATCGAGATTTGTGGCTCCATCGCGGTGCCGACATAATCCGGGAAAAACGAATCGTAGAGCGCGAGTCCCTTTTCGATCTCTCCATCGGTGTAGTAAATATCGGCGGCCTTCCAAATGCCCTCGGCGACCGTTTCTTTGTGGAAATCGTTTCTACCGGGATCACTCGCCTGCGCAGCCTTACCACCTTCGATCGCCGCCAGATACGCTTTCAAACCCTCGGCTCGTAGTGCCGCCGCTTCGTCCTTTTGATCTTTGCCCAACTGCCCGGACTGAATCAGGAGAGCATCTCCTTTCACATTCTGAGTCCTTCCGACCTGAATCGAGTCGGGCCGCTCTTTTGCGAGGCGATCCACGTTCAAAATCGCGGCAGGATAATCTTCCAGATTAAAGCGGGCAATCGAGAGATCTGCGAGCACGTTCGCAAGGAAGCGCTCGGAATCGGGGAATTCTTTGAGGAAATCTTCGTATTGCTCCGCAGCTTCACGCATTTTTCGCAAAATGAGAGAGTTACTCGCCCGATGAAACAGGACGATTTCCCGATTCCCTCCGTCCGGATAGGATTTCACGTATTCCGCAAAAACGGGCTCCGCCTCCTTATGTTTCTGGGTCGAGTAGAGCGCCAGCGAATAAAGCGCATCGGCCAATTCACGCTGCGGATCACCGAGGGGAAACCGCTCGCGCACTCGCTCGGACACCCGGATGACTTCGTCAAAGGCACGCGAAGTGAACAAGGACTGCAACATGAAAGTCGAGATGTTGTTCCGAAGCGGGCTATCCTCAGGCATCGAGGAGGTGAACTTTTCTCCGAAGTATTGCGCTGCCTGGAAGTCTCCCAACATAGAAGAAAGACGGGCCGCCTCATGGAGAAACTCCCCACGCAGGGCTTCCGGCGCCTCCGGATATTGTTCGGAAAGATTCCAATAGATCACGCGAGGTCCATAGAGATTCCCCATCCGTTCAAAACAGGTCGCGACGAGTCGCAAAGTCTCAGCATCGGGGTGCAG
>JAGPCC010000379.1 GCA_018058245.1 Verrucomicrobiales bacterium
ATGTCGTCCTCAAACTTGGGGAGCTGACCGGTTCCAAACATGCTTTCCCGGTTGATGATGTAGGGCGGCGAGACTTCCGCGTAGCCATGTGTCTCGGTGTGGAGATCGAGAAGGAACTGAATGAGCGCACGTTCGAGTCTGGCACCAGCTCCGGTAAAAGTGACGAAACCGCCACTGCTAATTTTGGACGCGAGTTCAAAGTCAAACAGTCCGAGACGACCGCCGATTTCGACATGATCTTTTGGCTCAAACGGGAAAGTCGGTTTTGCTCCCCATTCGCGGATGACGGGGTTTGCCGATTCATCGCTCCCGACTGGACATGCAGTGTGAGGGAGATTTGGCAATTGGAGGAGCAATTCGGTCTGCCGCGCTTCCGCTGTGTCAGCGTCTTCGCCAATTTCTTTGATTCGGTCGCTGGTCGTGCGGACTTCTGCTTCCAAAGCCGAGGAATCGGTTCCCGCTTTTCGTAGCGCTCCGATCTCTTTCGAGAATCGATTTCGTTCGCTTTGCAGAGCCTGTTTCTCGGTCTCGCCAGTCCGACGTTTTTCATCCCAGGAGAGGATCTCGTCAATGAGAGTCCAAGCATCTCCACCACGGGTTTTGAGAGAGTTTCGGATCCCTTCGGGGTCTTCGCGGAGTTGGCGTATATCAATCATGACGGGCTGATTGTAATGCAGAGACTGGAGGCGTCAACGAACCAAGCGAAGAGGCAGGGCACGCCGACTCAGAACCTCGCCGCGCGAAGGAGCACGGGTTTTGGATGGGAATTGTTGGGGGCAGACTCGGAGAGCCCCATCAAAACGAGACGGTGAGAGAAACTCCTCCGTGTAGGATATCCGATTGCGGATCGAGACCTGCATCGATCCCGTCGGCGATCATGCCGGAAGTGGCACCGAGGTAACCGATGTAGGGCGTCAGGGTAGTACGGCAATTCAGGGTGATCGGCAGGGAAGCGGTCACGTAGTAGTGGTTCCATCCGCTGTCTCCATTTGGCGGGGCAAGTGCGGTGTGAAACCCGTCTGAATAACCGATTCCCGTTCCGAGTACTAGGGCGACGCTATCGGTGAGATCGAAGCTCTTCTCGAATCCAACCTGATGATACCAACCGCCCGAGGTACCTTCTCCTCCGAAGGAACGGACTGTGCCGATCGTGAGTTCTACAAAACCGAGGTCGCGGGTAAGATCGAGGAATCCCTCCCCATATCCGCCCGTATTGGCGACACTCCCACGATATTCCGGGAAAACGTAATGGTAGTATCCAATCGTTGCGTCGAACCCTGCGAAGGTTCCGATTTCGGCCGATGCGTAGAGATTGAGTTCGTCGTATCCGTTGCCGTCACCGTTGATCCCATTCAGGTACCAGACTCCCACGGTGATCGGAACCGCGAGGTCATCAAAGGTGTAATTCATGTCTGTCCAGACGCTGTCACCCGCGAAGCGCACTCCATAAAAGACGTAGTCTGTTTCGTACCCGACGCTGATTTCGCCACCGAGATCGACACACTCTTCGATGGGTGATTTGTCTACGGGTGCTTTCCCCCAATCTCCTGCGTGTAGACTGAGTGTCAGGGCCGTGATCCAAGCGGAAAGAATAGATTTCTTCATAATGTGTCGGGTGAATTGATGATGTCGTAGGAAGTGGTGGATCTTTGGAACGACGAGCGAGAAATCCAACGACGACTCCCCGGCTCGAAACACAAATTGTGTTAATTATTATAATCCTAATTTACATTAAATGTCAATTAGGATCTTCCAATTCACAAAATGCGGTCGCTATCGCAGAACTTCCGATGATCCCCGCCGTATTTCCGAAACGAGCGGGGACTACGTTTAGATGATCGAAACATTCATTCGTGAGCGTATCTTGGAGTGTCTTAACGAGGGGATCGAAGAGAGTGCTTCCGGCATCCGAGATACCTCCACCGACGACAATGACTTCGGGATTTAGGAGATACACGACACTCATGAGACAGAACCCGAGTGCGGTGGCGATCCGTTCCCAGATTTCCAGCGCAACGGCGTCACCCTCCTTGGCGAGTTGGGAGAGGGCCTTGGGAGTATGCACGGGTGGGACCGCGAGTCCCTTTTCCCGGTAGACGGTCGCGGCGAGTTCTTCGATCTGGCGGTTTCCGATATATCGTTCGAGGGCACCGGAATTTCCGTAGGGGCCAGGGACGCCGTTCCAATCGATACTCATCTGGCCGATCTCGCCAGCAGCGCAGTTCGCCCCGCGATAGAGTTGATCATTGAGAATAAGACCGCCGCCGACACCGGTTCCGAGCGTTACGCAAACTGCGTGGTGATACCCACGAGCCGCCCCGTATTTCCATTCGGCGTAGGCCATGCAGTTGGCATCATTTTCGATCACGGTCGGGAGTCCTGTTTTGGCAACCATGACGTCTCGCAGAGGAAAGCTTGTCCATCCTTGCACGTTTGTGAGGTTGTAGGTCATACCGGTGAAGAAATTCACAGCACCCGGCACTCCAATTCCCGTCCCGACGACTCCTGGATATGATTTGCGGAGCACGGCAATTTCCGATGCGATGCGATCAATGAGCGATTCAGGGTTTGAGAATTCCTGAGTAGGAATCCGCTGTACTTCTGTGAGGAGAGTTTCGCCCTCCACCACGGCTAGCTTTACGGAGGTTCCACCAAAATCGATGCCGAGGACTTGAGGTTGGGTCATTGAGGAAAGTTTAAAAGTGCGACACGAAGGAGACCCTCTAGGGTCAGATAGGGCTGCACGGATTCGATCTCCGGGAGTCCTTCGGCTATCAAACTCGCATATCCGCCGGTGGCAATCACTTTCGCCGAGGTTCCCATCTCCCGCTCGATTTCCCGCAAGATTTCTTTCACGAGGCCTCGGTAACCATGAAACGCACCGGACTGCATCGCGTGAACCGTCGACTTCCCGATAGCGCTCTCTGGTCGGGCGATGTCGATCTCTGGTAAAAGGGCGGTTCGCTGATGGAGGTAGTGTCGCATCGCATCGAGTCCCGGAGCAATGACCCCCCCGATATAGGCGGGACGGGAATCAATGATGTCAAAGGTCACCGCCGTGCCGAAATCGACCACTACAACGGGGCCTGGAAAACCTTGACCCCCGACGGCGACGGCGTTCGCGAGGCGGTCGGCACCGATCTTGGAAGGGTCGGGGAAGTCGACCTCGATTCCGAGTGCGATCCGATAAGAGAGCTTGAGTACTTCGCGACCAGACTGGGAATCAAGTAGAGCTGGCACATTGGCGGGGACGACCGATGCGAGTACGACACGGTCGTATTCCCAGTCGGAAAGCAGATGTTGCACGGATTCGCCACGGACTTCCTTGGAGGCGATCGAGCGATGTTCGAGCAGTTCATCGCGCGATGCGAGGGCGAATTTTGTCCTCGTATTGTTGTTGTTGATCAGCAGATATTCGCCCTGGGCCATCGAGATACGCTCGCTTAGTTTTTCGTTCCGGGAAGCTCCGCTTTGACGGTTTCTCCACCCACGTTGAGAATGAGGGTATCGGTCGGGCGTGCTAACCACCAGCGCATTGTTGCGAGGGTCGTCTCGTCAGAAAGGAGAACCGCCGATTCTCGAAATGGTTCAAAGAAGCGATTGACGACTTCGCCGTCCGCTGTCTTCGCGGAAACGTTCGAAGAATTCAGGACAAGATCTTCCCCGGTGGGTGAGCGACCCGATAGGGTCAGGTCTACGACTTGACCCCCTTTGGTCGTATGGACCTGCACTTCCTGCACTTGGAGGATGGGTCGAGTCTCCGCTGGGATCCCGCTTTCCACGACCGTGAGCGCATCCACTGCGGGTGATGCTACGACGGAGGTGGGTTCGGTTTGGGAGGCGAACCAAATCAGTGCAAAAACGACGACCGCGAGGAGCCAGATTTCAAAGCGTTTTAGGATGACGAGAAAGGGCATCGCGGGAAATTATGGCTGTTTT
>JAGPCC010000380.1 GCA_018058245.1 Verrucomicrobiales bacterium
GCAGGGCTTCCGGCGCCTCCGGATATTGTTCGGAAAGATTCCAATAGATCACGCGAGGTCCATAGAGATTCCCCATCCGTTCAAAACAGGTCGCGACGAGTCGCAAAGTCTCAGCATCGGGGTGCAGTGGTGCTTTCTCGCGCTCTGCGAGCTGATCCATGATCGCCTGGAACTGCGAAGGAATCCCGGCCCCAACGGGTTGGCGTCCCAGCGAAAGGTTCAGATCATTCCGAATGTCCGCAATCGTAGGCACATAGGACAGGTACCGCAAAGCGAGAGTATAAAGCCCCGCCGTAGTGGATTCGAACCCGAGCTTTCGGAGACGGTCGCCAAAACCAAAACGAAACTGATCCAAAGGATCGAGGTGGATCAATTGCCCGTTCTTGTCCAGAAAAGCGTGTCCGGTTTCCGAAATTTTTTCCAGCGCCACATCATCATTGGGGACGGCCTTCGCCTGCTCGACCCAGACCAGACCGAGCTCCAGAACACCCTGCATGAGGAACTGCGGACTCACCTTCCAGGCTTCCCGATTGTCAAAAAGTTCCTGAATCGACGCTATCCCTTCGTCGTAGCGTCCCAATTTCATGAGAGAACCCCCATATCGCAGTTTAAAACTGTTTCGGATCTGGGCTACCTCTTGCGGAGGAGGATTCGCCGCCAGATACTCGTCGTAGAGCCGGATCGCTTCGGCATGATTCCCGAGCTGAGCCTCACAAAAACCCAACTGAAACCGGGCAAGCGATTCCCGCTGATTGGTGGATTTTACTGGCGACTCGACTCGCTTGGCCGTTTCCGCAGCGGCCAAACATTCTGCAAATGCCTTTTTGGCATCCTCCCACCGGGATTGCGGGAGCAGGGTGACCCCATAATCGAAAAGAAACCCACCGGCGGCGGCACCATAGTCCTCGAAGAGAGTATCGACTCCCCCCGAAAGATCGAACATTTTCTCGAACACCTTCGAAGCCTCTTCTGGCTGACCTGCCATGCTCAGTTCCCCGGCCTTCTGGTAGAGGCCTTCCACACTGTTGTCCTCATTTTGGGCCGAAACCGACACAATGGTCAGGGCACCCAACCCGAAGGCAGCAATCACAACCCGCTTCAAACAATCAATTCTCATTCTGAAATCCTTACTTTGTAAATGGTTACCGGAGCACCGGGTCCGTATCATCGAGGGCGAGCCAGGTAAGAAGGAAGGGAAATCGCAGAAATGAGACAAAAAGGAACGGCGAACGGTCGAAGCCGTATAACTCGTTCCTTCTCTGTCTGCGGATCTCTCTCCCATTCATCTTTCATCCGCCGATCCGAGGCGTCAGGTGTCCCCTCTACTCTTCCTTAAATCCCGAAATCGTTACGTTATGAATACCGACCCTCGGATCGGAGAGGGCGTTCAAAACATCGATAAATCGCTGACTTTTTGCGGCATCGTCGGCCGCAATGATGACCATGGGCTTCGAATCGGTCAGTTTTGCACTCTCGGCGTAGGTCTTGAGCCGATCCAGCAGGAGAGGAACTTCCCTCGTATCGGGATCAGTATCGAGGACTTCTTCATTCAAAACGATATGACCAGAGCTATTGACCTGCACCGTCATCTGATCGATTTGCACTTCCGTCGAAGAACCAGATTGAGTCGTCGGCATCGTCATCCCGAGATCGGCCTCTTTGGGATCGAGTGTCGAGGTGACGATAAAGTAGATCAAAAGAAGGAAACTGACGTCAATCAGCGACGACATATCCAAAGCCGGATCGGCCTCAGTGGGGGGTTTTCTGCGTGCCATGGGAAAGAATGAGTGGTTGTTTTATTTTTCGACGACGTAGCTACCGAAGATCACTTCATTCACACCTGCTTCACCCGCTGCTTGGACCACCTTTTTGATGATACGGGTGTCGACCGCTTCGTCGGCACGGAGATTGAGCTTGGTTGTCTCGATTCCGGCTTCATCATTCCGGATCCTCGCGGCATCCACATAGTCAGTGATCGCCTCTGAAGTGGGAAGCTCGATCTGGTCTTGCGCCCAGATCGACCCATCTGCAAGCACGTTCACGACGACTCGCCCGGTCGCATTCTTTGCGACCTGCGCGTTCTTCGCCGTGGGCGGGTTTACCCGATGGTCGATCTGCACAATGATGAGGTGAGAGCTCACCATGAAGAAGATCAGGAGTAGGAAAACGAGGTCAATCATCGACGACATGTCCATCATAGGATCGTCCGCATCGACGGCCTCGGCTGCAGCTTCGCGCTTCTTTGATGATGCCATTTCGGTGAGATTTCTTTCTATTTTCCTTACCGGACACGACGATTACGCTTCCGAGATACCTTCAGGCACCTTGGCGAGTTGTTGATCTGCGTTCACGGTTGCGACTGCAAGATCCAAACCAGCGAGAGCAGTCTCCTGCGCTTCGGCGACGAGCTTGTTGAAACGGTTTTTGAAAATGTAGAAACAAAAGATACTGGGAATCGCCACGACAAGACCACCGGCCGTAGTCATCAGTGCGAGCGAGATGTTCCCCGCAAGAGCTCCCGGATCGGAACCGCCACTGATTCCCATTGTGTCGAACGCAAGGATCATACCGGCAACCGTCCCGAACAGTCCTAGCATCGGCGCGGCCTGGGCAATGACGGAGAAATAACCGATCCAAGCCATAAATCGCGTATGTTCGCGCATCGCAAAGTCCGCAATGGAATCCTCCACTTTCGAACGTCCGAGCGACTCTGGATCCGTGGCGTCCACGAGCGGATAGGCCGTCGCGATCATCCGACCGAAGTAAGAAGAATCCTGCGCAGCAGCATCAATGGAGCTGCGAACCCGCACTTCCGCCATGTAAGCGAGCACTTCCTCCTTCAGCGCTGGCGGCGCAAACTTCTTTTTCGACAGCTGGAGCACGTTAAATACCGCAAGAGTGATCATCCAGACGGAAAGGATGCCAATCGGGACCATGAAGACACCGCCTTCAATGATCTTATCCATGATGGTTTTCGACTGAACTTCGGCGGCAGGAGCATCGGCCGCTGGCGGAGCATCCTCAGAATGAAGAACCGGTGTGATACAGCTGAAAAGGACGACTGCACCAAGGGCAAGAAGAGTACGCTTGGTTCGGGTGAAGGACATTTGGAATGACATCAGTAGGTTGGTTTATCTTAGGTATATGGCAGGGTACTGTCTTGATGCATTTCCTGAAAAGTGTAAAGGAAAAAGTGATTTTCGTGCAATTTTCCTCTCACTCTTCCGGAATCGGTTTCCCTTTCGCGGAAATTTCCCGATCCAACCCTCTTCACTCTGTGACCGTACCCTCTTGATAAGCCCCAAAATAGACTGTTGCCGCAGAAAATGACACGGTCTCGCCCGAGAACGGGGTCGCCACCAGCGCAGAGCGTCCCGCGAGTGGGAAGACCAGTTCTTCAGCGAAGAATTTCCAGTGAAGAGTAGCTTTCTCTGGTCGTTTCTGGTCGACTTTCCAAGCACGGGCAGTAATGAGCCAGTGATTCCGCTCACTCTGAACGGACAGTTCGAGCGAAAACAGGTCTGTCGTGGGAATCTCCGCCGCTGCTCTTGCCAGCACGATTCCCCGGCGCACCAGTTCGATCTCCTGGGTCGCAGGGACAGCGAGCAGTTGAAACCCGTTTTTCCCATAGAGTCCCACTCCAAAACGGGACTTCAGCCTCCCCTCCCCCGGTGCCCTCGCTGTTCCATGGATCGTGGCTCCCTTTTCCCGGATCTCGGGTCCGAACTCCAGACGGCAATCGAGAAGTGGTTCGGCGGCGACATTGAGTTTCTTCGCCCCGGCATCGACGCTCCACTTTCCGGTGATGGGCGTCGATCCTCCCGGATAACTCCCCTCTTTCGAGTTCGTTATGTCGAGTTTTCCAGCCTCGCGATTCAGAGGAAGTTTCGGCCCCTCATCGACTGGTTTTTTTTCCTCTGCTCCGGCA
>JAGPCC010000381.1 GCA_018058245.1 Verrucomicrobiales bacterium
TTGTTGTACCCTTTCCGCTCGCATCGCGGAATGAGGAATGCGATTTCCGCTCGTGTCAAAGACCCGGAAAAAATCCCCACCGCCGACGTTGGCGGTCCATCCCCATGGTTCACCGTTTCCCATCGCGCGCAGCATGACAGGTCGTACGTCCATGACGGTGCACCCTCGCTGCACTTGATCCGGCTCATAACAAACGCTCTCCCCCCAGGAACCGAGGGCACTTTCTTCCCACAGCTGATTACTTCCCCAGCCTATCAGACAAAGCTGCGCATGAGACGCCGCAGCGATCCCGCCCCAGTGCCCGTAGACGAGAGTCAGTTCCAGTTCCACTGAACTCTCGGCCGGCAATCGTAATTGGGAGATCCCATGAAACCAAGCACCCGTGTAGACACCTCCTTCCGGATCATTGTGCCAGTTCTTGCTCAACTGCACCGGAATCCCATTTGGATTCCCCTCCACGTCCCGCAAGACCGCTGAGATACCGGTGATGGGACTTCCTATTCTCTGGAGAATCCCCCGAGCCGTTTTTTCAAAGAGGAGACGTGCGATTTGTTCTTGGCTGCTTGAATTGGAAAGGACGAGTTTTACTCTCTCGATAGCGTCATTGTCAGGACCGGTCCGACCCGGTGCGGGAATCGGCTGGATCCCGTCGAGATTGATGCGATGCCAACCGAACCCTACCTCGTAGGAAACCGGGCGCTTCTTTCCACTTGGAATCTCTGCCGCTTCGACGGTGATCGAAGGCGTCTGAACGGGGCTCATCGTTTCGGGAGTCATCGCGAGAGACACTTCACGCCATTGATCTGGGTTCCCGATTTCTCCTTCTGGCAATGACCAGGATGATTCGAGTTCTTTTCCTCCAGCGGCAAAGCGAATTTCCATTGAGGCATTCTTCCACTGCTCTCGCGGAATGGCCATGGCCGCTTGTAGATCCTGACGGAAGCACCATTCTCCTACGGGAGTCAGCGCAGTCAAGGGTTGTTCCGGTTTCTGAAAGTGAGCTTGCAGTTCTTCCAGGGAGAGCGCGTGATCGTAAAGGCGGATCTCATCAACGACCCCGCGAAAACGGTATCCGTCACCAAAGTTATCCTGTCGTCGTCCGAACGCGATCGGCCCTGGAACCGACACCCGTACCCGCCCGATTTTTTTCTCGCCCGAGATCCTACCATTTGCATACAAGCGCAGGGAGTCTCCGTCATAACTGAGCGCCAGATGATTCCACGTATTTTTCTTTAGCCGGGAATCTCCCGCCTCTCCTTCGAGGACAAATTGATTCTCGGGACCTCCGCCGAGATTGATTCGTGCCTGCATTGCACCATCTCGGCGAACCATGATTCCGTAATTTCCGTCTTCGGACTCATTGCGATTTTTGCACACCAACCACGGGGTATTTGCCGATACCTGAAACTCCGAAGGCACGAAAGCCCAGAACTCCAAGGTGAAATTCGCAGAATCCCACTCCGGATTTGAGGGAATTTCAAAAAAACTGCTTCCATCGAGACCATACCCACCTCGCACTCGCCCGAAAGATTCTTCCCCCGCAGCGAGAGGTTGCTGTCCCGGGCGGGCAAAAAGTAGGAGACCAAGACGGTCCGGCCAAGCCGCTGTCTCGAATCGTGCTTCGACAGGGAGGATGTCACCATCGGCAGCAGAAAACACAAGATCTGTCACATCCGCCCGCTGAAAGAGACGCCCCGACTCGATGAGACGCGGTCCCGTGAATCGCGTCCATGTCCCGCCTGCCGTTGCCCCATACGATTTTCCATTTGTAGTGATTCGGAGCGCCATCTCTGCCGGGGGCAGCGACTTCCATTGGTTCTCTTTCGTCACGGCACCGAAATGCGGAACAGTCAGGGTTTCGGTATTCAGAACGAAGGCATAGTGCCCTGTCTCGATGCAACGAAACCAGGGTGCGCCCTTGACTACCCCCGGGAACCCTTCGGCCCAGCTCATGGAACTGCGGTCCGCGACTTGAGGCATCAGCGGAAGAAACTTCCTGGCACTGAGGGCCGCATCGTCGGACTTCAGAGGGGGGACAGGAAGGCAGAGGAGAAACAGGAGAAACAGTCGAAGGGATATCATGGGTATTTTCCGATCTGACGTTTTACCTGGGAACCAGATTACACGATTATTCTGGGAACACCCAATCGTAGGAATCAGTGTGGCAGTAGATCTCTTCGCTGATGTCGCGACAAAGTCCGCGAATGCCGGGGAAAAGGGTGCTGTGATCGATCCCCATCGTAGCGAGGCGGCGGCGGAAATACGCTTTTTCGGCAGCGGGAATGAGCAATTTTGTGAGCGAAACTTTTTCGTCACCGAGTTCAAACCAGTCCTCCAGGGAATCTGCGGCCGTATCTTCCAGCGGTAGTGGATGAGTGAGAAAACCGGTCTTCTGATTGAGCATGGCGTGATTCGTCCGTTGGGGGCGATAGAGGCGCGGCTGCTCGGGCACCTGCTCGTAGTCCTGCGAGATCGTGAACGCCGCCTCGCCGGGCAGGATGCGCCAGACGACACCGTCCTCTTCGGCTCGCTTCGGATCAGTCGCAAAAAAGAGCGCCACGAGGGCATTCGCGCTCCAGCTCGTCAGTCGCGTCGGGAGACCGTAGTGCTGCGCCACCGCCATCCACTCGAGTTCCGTGGTCGGCTGATATCCTAGTTCTGCACCGGCACGCTGCTTCAGACTGATCAAAAGCGCCGATTCCAGATCCGCCCAATTGGTAAATTCTGTCCGCTTCATTTCCTCACGGAAGAGACGCGGGAGCAGTTTCCAGTCGGCGGAACCCTGCCCGCGGTAGAAGGGCACTTTCTGAAATCCGATCTGCGGAACCATCTCCTCAAGGAAGTTTTCCAGACTCTGAATCAAGACGGTCTCAATTTCTCTCATGGCTTTTGATCGGTTTTTACTCGCAAATGATAAAATTTTGATCTAGTTTGTTAAAAACTTGTGGTATTGGCGAGTAAGACTCGCCTCATTGAACTTATTCTCATTTTTGACACAGAATTGCAAGTGATAGTTGAGGAAAATTTGATCTTAACGCGAGATATTGAGGGAAAAATGAATCAGACTGATCTGGAAATGCTGGTAGCGAAGATCCCCTCGCTCGATCTTGAGGAACTTCGCAGCTTGGAGATGGTGGTGAAAGTGGCCATACAGATCCGCTCGCAGGGAAATCTTTCGATCGACGCCCCTGAACATTCCCGTAGCGACGAGGAGGGCCCGGGATTGCACGATCAGGCTCGTATGATTCTCGGTGGACTCGATCTCTACGAACTCACGCTTGCAGATCAAGCGATCCTCGCGTCCCTCATTCTGAGCGATGCCTATCATCAGGACACGTTTTCCAGCCGGGACATCAACGACATCATCGTGGAATGCGGACGTCCCCGCGTGGCCCACATCACCTCCGCCGTGACCGGTCTCACGAGCCGCTCCTATTTGCACGCTGACGAGAAATCGCTCTCCCTCTCTCCGGAGGGGAGAAGCAAAGCTCGGGGGCTGATCGGGATGATCAAGCGCAAGACCGCAGCCTGACTGTCTGTTAGACTGGTCTCGCCAACTTCGAATCCGAGAGGATCTCGAGAAAATTTGCAGTGGTCGCAGAAGGATTTGATCGGTGTGCCACCGAGTGAGTGATCGAGGTCTTTTTTCGTCCCTTGCTTACGAGACTGATCCCGTTTCCCGTGACGCGATGCAGGGAAGCTGGAAGTATGGACACTCCCGCTCCCGCCACCGTGAGGGCCGCCACCGCCTGCGCTCGCGAGGCTTCCTCGACGACGCGGGGGCGGAAGCCCGCACTGAGGCAAAGGCGATGAAGGTGCGAGGAATAGGCCGGCGCGGCTTCCGGGGAAATCATGACGAACGGTTCCCCCGCGAGATCAGCGAGGCGAATTTCTTTCCGCACCGAGAATTCATGGTC
>JAGPCC010000128.1:0-11886 GCA_018058245.1 Verrucomicrobiales bacterium
CGCCACGGATACTATCGTAGCCGATAATAATGGTGTCTTCGTCCGTCAGGGCCGACTGGATACGACCGTAGGGACAAAGAATGAGACAGAATTGTTCGCGGAACCAACTGAAGGAAAAGTAGAGCGCGCCGGATAGAAAGAGCATCACCCCGAAGGCCTTGAAGTGGGTCGCAGGGTTTCCCTGCATGTAATCGTAAAGGCGGGGGATCGAGATGAAATAAGAGATAAAAACGTGGGCGATCGTAATGGAAACAATCACGTAGAGGGAATGTTTGACAATCGCACGGGCGGTTTTCGAAAAGGAGGGTTTTGATTCACTGAGTTTTCGCCGCTGGTGGGCATCTCCATCGATGAGCCGCTCAATCCTGCGATAGAGATGTTCCAAAAACACCGTGTAGGGACAGGCCCATCCGCACCAGATACGCCCAAAGAGTGCCGTGACGTAAAAGAGGGAAAATCCGAGGCCGGTGAGGAGAAAAAACCCGATCCAGAGATCTTCCGAGAGAAAGGTAAGCCCAAAAAAGTGGAACCTCCGCCCCAATAGATCAAAGAAGACCGCCGGATTCCCTCCTATCGGGATCCACGGCAGCAGCACATAGATCGCCATCAAAAGCACCCCGAAGACCCTCCGACCAATGGTCAGCAATCCCCTCACATCGGCGGGATGGATGACATACCTCGATCCATCGTCATTGATGGTGGTAACGGAATCCAAGTTGGGTTTTTTGAGTGCTGACATGCTGGTTTTCGTTTTACTCCGGTTGTTTGCTCAGGATATACGAAACCACCTGCGCGATCTCCGAAGGTCCGAGTTGGTCTTTCCAGGCGATCATTCCCTTGGTGATATCGGGGGACCCGTTTGTCACCACCTTCATGACCTCGAGGGGCTTCCCGCCGTATTTCCATTCCTTGTCGTTCAGCGGAACTCCCGGAAGGGCCATCCCGTTCAACTTTGCGGAAAGATCCACTCCATGACAGGGGGAACACTTGGTTTCGAAGATCGCTTTTCCTGCTCCCGTGTGAGTCGCATCCTTACTCATTTCGTAGAGCGATTCGTCGTTCAACGACGAGAGGATCCGCTCCAACTCGACTTCCTTCTTTTTTGTGATCACGTCGAGTTCCGCAGTCAGCCAATCATGATCATCCTTCATCATCAAAGGAAGTTGGTAATAGGCAACCCAGCCAAGAACAAAAAAGACAATGGCTATATAGAAAGTGAAGAGCCACCAGTTGGGGAGCTTGTGGTCATACTCTTGAATCCCATCGAATTCGTGTTCCCGGAGGAGGACCTCCTCTTTGTTGTTTTCAGATTTACTCATCACTTCTCTGGGGTAAAAGAATCACCTGCGGTTTCTTCTGATTCACTCGAATCGAGGGGTAACCCGGCGATTCGTTTCACTTCTGATGGGCTCATCATGAGCGCTCGGAAGAGGATCACACAGAAAGCACCCGCGATCAGCGCGAAGCAAATGTAGGGAATGCTTTCATGCCAGTTTTCGAGAATAACGCGTTTAAACATGATCTTTTGTTAGTCTTTCGGTTGTTGAGTGTCGGTCCCGGGTTTTCCGACCCGCTGTGCATCGGGAATCCCTGGGAGAATCCCGGAGGGGAGCTTTTCAGGCGCTTTGGGATCGGTTACCACCACGTCGAAACTCCCCAATTTCTGCAAATAGGCGATGAGGGCGATGGCTTGTCTGCCCGCGAGATAGTCTCGAGCTTCGACGGGAGTCGTTGGGTTCGCTCCGTCCTTTCGCTCAGGAATACGGACCTTCTTTTCAACCAAACGGGTCGCGATCTCCAGAGCCTGCTCACGCGCCCCCTGTTCGATTTCTGCAGGTGTCATGATGGGGTAGGGAACCCCAATCCGCTGCTGCACCGCAATTTTCCCAGGAAGGCTGGAAAAATTCGTTTCCTTCTCAAAGAGCCACGGATAGTTCGGCATCCGCGAACCGCCCGAGATGCTCCGGGGAGCCAGGAGATGCAGGTAGTGCCAGTCATCACCCCGGAGCGTTCCCTCCCTCGCGAGATCTGGACCGGTCCGTTTCGAACCCCACTGAAAGGGGTGGTCGTAGATTGATTCCCCGAGGCGGGAGTAGTCACCGTAACGGAGTACATCTGGCACGAGCATGCGAATCATCTGCGAGTGGCAATTGTAGCAACCTTCACTGACGTAGAGATCGCGACCTTCCAATTCGAGTGGGGTGTAGAGTTTCTGGAGTCGGTCTTCGACATTCGCGGCACGGTTCACTGTGATCACTGGCACAATTTGCACAATTCCTCCAATCGCGACCGCTATGATAACGAGTACCGTGAAGGGAACGAAGTTCTCCGAAAGATCGTCATACCAGGAAGCCCAGCTCGCCGAATCGGCTCGGAATCGCTTCACTCCGAGGTAGGCAAACCCGAGGGCGCAGAGCAAAGCCATGTGACTGGCCCCGGGCGGCAGGAAGAACCAAAGAATTCCAAAGAAAAGCCCCCAGAAAAGATAGGTGATCGGATCATTGCGGAAGACCGCGCCCCAAGCCATTCGGTCTTTTTCGAGGCTCTGATCCTCGTAAACCTCTCTTGTTTCATTCACGGGAGAACCACTTTGTGCCGTTTTCCAGATATTGATCACCAACAGGACAAACCCGATGAGATAGAATGTTCCGCCGATCGCACGGAGCAGCATGAGACTCTGGATCTTATCCACCGTCTGGCCGAATTCGTTGACGAGACGAGTCCCTGTGACATCCGTTTCATTGAGCATGAGCCCCTGAATGATCCCGGCGAACCAGAGGGAAGAGACATAGAGGAGAATCCCGACTAGACCAATCCAGAAGTGGAAGTTTGCGAGGTTTTTTGACCAGAGTTCCCGGCCCCAGAATTTTGGCGCGAGCCAGTAGAACATACCCGCAGCCATGAATCCGTTCCAGCCGAGTGTTCCGGCGTGAACGTGACCGACGATCCAATCTGTGTAATGGGCGAGGGAGCTCACGGAAGGAATCGAGAGGAGTGGCCCTTCGAAGGTCGCCATCCCGTAGAAGGTGATCGCGACGACATAGAACTTGATGACCGGATCAGTTCTCAGTTTGTCCCACGCGCCACGGAGAGTGAGAAGACCGTTGATCATTCCTCCCCACGACGGAGCCCAGAGCATGAGACTGAAGAACATTCCGAGGAGCTGCAACCACTTGGGAAGGGAGGTGTTGAGCAAGTGGTGAGGCCCGGCCCAGATGTAGATGAAAACGAGGGACCAGAAGTGGATAATCGAGAGTCGGTAGGAATAGACCGGACGATTCGCCGCCTTCGGGAGAAAGTAGTACATGATCCCAAGAATGGGAGTCGTGAGGAAGAACGCGACGGCATTGTGCCCATACCACCACTGCACGAGCGCGTCCTGCACCCCGCCAAAGACGGGGTAACTGTGTACCAGACTCGTCGGAATCTGGAGGCTATTCACGATGTAGAGCATCGCTACGGTAATGATCGTCGCGATGTAGAACCAGAGCGCGACATAGAGAGATTTCTCACGACGGATCTTGAGCGTCATGAAAAAATTCACCGCAAAGATCACCCAGATCACCACTACGGCGAGATCGATCGGCCAGATCAATTCCGCATATTCTTTTCCTTGCGTGAGTCCGGCGGGAAGAGAGATGACGGCACCGACAATGATTAGCTGCCAACCGTAAAAGTGGATTTTGGAGAGGACATCGGAGAAGGTCCGCGTATTACAGAGTCGCTGCGTTGAATAATAGACTCCGCAAAAGATCATATTCCCGACAAAAGCAAAAATGGCGGCGTTCGTGTGGAGGGGGCGCAACCTTCCGAACGTCAGGTGTTCGATTCCATCGGTTTCAAAAATCGGGATGAAGCGAAGATGGAGCGTCTCATTCAGGAACCGGGTGATCATCTCGAAGATGTGCCCGTTTACCTGCCAGAAGTTGAGCTGGAATGCGATGATGACTCCAACCAGCATCGCGATCACTCCCCAAGTGATCGAGGCGATCATAAACCATCGAGGCGTCTGATCTTCAAATTCAATCGTGATTTTGTGTTTGTCAGGTGTAGGGCTTGTCATTTCGGTACGTTGAAAAGGTCTTTTTCTTCAGCAGGTTGCTTCACAGGAGGGAATCCGTCCCCACGAAACGGGATCAGCGAATCCTGATCGGCGCAGCTCTCCCCGTTCCGTCTCGCCCGTAAGAAAAGAGCGAAAAAGAGAACCGCGAACAGAACGCTGAACAAGGTTGTGAGGGTGAGAACTTCCATGAATCTGTCCCGCTCGTTGGGACTCTTCAGACATTCCGCGCGATTTCGAGAACGGCTCCGCAGATTTTGCGATAAGCAGTGCGTTACTTGCCATTACGATCATTTCCACCATCTGGTGGAGTGCGCAATGCCGCGTCACGGCGCAGGGGGGGTGACTTAGTAGAGCCTTTTGGTCGGAGGTCGGAAATTTCCGAGGGACTCGGGGGTATAACAATAGAGCTAGGGGGGAAGCACGTATTTCGTGGTTTTTCTGCCCGCCGGGGCAGTCCTTCCGGGGAAACCGTCGAAAACGGGCGCGGCGTGCGACGGATCGAGGTAGGGTATCAAAGATTCCGATTCTCCCCGATCTCGAGAGCCATTCGATTTTTGACGATACGACCCGATTCGAGAACCCCAGTCCAGGAGACCAGCGGATGGAGGATGCAGTCGCGGCCGAGGATCGTCCCGGGGCCGAGCACGGTTTGGCAACCGACCTCAGTACGGTCACCGATGATCGCACCGAACTTGGGCAAACCGGTTTCGATTCGCTCGCCATTTTCTTCGCGCACCGTCACAAGGCGTCGGTCCAATCGCACGTTCGAGCAGATCACTCCCGCTCCGAGGTGCGCTTTGTATCCGAGGATGGAATCACCGACATAGTCATAATGAGGGATCTCGCACCGATTGAAGAGCAGACAGTTTTTGAACTCGCTCGAATTCCCGAGGACGCAGTGATCGCCTACTACGACGTTTTCCCGGAGGTAGGCCCCGCTGCGAATGACTGTCCCACGACCGATCCAGGCTGGACCCTTGATGACCGCGTTCGCCTCCACGCGAGAACCCGGAGCGAGATAGACCCGATCTCCGATGATCGCTCGTTCGTGGACCTGACCCTGTTGGGTCTCGGACCCGACCCGGTTGAGTTTTTCAGCGAGGTAGGCTTCGATGCGGGGTAGGGCGGCCCAAGCAGCTTCGCCCGGGCGGAAAAGATCTGCATGATCCGTCTCCGAAAAATCGAAAAAGTCTTCGGGACAGAACTTCATTCACTACACGGTCATGACGTCCTTCTCTTTTGCCGCAAAATGCTCGTCGATCGATTTGACATGCTTGTCGGTGAGAACTTGAATTTGTTTTTCGACATCGTGGAATTCATCCTGACTGACCGCGCTATCCTTCAGGGCGGCCTTCAGTTTATCCATTCCGTCTTTGCGGGCACCGCGCACGCGGACACGGCCTTGTTCCGCCATGTCCTTGATGACTTTTACGAGATCGCGGCGGCGCTCTTCGGAAAGCTCCGGAATCGGGAGACGGATGATGCGTCCATCGCTGGAGGGGTTGATCCCGAGCTTGGACTCGCGCAGGGCTCGCTCGATGTCCTGCATCACCGACGGATCGTGCGGTTGCACCGTGAGCATGCGGGGTTCGGGGGCGGAGACCAGAGCGATCTGCTTCAATGGCATCGAACTTCCGTAGGAGGGAACGTGGACATTGATGTTGTCGAGCAGCGCCGGACTCGCTTTTCCAGTGCGGATACTGGCCATTTCGTGCGAGACGAAATCGGCCGCCTTCTCCATCGCATCGTCTATTTCCAGTAAGAAAGTTTCTGTGTCCATGGTTTGGGGAGTTTCAGGCAGTAGTTTAGGTCTGATCGTAGAAATATCAATTCCGGGGCGTTGCGGCGCAGACGACCGTTCCGATCTCTTCGCCGGTGAGCGCACGCTGGATGTTCCCGGGTTTGGTCATGTCGAAGACAACGATGGGGATGGAGTTGTCCTGACAAAGAGTGAAAGCCGTGCCGTCCATCACTTTGAGCTTCTGCGAAAGTGCCTCGTTGAAGGTAACTGTCTCGTAGCGAACCGCGTCGGAATGCTTGTTCGGGTCCTTGTCGTAGACACCGTCCACGTTTGTCGCCTTGAAGATGACATCGGCTCCCATCTCGCTGGCGCGGAGCGCAGAGGTAGTGTCGGTGGTGAAGAACGGATTTCCCGTGCCGGCACCAAAAATCACGACGCGACCTTTTTCCAGATGCCGGATCGCAACACGCCGGATGAAGGTCTCGGCGACATTCTTCATCTCGATCGCGGACTGCACCCGCGTGGGCACGCCAACCGCTTCGAGCATACTCTGGAGCGCGAGGGAGTTCATCACCGTGGCGAGCATCCCGACGTAGTCCGCTGTTGCGCGGTCCATGCCGCGACCCGCCGCCGCCGCGCCGCGCCAAAAGTTCCCACCCCCGACCACGATCGCGATTTCGAGCCCCGTCTGGTGCGCTGCTTTGATCTGGTGAGCGATCGCCTCGACAATCTCGGGAGAGATATTGTCCTCACTTCCGTTCTCGCGGAGCGCTTCGCCGCTCAATTTTAAAACAACTCGTTTGTACTTTCTCGACATAGGACACCTTGTGGATTTCGTTCATACTCCGTTAAACCGATTGATTTTCAAAGGCAATCTCATTCCTTCCGAGAATCGTGCCGACCGGGATCTCCGATCCGCGGAGGAACTCGGAGAGAGGAAGTCGTTTCCGGCCATCCAATTGTAAGTCGCCTTCAAGGGAAAGCGCACCCGAGCCGCATTGCACGACGAGCCTCCCTTCACTCTCCAGCACCGTTCCCGGTATCGTCGCTGTGCCCGTACCGGTAACGAGGGACGTCGGAGGATGGACTTTCAGAATTCGGGAAGAACCGCCTAGTTGAAGACAGGTCGTAGTCCCAGGCCAGGGATCGTAGGCCCGAATGAGGCGCTCCAGTTCGGCCGCGCTTTTCCTCCAATCGATCTCGCCGTCCTCTCGCCCGAGTTTGCCCGAGTAGGTCACGAGAGATTCCTCCTGCGAAGTCACGAGTGGAACCTCGCTTCGAAAACGCTCGATTCCGCGTAAAATTACGATCGGTCCGAGATCCGCTAGCCTGTCATGGAGCGAACCGCCGCTGTCTTCTAGGGTGATCGGGATAACCTCGTGGAGGATCATGTCTCCGGCATCCAGTTTGGGGACGATGTGCATCAGGGTGATTCCGGAGACCGTATCGCCCGCCCGAATTGCTGCCTGGATCGGGGAAGCTCCCCGGTGCCGGGGGAGAAGAGAGGCGTGAAGATTGAGGCACGCAAGAGAAGGGATGGCGATGAGAGCCTGCGGTAGGATTTGCCCGTAGGCCATCACGACCACAAGATCGGGGCGGAAAGCGGCGAATCGATCGATCGCCTCCGAGTTCCCCCGCAACCCCTCGGGCTGCATCACGGGAATCCCGTGTGCCATCGCGAGCGTCTTTACCGCCGGGGGAGTGAGGATCTGCTTCCGACCGATCGGCTTATCCGGTTGGGTATAGACCGCGACGAGTTCGTCGGTCCCGTGCTCCTGATTCTCAATGAGCGTCCGCAGGGTCGGCAGGGAGATTTCGCCCGTCCCCATAAAAATGATTCGCATAGATCCCACTCAAGGCCCGGAAGAACTAAGGTCAAAAGAAATGTGAAAGGGGCGGAAAATCTTCCTTTGTCCCAGAATGGCATCTTCGACCCCGCTTCGCTGGGGTCGGGGTCTTTTGATGGCGGAGGGAGTGGGATTCTAGCCCCTGATTCACAACTCGTTGATTTTCAATAAACCTGACAAGGAGTATCTGGTCAACACTTACTTCAAAAACTTACACGGGAATCTCCAAAAATTTCACGCTGGAGTCCCTATCCAAATCTCAGGTGGCTCCTCGACGTGGCTCACTCCATCTATCCGAAACATATGGAAGTGTGTGGCAAGTCGGTGATACCCATCGACAAGAGCCAATCCAGTATCCAATTCGAGCGCGACCAGAGACGAAGGAAGACGACCATGTTCCCCGACATAATCGACGATGTCTTGGAGTTTCTCTTTCCCCTTCGATGCCATATAAGCCGTGACCGGATTGGCCTCACCATAGAAATTTCCTCGGATCACTTGCTCGATTGTCTGCTTCGATTCCTCGTCGAAGTCATCAAATCCAGGGAGGAGGTTTTCGCATCTCCAATCCAAGGTATTCCAGAACTCAACAGAGCGGCCCAGCAGTGCCCCTTCCCAATTCACCCCTGACGGCGGCCAACCGTGAGTGCGCATGGGATGGACCAGCCATTCGGAGATTACTTCAGAAGGCATTGATGGGAACAACGCTTTGCCCCGCCTCATTTCTTCATCACTGCATGGTTTATCGATCATCACAATCACTACGGGCGTTCCGATGAATCCTACCTCTCAAATCGCTCCCCGCCAACTCTCGCTTACCCTTGTCCCCTCGTATCGCCCTGATCCGCTCCAATTCATCCGTTGGAATAAAATGCATCTCCCACGCCATCCTTGCCACACCCTTGATTCCCGACAGAGCCTTGTTGCGAGAAGCAGGAGCCCCATCCAAGTCGGCAAAGATCATCCTGACCGCTGGAGCCGTTAGTTTCTCCCACGAAATCAGCCTCCAGGCATCCGTTGTGAGCAGGTTCGGCTGGATCAGCCCCGCCACCCGATTGAGAGAACTTTTCATTACCCGTTTCGAGATCGGGCTTTGGAGCGACATCAGGTAAGCCTCTGCGGGGGAAACATTCTGATTAGAGAGAAGCTGGGAGTTTGATTTTGCAACTTTTTGCAAAATTCGCACCGACCCGGGATTTAAAACGGTAGTTTTCGACATGCGGGAACTACCCCTGCTTTCCTCCTTTGGCGAAGTGGACACCCGCACTCCGGAGGAGGTAATCCAAAGCATCGCTGAACAGGGGAAAATCGTGAATGACGCCCTAGATGTTCTTCGAAACTTGCTGGGTGCATAAGCAACGCCTCTGGGAATGCCCATTTCGCACACTCATTCACTTTTCCCGGAGGCAGCCAATACGGAACGTGGCGAGGCGCACGGTTGCAAGATTTTGCAAAATCACATCCCGACTTTTAGACCCCGTATCGCGGTTCGATCAGCAGCTTAATATTCGAACCCTTCTCTCGGTGACCATCGCCAAAATAGTCGATCTCATCTACGTGCGGCCAGATCGTTTCAGGTAGAGGTTGGATCAGTCCCTAAAGCCGAATCGACATCGGACTTCATACGTTGTTGAGCGATCCTTCTATCCGCTTCCTCCATCTCTATAATTCGCTCTATCTTAGACCTCACTGTTTTCCACACCCTCCATCGTGAGACTCTTGCAGAAACCCACGTTATGACCGTTGGAGCAAGCAATGCTAAGCCATACAAACCGGAACTCAAGCGCCCGAACAGAACCGCTACTCCCAATATGGCGCATATAACAGCCCACATCCGGGCCCCCTTCCAAAGCGCGGCATTGTTCTTCTGAATTCTATTTAAGGGCTCCTGAGTTAGTTCTTTCAATCTCGCACTCGCGTCGGAACTGTCGTCAGCGAGCAGCGACGATATCTCGGATTTTGAGACTGCGCTGGACATTGCGGCCTTAAATTGCCCTTCGACGTCGGTAAGCGATTTACTGAACGGCTCCCATTTCGCTATCGCTACATTTAGTCCTACAGTTAGTGACACAAATGTTGACGGTCCATAGCCCATGTTATTATCGCATATCATCAAGAAGTCGGTTCTCGACAATGCATCTGGGGCCGCAAGGCAGTAGAAACACCCCGTCTTGCAAGCCCGCCATACGATTGCGATCAACAGCGTAACCAAAATGCCATGCACAGACATGGTCTTCAACCATGCTCCAAATGATTTCAGCCAAACTAGCATCGCGAACAACTTAGGATCCGAAACAGAATTCGCTGAACCTTATTGGGCCGACGTCGTCCAGAACATTTCAAACCTCTTCTCTATTCGTTGAGCCAATTCCCCACCATTGGCACATGCCGTTGCAATATGATTCTCCCTGTCAGTCTCGAATCTGAATGCGGAGCCATCGGACACGACGAAGTTAAATTGAGCCGCAGCAGCTAAGGAGTTGGGTGAGACTTGTCGGAACTCGATGGTGCCGCCGCCGCTTCTAAGCACCTCAATTTGGCGCTCAAGATCGGGCGTTTGCGACGGTTCTTGTACAAGTATTCGGATTGAGCAGCCTCTATCTACTGCGCTGGCAATCCGCGCTGCCATGTCCAGCGAGCCGTAGACCCGACTGCACAGATTCTGGCAAAAAATGTCCAGTGTACGAGTGGCTGTGCCGATCAGGGTCTCAATCAATATTTTCGCGTGACTCGTATCTCGATTACTGATCAGTGATTTAGACCGCCTTTTGAACATCTGTTCTACGTTGTGACGGTACACATCAATATCCTCCTTGCTTTTCGGGGCAGGGTTAGGAATCTCCGTTATCGGAGCGGGGACAGAGGTCTCCCCTGTACTAGCTTTTTTCATTGCTTTGAGTTTAATTTCGCCTGTCATCGGTGGACTCGGTGTTCCGAAGATATCCGACTAAGAAGCCTTGTGAAATTTTTCACAAGATAGCCTAGTCCACACTTATAACGCGCCGATATGTGCGACTGCGAGTACTTTTTCTTGAAGTTTCGAGAAATTACCTTGGAGAATCAACTTACGGAAAATATAGAAATAGCAATTTATGCAAAATTACGACTGATTGTCAATGAAATTCAGGAATTTCAAGGATTTGGCGCTTCTCCCATCGTCTTCAGTGCCCCAATACCGTTGCCTCGCGTACTTCGGATATGTTTCGAGGAAATCCAGTGAGGAAGAAATGTCTTCAATCGTGATCGTCACCAAAAGGCGATCCTCCCCGAAAAACTGCCGGAGCACCCGAGCTGGAGTCTTGTAGATTCGCAGCGGGCCCGGAGACCGATTCGCCTTCTCCGCGTGACTGAAAAAAGCGTCCACCAAATCGCCCACAGTCTTCTGCAACCCCGGCAGCGAAGCGGGTTTGATTCGCCCCGGAACTGAGTAGACCATCTCGAACGCACCCCGAAAGTCCGAATCCCCCTCAGTCGCAGGCAAGGGCTGAAGCCGGTTGATGTCTCGTCTTAAATTTCCAGATGCGCCTTCCTAAACCAATTTGCAAACTTTTGCAAACCGTCCGACTCAAGGTCGATCCATAAGCCCTTCCGTTCAAGGTAGTCGATCAGATCCCGAAAACCGTCATAGTCACCCAAGCACCGAAACATGCCGACCAGATCCGCCGCATCCATTCGGTAGTCGGCAAGAATCTCATTGAACCGATCCTCACCACATCGGACAACCAACTCCGGAATGCTCTCCTCCGAGTCCTTCTCCAGTTCGATGAAGTAACGGAACGCCTCCGTCCTCGCATCCAGGTCATGGAGCGATACCCTCTTCAGAGTGCCCCGTTCCAAATCCCTGACCCTCGCAGACAGTTCCCGGTTTTCGAGGTGAGTGTTCGCTAGTTTGAACCGCTCCATCTCGAACCCCTGGTCCAACAAAGCCCACTCTTCGTGAACTTTCCGCTTCGCTTCTTTCGGGTCCGAAGTGTCTAGAGTGCGGACAACCTCTGTCTTCTGTCTTCCCGCCTCCGTTAAGTATGGACCTTTCCCCCGGAGATACTTGGGGATTGCGCGACCGATAAAAAACGTGTTCCAACGCCGTCAAAGACCCGGATGTTTTGCCATCTCTTTCACTCGTATAACTTACATCAATAACCCCCTTTCCTCAATCGGGGTGTTCTGACTATCAACGAGTTACTTGACAAAGAAGGACTTCCACAAAAACTGGCGGAGGGAGTGGGATTATCGGC
>JAGPCC010000128.1:11986-13667 GCA_018058245.1 Verrucomicrobiales bacterium
ATCTCTTTCACTCGTATAACTTACATCAATAACCCCCTTTCCTCAATCGGGGTGTTCTGACTATCAACGAGTTACTTGACAAAGAAGGACTTCCACAAAAACTGGCGGAGGGAGTGGGATTATCGGCTTTGCCGATCTCTGCACTCGCCTTGGGGCTCGCTTCGAGTCGAACTGCGTTCGAACCCGCTTCCGTAAATCAAAAGACCCCCACCCCGCTTCGCTGGGGTCGGGGTCTTTTGATGGCGGAGGGAGTGGGATTATCGGCGTTGCCGATCTCTACACTCGCCTTGGGGCTCGCTTCGAGTCGAACTGCGTTCGAACCCGCTTCCGTAAATCAAAAGACCCCCACCCCGCTTCGCTGGGGTCGGGGTCTTTTGATGGCGGAGGGAGTGGGATTCGAACCCACGGTAGTTTGCACTACACTCGATTTCGAATCGAGCGCCTTAAACCGGGCTCAGCCATCCCTCCTCTTTCAAAGATCACGGGATTTGTGATCAAAGGAGTCGCCTGAACTGCCGAGTCCGGTGAGCAATTCAGGTGGGTGTGTAGTTTCCCTGCGGAAAGCGATTTTTCAAGGTCGAAATTCAGGCTTTAGTCGGTCTCTTCGAGAACGCCCTCGCGGCCGTAGAACTTCACGAGTCGCTTGATCTTGGGTCTGTCCTTCGAATCGCGCCAGGCGTTGGTGTCCCGCAGGCTGTAGACGCAGCCACAATATTCCTGCTGGTAGAACTCTTCCCGCTTCGAGATCTCGATCATGCGCTGACTGCCGCCTTCCTTTCTCCAGTTGAAGGTCCAGTAAGTCATCCCGGAATGTCTCGCGGCGGCGCGATCGCCACATCCGTTGATCTGATCCATGTTTTTCCACCGGGAGATCCCGAGGGTACTGGAAATGAGGGAGAAGCCATTTTCTGCGGCGTAGTCAGCCGTCACTTCAAAACGCATATCAAAACAAGCGGTGCAACGGATGCCACGCTCGGGTTCGTGCTCCATCCCCTTGGTCCGGTCGAACCAGTCCCGTGCGTTGTAGTCCCAGTCGATAAACGCCATCCCGAGTTTTTCGGCGTAACGGATGTTTTCTTCTTTCCGGATCTCGTATTCATCGCGGGGATGAATGTTGGGATTGTAGAAAAAGATCGTCGTCTCAATTTTGGAGGCAGCGAGAGCGTCCATGACCTCGGCGGCACAGGGGGCGCAGCAGGAGTGCATGAGGACACGATTTGATCCGTCCGGAGTCTGGAGCACCGGTCGTTCGTAGTTGTCCGCCGAAAACCGCGATGGATTGTCTTTTGCCTGCTCGGTCCCGTCCTGTGATCGTCGTCCCATCGTTTTTCTTTCAGTTTCTGGGATACAGTAGAAATGTCTCCCGGCGTTTCAAGAAATCATCCAGCTTTGGCTGCCACGCGGCTCGAATTTTCTGATTAGAGGCACCATCGAGGATCAGATCGAGCGTTTCTTTGTCGCGGAGGAGAATGTTGCCTTTTTTGGCGAGAGTGAACGTGTTCGGATACTGCTCGTGAATTTCCCGCATGAGGGCGAGCCCGAGATCGAGCGGGCGCATGAGCTTGCGATCGGTGAGGAAAAATCGCACTCCGGCGCAATCTTCCCCGGCATAGACGCTCCCATCGGGTGTGAACTGCGCGGGGAGAACCTCGAACCCGGAGAGTCCCCCTTTGTTCAGGGC
>JAGPCC010000382.1 GCA_018058245.1 Verrucomicrobiales bacterium
CAATTGGGGGAATATCGAATACGATCTGCAAAATGCGATGATCACCCAATATTTTCGCACCGGCGACCCTCTCTATTTTGATATCGCAGAAGACGCCGCCCGCCACAATGCCGACGTGGATGTCGTACACTTTGCTGCCGGACAAAATGCCGGTCCGGGGAAAGCACGACGGGTTGGGCAGGCTTGGGTTCATTCGATGGGACACACCGGCGGTTATTATCCCCACGATTACATGGATATGTCGATCTATGCGCAGGGGTACGCCGAAAACGAAGGTCACATGTGGAATCAGGGAAATCTCGCCTACTGGTTGCTGACTGGCGATGAACAGGTTCATCGTTCCGCCCTGCAACTCGGTGATTGGCTTGCTGGGCCCGATACCATTCACTTTAGTTATGGAAACGCTCGTGTTCCAGGGTGGATGGGCATTATCGCGATGTCCTCCTACTTTGCTACCGAAGATCCCTACTATCTCAATGCGATGCACTTGATCTATGAAGAAGTGCAGGCAAAGGCAGACCCCAAGGCGGGGCTCTGGGTACACAGACTCAGTTCCGGTCACTGCAACTGTGAGAAACCTCACTACGGGGAAGCCGGATTTATGGCGGGCGTGCTCATGACCTCTCTCAAATACTACTATCTCGCCACCGGTGACGACGAGATTGCGCAGCGCATCGTTCATATCGCGAATTGGCTGGTGGAAAATCTCTATGATCCGAAGGTCGGAAATTTTCGTTATACTTCGTGCCCCGAGACGAGCATTGCCTCGACCAGTCCCTTGATTATGGCCAATGGACTTGCTTTTGCCGCGAATCATTCCGGTGATAAGAATCTGATGCGCGTGACAAAAGAAACCTTCCTCCGAGGCATGATAACTTCTGCTTCGTCTGCTCGTGGTAAGTCGCTCGCTTACACGACCTGCTCAGCACCGTTCGCGCTCGATGAGATGGCGCACTTTCCCGGTCCCACTTTGGAAGCAGAGTACGGGCGCAATGTCGGCGCCATACTGGATCCGGTACGGGCGCGTCTTCCGAGCATCGTGCCCAATCCCGATTTTGAAAAGAATGTCGAGGGATGGGTGACTCGCCCCGGTTTGAAATTGACCCATAGCACCGAGGTCCGCCACAGCGGAAGCGGAGCGGCAAAGATCTCCGGTCATAGCGACGGGCAGAATGAATACATCGTGACTCACTACACGACCGGCCCACCTTGGGAGATCCTCACCCTAAAGCCGGGTAAAACGATGCGCCTGCAGTTGTGGCTGCGAGTTGATGCAATCACCGAAGGCGCACCTGCGCCACTGGCGACGATCGCAACGCGGAGCAAGGGGCGGACGCAGCATTCCTTTGCTGCCAGCCCATACGACCTCAAGCGCCAGGGGGAATGGCAACTGCTGCAGACCGAGTTCACAGTGCCTGAAGGCACCGACGCTGCCTACATCGCGATCGCTACCCGGACAAAATCCGCCGTCGATGCCACCCTCTATCTCGACGATGTCAATCTCGTACCTGTTGATGAGACGCCGTCACGGGATACCTACCTCTGGTCTTTGGTCGAGGCCAAGGATGCCAAAACCAGTGGTGCGGTTCAACTCATTGACGAAGATTTGTTAGACGGTTGGAAAGTCCTCGCCACTGACAAAGGCAAGACTGCGGGAACTGCCACGTTCACGATCCCGGTGCCGGATGCCGCCTCCTTTCCGATCCGTCTGCGCGCGAGGAATCCTGACAATGCCTCGGACGAGGCCGGTTCCGGGTTGCCCTTGCAGATTTCCATTGCTGGTGGCGAACCGATCAAACTTGATGTCGCGAGCAGCACCTGGAAATGGATTGCGGTCCCCCAAGAGGTGCTTTTGAAAGCCGGGAATCAGGAAGTGGAAATTCGTTTTCCCGAAAACAGCGGCGTCCAGGTACACTCCGCTTTGATTGGGGGACTCCCGCTGGAGACGACTTCCAGGAAATCCCTCCCTAAACCAGAAACTGCGAAGTAAGACGAGTCACATTTCCGCTCCCACGGGATCGCCGTGGGCGATGAGCCATTCCTTCAGTTTTGCCTTTAGGTCCGTCACCTCGCGGTCGGTATCTGGTCGCCCGATCAGGTTCCGCATTTCATAGGGATCATTCTGCAAATCGAATAACTGCGCCCGGTTCGCTTCGGGGTAGAGGATGTATTTCCATCGATCCGTTCGGATCATTCGCTGCGATTCCCGGTAGTAACTCACCGTAAAATCGTAGATCGATTTTTTCTCTCCGAGGAGCAGAGGGATCAGACTTTTGCCCTCGACGGAATCGGGAATCGGAACGCCTGTATACTGGCAGATGGTCGGATACAAATCCCGCAGGTAACATTGTGGATCGAGGACCTTGTCTTCCGGGATCCGGGGACCGGAAAAAATCAGCGGAACATTCAGGGTGTGTTCATACATGTTTTGTTTACCGACGATTCCGTGACTGCCTTTGCCGAGACCGTGATCGCTGCTGAAAATGACGAGCGTATTGTCTCTCTGCCCGGACGCTTCGAGAGCCTCCAGAACTCGGCCGAGTTGACGATCCATGTTTTCAATGACCGCATAGTAGTCAGCCAATTCCTTGCGAACATCGCTCACGGTTCTGGGGAAGGGCAAGAGGAGTTCGTCCCGGCCTCTGAGGTTTCCGTAGTCGAATTCGTGTTCGGGGAGGAAATTGGGCGGGATCGGCATCTCCATCTCCTCGTATTTCCCTTTGAGCGTTTCATGGACCATGAGCGGGTCGTGTGGCGCGGTGAAATTCACATGCAGAAAGAAAGGTTTCTCCGGTTTCCGATTGAGAAACTCGATCGCACCGTCGGCGATGAAACCGTCCGTTTCGGAGGTGAGGCCGTTGCCCTTCTCCAACTCGACGGTTCCGTCGTACTTTTTGAAGGTCCAACCTCGATAGCCCGTGATTTTGCGTCCTTGGCTATCCAAGAGTTCTGCTTTTGCATCTCCGCCACCGCTCGAAAATAATGCCTCGGTTTCTTGGTATCCGTGCGAAATCGGGCTGCCGTCATTCATCCATTTGCCACTGTACCATGCCGAATACCCCGCCGACGTCATCGTTTTTGCGATGGTCGGAAGCTCGGGTGCGATTTTTCCGCCGAAATAGATGACTCCATTGCGGAAGCTCGTGCAGCCCGTTAGGATTTCCGCGCGACTCGGAGTGCAAATCGGATTGGCAGAGTTGGCACGAGTGATGGAGACTCCCCGTTTCACGAGAGCGTCGAGGTGGGGCGTGTCGATGTAGTGATTTCCCAGAGCATGGATGGTATCGGCCCGTTGATCGTCACTCACGATCAGCAAGACGTTGGGGCGTTTTCCGTCAGCCTCCGCATTGCCTGCCAGCGCGAGAAAGCCAGCCGCGACCAGCCAAAGATACCTTTGGCCCGGGTTTGATCTTCTTTTTCGATTCATCGCTCAATCGTCCCAGAGAACGGACGAGAAGGAAAGCGAAGAATCGGGGGAGGGGGGCTTTGAAAGCGTTTGCCTGGCATCCCGAGTTGCTCCGGAACCATCTCCCATGTTTCCAAGAACTCGTATACAGGCTCCGGAATCGACAGCGAGGAAAGTCGCGGCATGAGCCCAAACTCAAAAGGGCCGTGAGTCCGTGGCGTAAAGCTGATGCGGGAGAGGTAGAAGTGCTGCAAGAAGTGTTTTACAAAACGTGCCAGTCGGAGATGGGTCTATCCAGAAAGACATGGGCGGCGTACCAGGCTCCGTTCGCAGACCTGGACCGATTGACGTCCACGGAGAATCATTTTGAGAGAGCCCATGATATGAAAAGAGTGCTTGTTGTCGGAAAAACAAAAAATGAGGGATTCGTCGAGCAGGGTGCCCTGACAACTTTGCTTTTTTCCCTTCTCATGGCTCTGACGATGGTCTTTCCGAATCTCGTC
>JAGPCC010000129.1 GCA_018058245.1 Verrucomicrobiales bacterium
ATATATATCAGGGCCGCGACATGCTGGTCACTGCGCTTTACATAGAAGGCGAAGATGAAGGCCACGACCGCATTGATCGAAAAGATATATCCGAAGGCCTTCGAGAGCCCGTCGACTCTCAGAAAGGTCAGGGAATCGGAGAGCCACGGCAGGGCCCGGGACTGCCAGCCGAGCCACTGCTGCCCTTCCCCGGGCGACGGCAGCGCGGCAACATTGACCAGTGCAAGAAGCGGCAGCAGGATCGTCCACGCACTTTTCCAATGTCCCTTGAAAAGAGGGACAAAGGCGGCACCGATCAGCAGGATGAGGGCGGGGTGAAAATCAGCGAATAGACTCATCGATATCCTCCGGCAAAGTGGTTTCCTCAGGTTCTGCGTAGTAGTCTTCGGGCCGCTTCAGCCACATCCCGAATCCTTTTGCGGCGAGGATCATGAGGGAGCAGCCAATAAATCCGAGAAGTGGATAAAAGAACCACCATCCGTCCGGCGAGTGCTCCCCGAAATGACCGTGGCGTTTGTGGGCGAGGATCAGCACCACTTCGAGCAGCAGGGTGACGGCACTGGACGCATACAGAATGCGCCAGAGCAGTCGCCGCGAGGCAGGGCGGTCAAACCAGTCAAATTCGGGTTTTGTGTGTTTGGCGTCCATGGGTGAATCAAATGCCGAGCCCCTCAAGGAAGCGTCGGGTCAGCTCCTGCAAAAATCCGGAGCAGAAAAACAATGCCGTAGACAGGAAAGCGGTCGTGGCGAGAGGGATCACACAAGCCATCGGAGCCTCACGAATCGTGGACCACGAAAAGGGGCGATTCAATTCGGGGGGCACTGTCCCGGCTTTCGGGAAAAAGGCCTGCCAGGCGATGGGGAGGAAGTAGGCTGCGTTCAGAATCGTGCTGATCAGGAAGACGACAAGAAGCGCAATCTGCCCTTTATCCGCCGCTCCGACCACGAGGTGAAATTTGCTGATGAATCCGAGGCTCGGCGGCAACCCGATCACCCCCAGAGAACCGACAAAGAACGCCCCCATCGTGATGGGCATCGTTTTTCCGAGACCGGCTAGCTCACTGACGTATTTTTTGCCGGTCGCCACATAGATGGCCCCGGCACAGAAAAAGAGGGTGATCTTCGCCACCGCATGAGCGGCGATGTGCAGCACGCTTCCGGTAATGGAAAGGTGGCTCAGCAGAGCCGCGCCGAGAACAATGTAGGAAAGCTGGCCGATCGTGGAAAAGGCAAGGCGGCGCTTCAGGTTGTCCTGCGAGAGCGCGATGAGGGAGGACGTGATCACCGTGAAACCGGCTACCCAGCAGAGCACGAGATTGATTCCCAGTTTTCCCAGAAGAACGACGCCGAAGACGCCGGTCACGACCCGGAGGATGCAGAACACGCCCACTTTCACCACGGCGACGGCATGCAGCAGCGCTGATACAGGCGTCGGAGCAACCATCGCACCGGGGAGCCAGGAATGAAACGGCATCAGTCCCGCTTTGGCAAAACCGAAGGCAAAACCGAGCAGGAGAATCAATCCGGGCCAGTATTCGAGATTGCTTTGCGCCAGAATCGCCTCGCCCCCAAAAGAGAGATCTCCTCCCGACTTCCAGTACGTAAAGAGGATCGCAGGCAGCGCAAAAGCGACTGAGGTGCCAAGCAGATAGGAAAGATAGGTGCGACCACCGGTGCGAGCCTCCTTGTCCTGATGATGTGTCACGAGCGGCCAAGTCGAGAGCGAGAGCAATTCGTAGAACAGATACAGGGTCAGGAGATTCCCGGAAAAGGCGACCCCGAGAGTGGCGCAGAGAGAGAGGGCAAAAAACGCGAAAAAACGAGTCTGGGAGTGCTCCTGCAATCCACGCATATATCCGACCGCGTAGATCGAAGTGAGAATCCAGAGCGAGGATGCGACGAGCGCAAAAATCATCCCGAGGCCATCGACTCGGAACTGAATGGGCACACTCACTCCGGCGATTCCCCGGACAAAGGTGTACTCGATAACTTTTCCATCCAGAATGATGGGGAGCATTGCTAACACAAACGCAAACTTCGCAATTCCCGCCCCGAAGGTCACTGCCTCGCGGAGGAAAATCTCCTTCCGGAAGAGCACGATGAGGGGCACTGCCAGCAAAGAAGCGAGGCAGGCCCAGACAGGAAGGAAGCTGGTGACCGAATTCTCCATATTGCTTATCTCAGATTCGAAACGACGGAAGGAACCGCCTCAAAGGCAGTGCGAATCAGTTCGGCAATGGGCCCGCTGCACAAGCCCAACAAAATCACTAAAGCCGCCGCCGTGAGCAGCGGAAGGAGGGAATGAAGCGGCACCTCCACATTTGCGACCGGCTCCTCCTCATGGTCATCCCGATGATCTTGAGTCGGATCGTGGGAATCGACCGGTTTTTTCCCGAAGAAGGCAATTTCAAAAATGCGGAAGAAAAGCACCGCATTTACGAGGCTGGAAATCAGGAGCGCGGCGACAAATCCCCAGTGACCACTCTCGATCCCTCCCCGAATGAGGAAGAATTTGCTGAAAAAACCGCTCGTCGGCGGGATCCCGATCATGCCGAGGGCACCGATGACAAAACCGATACTCGCGAGCGGCATCTTTTGGAACAATCCGCCGAGATCCTGAATCTGGGTCGCTCCAAGGCGTTTGGCAAAGATAGCCGCGGCAAGAAAGAGACACAGCGTCATCATCGCATCGGCTAGGATGTGATAGATGGCCCCGGTGAGCCCCCACTGGTTCGTATCGGCAAGCCAGGCACCACCCACCATGTAACCGATCTCGGCGACGATGAGATAACACAGCATTCGTTTGATCTCCCGCTGTGCCAGCGCCATGACCGAGCCCGACAAAATCGCGATGATCGCGAGAATGACCACAAGAGTGTTCCATCCCGAATGAGAGAAGATCCACTCGAAGCCGAAAACACTCAGCATTACCCGAATCATGACATAGACGGACACCTTTGTCATGAGAGGCGCAAGGATGCTGGAACTACTCGACGGAGCGTAGCTATAGGCATTCGGAAGCCAGCCGTAGAGTGGGAAAAAGGCCATTTTGACCCAGGTTCCGATGAGGATAAAAGCAAATCCGGTCACGACCGCCCGCGAGGTGGCAACCGATTCGTTTACGGAGATGATCGTATGAATATCCTGCATATTCAACGAACCCGTACGGAGATAGAGGTAACCGACCCCAATGAGATAAAAGGACGCCCCCACCGTTCCCATGATGAGATAGTTGAAGGCCGCCATTTTGCAGCGCCGGGAGCTCCCGATCGCAACGAGGCCGTAACTGGAGAGCGAGGACACCTCGACCAGCACAAAGAGGTTAAAGGCGTCCCCGGTGATCGTGATCCCGAAGAGTCCGACACAGAGCAGGAGAAAGAGAATGTAGAAATAGGGAGTTTTTTCCGTGTCCTTCTCTCCGATCGGGCGAATCG
The DNA here is from genome assembly GCA_018058245.1 of Verrucomicrobiales bacterium. Lineage (GTDB taxonomy): Bacteria > Verrucomicrobiota > Verrucomicrobiia > Verrucomicrobiales > DEV007 > Arctic95D-9. Next base: position 3,435 of record JAGPCC010000129.1, read on the forward strand.
AACTGATCGCCGCGAGGATCACCACAATTGCAATTGCGATGAGAACGAAGGCGTTGATAGCGTCGATCCGGAGTGCGATTCCGATCCCAAGCGGCTCTTCCCATCCCCCGATAAAGTAGCTGATCGGGCCATTGGCAAAGACACGGAACGCAGTCACCACAGCGGCGGTAAAGGAAACGCCCAACGCGGAGATAACGATGGGGAAACAGACACGATAGTCCCGCAATCCGACGAGACCGATCAGGAGCGCCCCGAAGAGCGGCGCGATCAGAATTATGATGGGGAGCTGCTCAATCATCGTCGTGAAGTGCCTTGATTTTCAGGAGCAACTCATCCTCCTCCAGCGTCCCGAACTCTTTGAAGATCATCTGACAGAGCGCGAGCGCAACCCCGAGCGTGGCGACACCGACAACGATTGCAGTGAGCATGAGAACATGAGGGACCGGGTTTGTGATCTTCGCCGCGTCGACCGCAGGCTCAGCAACTGCCTGCGGGGGCTGTGGAGGAGATTCAGCGAGATGTTCTTCCGCATGGTGCTCCATGATGGGAATCGAGGCCCCTTCCTTCACCCCCATCGACACATAAAAAAGGATAATCGCGGTCTGGAAGATGGAGAGGCCGATGAGCTTTTTGATCAGATTTTTCTTCGCAATGACAGACCACAGGCCGATCAACATCAGGATGACGTAGATCCAGAAGTTGAAGTGTGGTTTGAGCGTTTCTTGCAGAAATTCGGCCATCAGTTTCTATTCCTGTTAGAGTCCGCCTTTCAGGCTTCCACGGGTAGAGAGGTTCGCAAAAATCGCAAACATGATGGACATCACCGTGAGCGCAACCCCAATTTCCACTCCCAGCATACTATGGGACCGGGCCATCTCGGGTCCATCTGTCAGGAAGATCTTTTGAAGAATCCCGTAGTCGAGAAAGTTGTGACCAAAGAATAGCGGGACGGCACCGAACCCCGCGTATATAAAAACACCGACGCTGGCGAGGGCCAGATACTGACGCTCCGAAAAGCGCTCTAGGGCGGCACGAATATCACTGGAGAGCGCAAACAGAATGAAACTCGCGCCGAGCATTACCCCGCCTTGGAACCCGCCTCCGGGGCTGTGGTGTCCGTGAGCAATAACATAAAGCCCAAAAATCTGCACAAGTGGGACTACGATCCGACAAGTCATCCCAACGATGATGCGATGATGATCCCCGTCGATCGAAACTCGCGGGATCGTTTCCTCGACCGTAGTTTTCCCCTCCATTTCCACAATCCGGAGGATTGCAAAAATGGTCATTCCTGCAGTAAGAACCACCACGGTTTCAAACATCGTATCGTATCCCCGATAGTCCGCGAGGACGACGGTCACGAAGTTCGGAACCTTGCTATCGGTATAACTGTTCGCGATATAATACTGGGATGCCGACGGCGAACCGCCTTCGACGCCTGCGTTTGCTGGAGAATTTGGATCCCCAAATGTAGGGAAATCTGACACTCCGTAGAGAAGGACGACACCGGTGATCAACACCGCAATCGAAGCAAATAATTTCGCGCTGTTCATCAATCGGACGATTTCCTCCTGGTGTTCAGAATGGTTGCAATGAAGAGGACGGTGCTCACCCCGGCACCCACGGTAGCTTCGGTGAAGGCCACATCGACGGCCCCCATCTCCGCCCAGAGCAGGCAGATGAGGAATCCGTAGATTCCAAAAATCATCGCCGCGCTGAGGAGATCTTTCACATTTAGCGCGATCAACGCCGCCACGACGAGAAAGGTCAGAATGATGATATCAAACGAAAAGATCACAGCTCTGGAGGTCGGTTAGGAGTTTCTAAAATCCTCTTTGAGGTGATCCTCCCGCCCTTCCCGAATGACGGGTTTGATCTTGTCCTCCCACCCAGCGTCCATGAGGGCGCTGGTGCTGGTGGGACTGGTCAGGAAGACAAAAGCGATAATCGCGAGGAGTTTCAGGATGACAAGCAGGATGGGCCAGTCATGGGAAATGCTATGAAATCCGTTCAACTGATACACCGCAAATCCGAGAATGACGAGGAGAGTGGAGAGTGTGTCCCCCTTCCCGGCGGCATGCATCCTAGCATAGAAGTCCGGAAACCGAGTCAAGCCTACTGATGCTCCCAAAAAGAAGATCAGCCCGGCGACAATAAGGATCACACTGATGGACGTGAAGATCATCACTTAGTTGAGAACCTCCTCGTTCAGTGGAGAATTTGTTTCGGAACCACCCAATTCCTTTGTCCGGTGAAGAAAACGGGCCGCTGCAATTGATCCGGTAAAATTCAGCAGGGCATAGGCGAGCGCAAAATCGACAAACATTTCCACCTTTCCGTAAATGATCCCGATAATGACAAGGATGACCGCCGTCTTTGTTCCGATCACGTTTACCGCCACGATACGATCAAGCGCCGTGGGTCCCACGATGATGCGGTAGATCGCCGGGATCATCAGGAGGAAAATCGTCACTCCGGCGCCGATAGAGAATTGAACAAATGTCATGATTGGACCGGATCGTTCGCCGTCGAAATTTCCTCCGAGGTTTCGAAAATGAAGGCAATGCGCCGCTCCATCTCCCCGTCAAGTCCGCCCGCAGCAAAATCACTGATGGCGTGTATGTAGAAAGTGTCCTTGAGGATCTTGATCGTCACGGTTCCCGGCGTAAGAGTAATCGAGTTGGCGAGAAGAAATTTCTCGAAATCACTCTTTAGACCAGTCCGATATCGCACGATCTGAGGCTGAAGCTGTGACTTCGGCGCAAACGCAAGTTTGAACATATGGATGTTCGCGAGCACCACCTGCCAGAGTAACCACGCTACGTAGGCGGTGAGACGCCTGCCTTGAACGAGTCGACGACGCAGCGAGATCCCTCGGTCGGCAAAGAGCAGGTCAGAGGAAATCCAAGTCACCAGTCCGCAGGAGATCACACCGAGAGTGAGATGAAACGGATCCAGAAGTCCAGAGAACACCACCCACACTACGAGAAGGAGCAAAAAAAAGAGAACGGTGTAAAAACTGAATTTTGTGTTTCGCATTTCCACCCAAAAAAGACGGTGTGTCAGGCCAAAGAGAGCAATGGTCGCATCAGTTGTCAATTTCCCTATCCAAATTTCGCCCGTTTGTTACCTTTCTCCTGTTGATGAAGCCGGAAACCCTACTTTTCATTCTCTTCTCCCTCTGGATCACGGGATTATATCCTTCTGGATCGCTCGCCGCCCAAGAATTGGGGGAACGAGTCGCGGCTCCAACACTCCCTCCTCCCGGAGAACCTGAATCGACTCTCCCACCCGCTTTGGCACCGAATCAATCGGCCCCTCTTCCTGCATCGCCCCCCCCGGCGAGCCCGCCAGTCGCCGTGCCGATCGGTCCAGACATGGCCAATCCACCAGTCGCAGCACCGGTGATTCCAGCCTCCGTTGTTCCCACCGCCCCTACTGGAGCCACCATTTCCGAGATGCAAAGTCAATCCCGCGTGATTGAGAGCCTCGCTCCGGAGCGCGTCCAAGTGATTCGCGATGATCCCGAGAGCGCCTGGTGGGAGATCAATCCCCATGTCGCGTTTGACCGAGCCCAGCGGGAACAACGTCCGCTGATGCTACTCTTCACCGGAATCTGGAACACACAGGCGATGGCCCTCTCCGAGGAGGTCTTTGCGACCAAGAGTTTTAACAATTATGTGAAGGAAAATCTCGTCATCTGCTACCTCAATTACCCTCGAAACTATTCTGACGCTCCCGATCCGCTCCGGAAAATCAAAGACCGCTATAAGGTCCGGGGCTACCCGAACGTTTTGATTTTCAATCCGAACGGAGAAGTAGAAAAAGGAATCCGCGGCTACCGGACAGGAAGGCCGATCGATTATTTTAACCAACTCGTCGGAGCCTGCAAACCCGTCCTCGAATCGATCTCGGCGCAAAAGGCCGAACTAGTCAAACGCGGCTACCGGGATTGGTCGAATTACCTCGGAAAAGCGATTTTTGCAAAATTCGTCAAACACGACCGGACTAAAGTCATCATCGAAGATGCCTCCGGCCAAAAGTGGTCTGTCCCGATCAACGATCTCGCTCCTGAAGACCAAAAGATGGTGGAGTCTTTTCCGCCAGTGGATACATTAGAAGACGAATAAGGCGAGTCGATTCGCTTTTCCTGAGTATCATGGCACGCATTTCTCTTCATCTCCTCGCCGCAGTCTCCCTCTGCACCATCTCCGCAGGGATCTACTCCACCCTGATCAACCGGGACGGACGCTATGATCTGTTTGACCTGCTAAAACGCAGCCCCATCACCGCTGCGATAGGCGTGGAACCTCCCGCTGGTGGGAAAAAAGAGGAGACCACCCCTCTCCTGCGAGCAGTCCCGCTGGACTTGAACAACTTGGGCATCCTCCTCGAAGTGAATACCGCCCTTTCGGATCTCACCGATGCGATCGTGCCGTCCGTCGTCAGCATTGACACCACGACCAATGTGAATGTCACCCGCGTCGTCCCGACAGACCCCTTTGGCATGTTTGGTTATCGGCAAAATGAAAGTTACGCCTCTCCCGGACTCGGTTCTGGAGTCATCGTGACGGCGGAAGGTTATATTGTGACGAATCACCACGTCGTCGCTGGAGTGGATAAAATCCGTGTCACTCTGCACGACGGCAGCCAATACGATGCGGACTGGGTCGGCAGTGATCCCAATGTCGATGTTGCGGTACTCCAACTAAAAGCCCCGGAAGGCGGGCACCTCCCCGTGCTGAAGCCCCTCTCTTTTGGAGATTCAGAAAAAGTTCGCGTCGGCGAAATGGTCCTTGCGGTAGGGAATCCCTTCGGTCTCAGTGAGTCCGTAACTCGCGGGATCATCAGCGCGAAACAGCGGGAGCTCAGTGACGGGGCGAATGAATATTTCCAAGTCGACGCGGTCATCAATCCCGGCAATTCCGGAGGGCCGCTCGTAAACGTGAAAGGGGAAATCATCGGGATCAACGTCGCGATTTTCACCGGGCAGCAGGATATCCGGGTATGGCAGGGAATCGGTCTCGCGATCCCGGCGAATGAGGTCAAGGAAGTCTTTGAAGCCATCGTTTTGAAGCGTCCCCTCATCCGGGGGTACATCGGGCTGGATGTCATCAACCTCACCCGGAACTATGCGAGCGCCCTCGGTCTCACCAGCACCCAGGGAGCGCTCATCACAAACATCGTCGTCGGATCGCCCGCCGAAGAAGCAGGGCTAAAACCAGGCGATGTGGTCCTGAAATTTGACGGCAAACCGGTAAAATCCGCCGAGGAGACCCTCACTCGGATCCGCTCGAAAAAAGCAGGTGAGGTCATTCAGTTTAATGTCATTCGAAAAGGCGAGCCTATCGAGACATCGGTCAAAGCCATTGCAAAATCGGACACAAACACTCTAAAACTGAGATCGGACATCTCCGCAACTGGTCAGACCATCTCCGACGCGATCGGCATCAAAGTCGGGAATCTTACCGCCCCACAACGCACCGCTCTCGGACTGCCCGACACGATCGATGCCATCGTGATCACGGAGGTGTCATCCGATTCCCAGGCATCCAAGAGATTTCAGATCGGCGACCTCATTCATCGCATCAATCAGAGCCCGGTGAAGGATGTAACAACGTTTTACGATCTGCTCGGCTCGCTCCCACAGGACAAAACAACCGTGATGTTGCTCAGTCGCGACGGGCGCACGATCCGTGCCTTTCTCACCCCCTGATGACACAACAGGGTATTGTCACAGACCAGATAGGGTTGGGTGGGAGAGTGCGGGAATCCCTCCGATGAATCACCTCACCCTCGACGAATTCCGAGAGCGATCCGCCGAGTACGACGCCGCAGTGGCAGCGACCCCAGAGATCTCCAATTTCTGCTCGGGGGCACTTTGGCAACTCTCGGCCCACGAATGCATTCACCATGTCAGGGAAGATTCGCCCCACTTTCTCGTAGAAAACGAGGGTCAGTGGCTCGCCTTTGCCGAAAAGGAGCAGGAGGGAGTCTATTTCCCATTCGAATCCGCCTGGATGTTCGGTTGCCCCCTTCTCGGCGATCCAGAGCAGAGCGTAGTCACGTTTCTGGCCGCTACCTCACGCTGCCGACAACCCACGGGATTCTGCATCGGAGGGGTCTCCCAAGAGGGACAACTTCATACGGAACTGCGAAAACACCAATCGCGTTGGCGGAAGTTTCAAGAGTTCCCCGGCACGGATTCCATGAGGATCGATCTGCAGGACGGAGTCGAGGCATGGCTCGAGCGACGTTCCAAAAAGTTCCAACGCACGATGCGGAATGTAGACTCCGCCAAGGGATTCGAGATCATATCTGCCGACGACGCTTCCCCCGAAGATCTCTTTCAGCGCATCCTGCGTATCCAAAAACAGACCTACAAATGGCAGAATGGCACGGACATCTTCCAGATCCCTGAATATTTTGCTTTTTATCAACGACTCCTCCACGGACTGCACGCTGCCGGAAATCTCCGCCTCCTCTTCGCAAAGCACGAGGGAGAGGAGGTCGCTCACATCCTCGGCGGTGTCAGTGGGGGGAGCTACCGCGGCCTCCAGATGAGCTTTGTGGAGTCGATGCGCCCCCTCGGACTAGGGAACCTACTCCAACTCGAAAATCTCCGCCGCTGCGCCGCCGAGGGAATCACCTGCTACGATCTTGGAATGCACTCGCCCTACAAAGAGCGCTGGGCCGACCAACGCCTCGTTTCTCTCGGGTTCTTCATCGTCGTTTGATGCAGGTTTTGCTTTCCCCTACACGCGCGAACACCGATTACCAGAGCACCGGAGGTTCCTCGCCCGTGGCAGCGCTCTTGCGGAGCGGTTTGGCATCGACTCCTTTCCGCCACTCGTTCAGGAGGCCAGAGAGCTCTTCGACGATTCCAGGTTCCAGTTGATCGAGATTGTTGTGCTCCTGCTTATCGAGATCCAGATTGTAGAGTTCGTAGGCTCCGTCTTCGAGATCCTGAATCAATTTGTATTCGCCGCGTCGCACCGCACTTGCCGGAAAACCTCCCTGATTGGAGTAGTGGGGATAATGAAAATAGATCGGGCCCCGATCAAACTTCGCAAAGGGATTCCGAAGAAGCGGGACGAAACTCTTGCCGTCCAGATGCTGCTCTGGTTTTGCGGGGAGCCCGGCCATCTCCAACATCGTCGGGTAGAAATCGGTGCTCGCTCCATATACGTTGCAAACGGTCCCCGCCGAAGCGACCCCGGGCCAGCGGATCACCAATGGTTCACGGATTCCTCCGTCGTAGATCCACCCCTTTCCACCGCGATACGGCAGATTCGAAGTCGGGAGACCTTCCGCCGTCGAGAGCCCACCATTGTCCGAAGTGAAAATCACCGCCGTGGTGTCACGAAGATTCAGTTCTTCCAGTTTCCCCAGAACCCGACCGACCGACCGATCGAGGCTTTCCACCATCGCGGCATAGATGGCATGATCCTGACGAATTCTTACGGTCCGTGGTTCTTTCGAATCGGGCCAAACCTGATGTTCTTTCCCGACCGCGAAACTCCCCTCCTCGTCGTCGATTCCTAGATCGGCGGCCTTTTTTTCATACTTTTCAATGAGCTCCTGCGGGGCCTGCATCGGGGTGTGGACACTGTAAAAGGAGAGATAAAGCAAAAACGGGTTCGATTCTTTTGCGGCATCCGTTAGGAATGCAATCGATACATCGGCAAGTCGTGAGGTGAGAAACTCACCCTCTGGGCCGGGGCTGAGATTCTCCACATTTTTGTAGGGGGAAAAATAGCTCCTCGGATGTCCATTTTCACCACCGCCGCGGTTGAGATCAAAACCCTGATCAGTCGGACTCGCACCGGCTCCGCCGAGGTGCCACTTTCCCGCGAAGAACGTGCGATAACCGCCCTCCTTTAGTGCCTCCGCTAGAGTCAACTCCTCGGGAGCCATCTGCGTTTCAAACACTGCGGCGTCGAACTTCCCATTTCTCTGGCCGGAAAAAAAATTGGTCGTATCGGTGCGCGCGGGATTTTTGCCCGTCAAGATGCTCGCTCGTGTCGGAGAACATACGGGTGACGCAGCGTAGAAATCCGTAAAGACCATCCCACTCGCCGCAAGACTATCCAGATTCGGCGTTTCATAGAAGGTGTCAGGATTATTGAATCCGACATCCATGTAACCGAGATCGTCTGCAATGATGAAAAGGAAATTGAGTTTCTCCTGAGCAGCGACCGTCGTGAGCGTGACGAGGGAGAGGAATGCGGCAAGAAGGAGAGGACCGATTTTCATAGAGTCGTTGAGAATACTCTTTTTGAGGCTTCCCTGCAATCTCCACAATCGTGCTTCGCCTGCAAACTTCGCACAAAATCCATTTCGCAGAGAACGACGAGGGTTCACCGTGAGGAATGAGATGACTTCCGCAAAAAGTCATCGTGGCTGCATTTTTGATCCTCTGATGAACCCGCGAAGTGAAGAGATTGAAAAGTAGGGCGTAATCCGCTACGCTTCAAATCATGCCAAAAAAAGTTCGTCTCACGCGGATGATCGGCCGAATGGGCGATGTCGTCTACGATCTCAATCATCTGCAATTTTCCGGTTTCCAATCGATCCAGGGGTGGCAGCCTGACATATGCGCCTATCGTTATGATGATCGCATCGAAATCTGGGTCGAACTCGCCGGGGTCGAAAAATCCGACATTCGGGTCGATGTCCTGCCCGACCGGGTCCGGATCTCGGGGGAGCGGAACCCGCCGCTCCCGACTCGTGATGCCTCCAGTCAATGCCGTCAGGTCCTCACGATGGAGATCGAGTGCGGGAGATTCGGGAGAGAAATCCTACTTCCCGAAGAAGTAGATCGTGCCGTCGTCTCCGCCAAACACGAGAACGGACTCCTCTGGATCATCCTCCCTTTTGCTGGAAAATAATTGCCCCCCCCTTTTTAGACTGTCTCCGTATGGAAAATTTTGAGAAAATGCTACATGAATCGACCGGCGAGATTATCGAAATCTCGACGAGTCAGCCGAACGCGGTCCTGCCCGAATGGCGCTCGGATCTGCCGGATGTCATTCCGGTGATGCCGCTGCGCGGAGTCGTGCTCTTCCCGGGGACGGTGGCCCCACTCACGGTGGAGCGGCCCGCAAGTCGTCAACTTCTCGAGGAACTCCTCCCGACGGGGCGACTCCTCGGTCTCGCCACCCAGAAAGACGCAGACCTCGACACCCCTGGGGCGTCGGACCTTTACTCCGTCGGAGTTCTTGGCAATGTGCTTCGCATGATTCGCCAGAGTGACGACCAGACTCTCGTCCTCATCCAAATCGTGGAACGCATCCGGTTTTCCAAGTTTGTCGCCACAAAACCTTATCTCAAAGCCCGCTTCGAGATTCTGGAAAATAAGTTTCCCCGAAAGGGCGACCGCTGGGAAGCGACGCTACGAAACCTGCGGGAATCGGCCGAAACGTTTATCCGGCTCAATCCAGGCATTCCCGACGAAGCCCAACACGCGCTTTCCGCGATCGATTCTCCTTCGATCTTAACGGATTTTCTCGCGACGAACCTCAGCTTTGACCTCGTCCAGAAACAGCGCCTTCTGGAGGAAGTCGATGTTCGCAAACGGGCAGAAAAAGTGCAGCAAACGCTCAACAACCAACTTCACATCGCCGAGCTGCAACAAAAACTGCGAGCCGAAGTGGAGGATGAATTTTCCGACGCACAGCGACGTGCCTACCTGCGAGAGCAACTCCGTGCGATTCAGCGGGAACTGGGAGAGGGCGACGGTGCCGAGGAACAAACTGATGACCTGCGTCTGCGCCTCGAAGCAGCCGGTTTGCCCGAGGGTGTAAAAAAACAGGCGGACCGCGAATTGAAGCGACTGGAACATATCCCCCCGGCCAGCCCAGAACACTCCGTCATTGTAACGTATCTGGAAACCATCGCAGAACTCCCCTGGAATACGCTCAGCGAGGACCACAATGATCTAACTCGCGCCCGGAAGGTGCTCGATCATGACCACTACGGCCTCGAAAAGGTGAAGCGGCGTCTTGTGGAATATCTCGCCGTGCGAAAATTGAACCCCCAAGGTCGCGGTCCCATCCTCTGCCTTCTCGGCCCTCCCGGTGTCGGAAAAACTAGCCTCGGCCAGTCGATCGCACAGGCTCTCGGACGCGAGTTTGTCCGCATCAGCGTCGGTGGGTTGCGTGATGAAT
>JAGPCC010000130.1 GCA_018058245.1 Verrucomicrobiales bacterium
ATGTTGTGAGCCGAGGTCGCGGATCTCTCCGCTGTCCAGCCCGAGGTGGTGCAGGAGGGGCGGTTGATGCACGACTGCTCTTTCCGGTCCGTAGCCCGTACGGGTGACAAAATTTGCTTTCCACTCCCCGATCCGACAGGCGTACAGTTCATTCCCGCGGTAGTAAAAAAAGGGCCGATCCGGGAGCGTTTTTCCGTCGAAGAGAAGTGGAGTGAGATCTTGACCATCGAGAATGGTTCCGTTCGGAACCTCCGCCTTCGCCATGTTGAGAACGGTGGGGAGAATGTCGAGGGTGCTCACCGGGGCGGAGGAAACACGGGGTTCAATTTGTCCCGGCATCCAGAGGATTCCAGGGACGCGCATTCCACCTTCCCAAGTCGAACCCTTTCCGTCGGTGAGCGGCCCGGCGCTGCCTCCCTGAGCGTGCATCGTGAGCCAGGGGCCGTTGTCACTCGTGAAAAGTACGAGCGTGTTTTCGGCGAGTCCTTCCTCTCGCAGGGTGTCGAGAATCGTTCCAGTGCTGCCATCGATTTCCTCGACCGCGTCGCCGTAAATTCCACCACGGCTTTTTCCTCGGTACTCATCCGATGCAAAAAGAGGAACGTGGGGGAAGGAGTGCGCGAGATAGAGGAAGAAAGGACGTTCTTTGTTTTCCCGGAGAAAGGTTACGGCCTCTTCCGTATAGCGCTTTGTCAGGGTCCTTTGATCGACAGGTTGTTCGAGGATCTTCCCATCGCGCATCAGCGGCACATTCCAGCCGTCGAGAGGCGGATCGGCGAGCCCGGAAGATCCTTTTGCGAGTCCGGGGATTGGGTCCATGTCATTGGAATAGGGGAATCCGAAACTGTGATCGAATCCCTGGTCCTGTGGGCGAGATCCAGGGTGGATTCCGAGATGCCATTTTCCGACATGGTGAGTGGCATATCCTTTTGCCTGGAGCACTTCGGCAATCGTCGTTTCATTCGCCGGGAGACCGCCTGCGGAATCGGGAAAAAGAACACGTCGCCCCGTTGGCCCCGGAACCATCCCACTTCGGATCGGGTAGCGCCCCGTGAGGAGGCCCGCTCGACTCGGGGTGCAGACTTCGGAGGCGGAGTAGAAATCGGTGAATCGAATTCCCTCCGCCGCCATCCGGTCCAGATGGGGAGTCCGGATCGTGGGTGAACCGTAGCACCCGAGGTCGCCGTAACCGAGATCGTCGGCAAAGAGGATCACGATGTTCGGTGCGGCGCGAAGAGCGATCGGAGTGGAACAACAGGTAACCACTGCCAAGGCAAAGGCGAGAATCTGTTTCATACGGTGAGGCAAGAGATCTTTTGGGATGGTGCGGTTCGGGGGATAGGATTTCACTTCGACAGACTCCATTCCGGAAGCCGCATCAGTTCGCCTCCTTGTAGCGCACTCTCATGAGAAAGGATTCCTGTCAGGGTGATGTTCGCTGATTGCACCGCGTTGGGATACCCTTCTCCCGTTCCTCGCAGGAGTTCCACAAACTGATGCACCAGGTGGGGATGCGATCCCCCGTGTCCTGCCCCCTGGGTAAAGCTGAGATGGTCTTCACCACCCTCTCCGCCATAAACCCCGGCCTGGGTGAAGGGAGCGATCTCCGTCGGGAGGAGGTGACCATAGTCGGGACACTCCACTCTCTCCGGGATCTCTGGCTCCGGTTTTTTGGCGGTATGCACGACGAGCGATTCTCCTTCGATGAGAGGCCATTCGACGGACTTTTCGGAACCGTAGACTTCGAAGCTCTCGCGATACTGTCGTGCCACGTCGAAGAGCGAGCGATGGACCTGGGCGCTGAGATCACTCTGGTGAAATTTGATGTGTGTCGTCTCCACCGCAAAGGGTGAACCGTAGCAACTGTGCATTTCCGCCCGGATGGTTCCACTCGGGAAGCAACTTACATACTCCGCTTCATTGCGGGCGAGCCCTAGCACGGGACCGACGCAGTGGGTTGCATAGTGCATCGGAGGCAGTCCCGGCCAGTAGCCTGGCCAACCATCCATATCCTGCTGATGACTTGCCTTGAGAAACTGTAGCTTTCCCAGCTCCCCTTTGTCGTAAAGTTCTTTCATAAACAAGAACTCACGGGCGTAGACGACCGTTTCCATCATCATGTAGTGGAGACCGGTTTCCTGACAGAGATCTACGATCGCTTTGCAGTCCTCAAGGGAGGTCGCCATGGGCACGGTGCAGGCGACGTGTTTGCCCGCCCGCAGGGCAGCGAGGGTATGTTCCGCATGATTTGGGATCGGCGTATTAATATGGACGGCATCGATGTCAGGGTCGGCGAGAACGTCTTTATATTCCTCGTAGCGTTTTTCGATTCCAAATTTGTCGCCGATCTCCCGGAGTGACTCGGGGCTTCGTTGACAGATCGCCGCCAATTCCGCATGGGGGTGGCGTTGGTAGATCGGGATGAATTCGGCTCCAAAACCGAGACCGATGATGGCGACGCGAGGTTTGTTGATAGACGGTGTCATAAAAAGAGAGTTCTGTTCCAAAGGAAGATCGACCTTGACGATCTTGATTCCGGAATGGGCCAGACGGATTCTAGGTGATTCCGACGAGGGATGACAAGCCGCGAGCGGACTCTTTGGAAACTATCTCAGGGAATATGATTCCCGAGATGGGAGCGAAACTTGCCAATCACCGTTCTGTTTCACGAGGTCTACTGCTTCCAAATTCGGAGGAAGTCCCGGTTCCCACTTTCCCCAACCTTTGACTTCATCAAAGATTCGGTAGGCCTTTGCTTTGAACGTGAATGTCGACCGAGCTACGATGCCGATTCTCTCGTTTTCGGGCTCGACACTCGTTTCTTCGTTTTCTGAGACCTCCAACCGATCCAGTTGATACGGAATCGGTTTCGCCCCCCATTGGGATTGTGTGAAGAAATATCCCTTTTCCTCCAAAAAAATCGACTTCAGATAGCGATCCAAAACGGCTCGTTTTGCCATTTTTTCGGACTCTGAAGCAGAGCTCAAGGTGGTCCCACTTGGAACGAAGCGCTCTCTTAACGAAGAGATAATTTTTTCGCAGTAGGACAGGGTCAATGCGACAAAACCCTCGCCTTCCGCTCGCAGTGAACTGGTCGGTGATAAGACAAGAAGCGAGGCTACCGCCGCGAAAACACGGAAAATAGTAATCGAGCTTGAGTGTCGTGGAAACGGCATGGAATTAAATGGCAATTATGGAAATAATAGTTCATTTCTCTTGAAGGTCAAGGCAAACCCGGAAAAGTCCTGGGGTCGGTCTAGGCCAGCATATCCCAGAGCACAGCGCCGTGGACATCAGTCAAGCGTCGGTCGATTCCGTTATTTCGCAGGGACAGTCTTTCGTGATCGATTCCGAGTTGGTGGAGGATCGTCGCGTTGATGTCGTAGATCGAAGTAGAGCGGGAACGATCCTGCGGGCGGAATCCCCACTCGTCGCTTTCGCCATAGGTTCCCCCTTTTATCCCGCCCCCGCAGAGCCAGTTCGTGAATACAAAAGGATTGTGGTCACGTCCTTTGCTACCCTGCGAGCAGGGCATGCGACCAAACTCGGTCGTCCAGAGGATGAGGGTGTCGTCCAGCATCCCTCTTTGTTTGAGGTCTTTGATCAGAGCGGCGGCTCCACGAGCCATACCGAGAGAGAGGGGTCCGTGGTCTCGCTGAATGTCTTCATGACTGTCCCAATTCCGGCGGGGAAAACCATTGTCATTGCCGCTCCAGATCTGGACAAAGCGAACTCCGCGCTCGAGGAGTCGGCGCGCCACGAGGCATTTCCTTCCGAAAAATTCCGTCTCTGCCTTTTCATTGAGGACAGTGTCATCGACGCCTGGACCCTCCGGGGCGAGACCGTACAGTGTCTTGATGTAAGCCGGTTCTGCATCGAGCGCGAGAGCATCGGAGGCGCTGAGTTGCATCGCGGCAGCGAGTTCGTAGGAGCGGATGCGGGCGCTCAGTCTGTCGTCTCCCGGATGCGAGTTCGCGTGGAGGCGATTCATCCGCGCGAGGATCTCGAGACCGGTCCGGTCATTTTTCGGGTGGATGAATTGGCTGGTCGGCGCGTGGAGATCCGCCACCGGAGTTTTGCTGCCGGGGCGAATCACGGTACCTTGGTGCTGAGCCGGGAGGAAGGCATTGGCCCAATTCTTCGCTCCGTTTGAGGCGAAACCGCGGTGATCGGGCAGCACTACAAAAGAAGGGAGATTTTCATTTTCGCTCCCGAGAGCATAGGAAACCCAAGAACCTGCGCTCGGGAAGCCGGGAAAGCTGAATCCCGTCGTTTGCAGGAGAGTGCCCTGACTGTGGACTCCGGTTTTGCCTACAAGGTTGTGAACAAAGGCAAGGTCGTCTACGACATCACCGAGGGGGGCGACGATCTCACTCAGCATCTTGCCACTTTTGCCGTAGGGACGGAATCCCCAGGGACCACCGAAACAGGCTCCGGGAGTGCTTTGGAATAACTCGACGGTCTCGCCGGGATCCCACGGGGTGCCGTCCTTCTGTTTCAGCAGCGGTTTGTAGTCGAACATGTCCACATGGCTCGCTGCCCCGGCCATGAATAGTTGCACGATCCGTTTTGCTTTTGGCGGGTGATGAAGAGAACCTGACAAAACACCGTCTCGTGCGAGGAGATCGGTCAGGGCGAGGCCGGAAAACGATCCCGCGAGAGTGCCGAGAAACTGACGCCGATTGGTTGATGGGAAATCATTCGACATACACAAAAGCGTTCAGATTGAAGACTACCCGGGCAAAGCTCTCCGGTCCGTCGGTTTGCAGATATTCGAGCAGGAGAGCCCGTTCTTCCGGCTCGGGGAGACGACCCAGAGCCAGGCGACAGGCGAGGTTCACTTTGTCTCCCGCAGATCCCGGCGCATCCCGGTTGAGCCGCTCTGCGAAGTGGACAGACATGGCCTCGACAAAGCGACTGTTCCATTGGGTCAAAGCCTGGAGGGCGGTGGTGGATTCATCGCGGGAGGGAACACTCATCGAAGGGTCGGCGCAATCCAGCGTCGTGAGCATGGGTTGCGGCTGCGAGCGGACCACAAAACGATAGATCGTTCGACGATGGGAGACAGGATCGTTCGGATCGTGGAGATGGTATTGGTAGTGCGGCGAATGCTCCGGTTTTTCGATGAGAAAGTCTTGAAAAGACGGGCCGCCCCGCTCCGGCCTCAAGAGGCCACTGACTGCAAGAACGCTGTCCCGATATTCCTCGGCGGTCATTCTCCGCCGGTTCGCCCGCCAGAGGAAGGTGTTGGCACCGTCGATTTCGGCATTGGCGGGGTGAGGGCCGCCGGCCCTTCGGTAGGTCTCGCTCGTGAGAATCAGTCGGAGGATGGCCTTCAGCGATTGATCCGGATCAGAGAGTAATCGGTCCGCGAGAAAGTCGAGCAGCTTCGGATCGCTCGGTTGCAAACCACCGCGGCCGAAGTCATTCGGAGTCTCCACCAGAGGCGCACCGAGAGTCCACTGCCAGAGTCGGTTCGCGATGGACCGACTCATCAGCGGATTCGCGGGGTCTGTCAGATAGTGGGCCAGTTCGCCGCGCGCCTCTCCCTCGGTATGGACTCCGGCGTTGTTTTCGAAAAATTGCGCTCGCGTTCCCGCCCAGAGAGGCGGTGCCCCAGGGGAGAGTAGATCCCCTGGCGCGGAGATATCGCCACGATGAAGAAGATGGATCGGACGGGGCTTGCCTCCGGTCGGTGTAAATCGTCCTCCGGCAGTAAAGTGAGTAGCGGCGGCGTAGACGAGTTCTCCTTCGGGGAAAGTTTTCAATTTCTCCGCAAGCGTTTTTGCTTTGTTCTTGATCTCTGCGAGTTGCTTCTCGGTCTCGGGCGAACGCAGCGATTCGACGAGGGCGGAGCGTTCCGTTCTCAATCTCTGGAGTTCCGTTAGGGCGTTTTTGTCATTCACTTCGCGGTGATAAATGCCATCGACGAGATTCTGCCTGCCCCAGCGCGGAGCCGACTCGATGCTGTCTTTGGAGGTGACGGGGCGATGGATCGCGAGATTTTCGCGGCCGTTTCGGGCGATGATTTCGATCTCGCCGAGAGCCAGCGCATAGTCGTTTTTCCGTTCGGCGAGTGTTGAGGTCGTGAGGCGGACGAAACGGAATGCCTGTGCAGTTCCGGGTATCAAAACCGTAGCGGTGCGGTCTCTCGTGGTGGTCTCGAGGAGAGGGATGACTGCGGTTTTGAAAAGGGGATCGTCGGAACCGTCGACTCGATATTGGATCGGGAATCCAAATCCGGCACCGATTCCTGCATAGTCGTCGTAAGCGGGGTAAACCCTGATCTCGTGAATGGGCACGGATTTTCCCAGATCGATTTGCACCCATTTTGGCTCATCCTCCTTGGATGCGATCCCGCTGTGGTAACCGTATTGTGGACTCAGTTTGGTCGGAAATTCTGTCTTCAACTCCGTGAGGCGCAGATCGATTTTGGAGGACTTTCCGAGGATCTCTTTCTGGATTCCTGTTTCGATTTCCCCCTGCTGCTTCTTCAAACGATTTAGTTGTTCTGTGAGATTCTGCCTTTCTTTTTCCTGCTCGGGCGGGAGACCCGAGTAGACACGATCCGCGCGATCGACTGCCGCGAAGACCGCATGGAGGCGGTAGTAGTCGTCCATCCCGATCGGATCGAATTTGTGATAGTGGCACTGAGCACATTGCACGGTCGTGCTTTGAAAGACGTTAAAGACCGCCGAGATCATCTCGTCTCGATCGAGATGTTTGGCGATGCGCCCGTCGACCTTGGCCTCGCCAACTTCTTGATGACCGATGAAGTCCCATGGACCGGCTGCGAGAAATCCCAGCCCGATGATGCCGTCGGCGGAACCAGGAAAGAGAACGTCGCCAGCGACTTGTTCTTCGACAAATTGCCGATACGGTTTGTCCTCATTGAAACTGCGGATGACGTAGTCTCGGTAGGGCCAGGCATGAGTTCTCGGTTTGTCTTTGTCATAACCGTGGCTCTCCGCATAGCGGGCGAGATCGAGCCAGTGTTGTGCAAACTTTTCACCAAAAGCGGGCGAGGCGAGGAGCCTGTCGACGAGTCTCGTCCACGCTTTTTCCGGATCGGTCGCGGTCGCATGGAGAAAATCATCGACTTCCACTGGAGTCGGCGGCAAGCCGGTGAGGTCAAAAGTCACTCGCCGGATCAGCGTGGGTGAATCCGCACGGTCGAGCGGAGTGAGCCCCTTTTCGGCGAGCTTCGCTTCGATGAGACTGTCTACCGGATTGCGCCCGGGTAGAGTTGTCTCCGGGAGGTGCCCCTCTCGAATTGGTTTTAATGACCACCATTCAAGGTCGCGAGTGGGGTGAAAGACGAGAGTCCGGTTCTCCGACCACGGCGCACCGGCATTGATCCAATCGGCAAGTATCTTCCGCTCGGCTGCGGTGAGAGGATTTCCCTTTTTCGGCATTTCCGGTTCGGGGCCGCTCACCATTTTTACGATGAGGCTGGAAGCGGCATCCCCGGGCAGGAGCGCTCCGGTATGAGCGAGAGTCGAAGTGGCGCTGCTGAGATCAAACTCGCCCTTTGCGGTCTCTGCATCATGGCAGGAGAGGCACCGGCTTTCCAGCAGCGGGGCGACAATTCGCTCAAAGTCCGGCGACACTTCCTCCGCGATCGCACCCGTGGTCAGAGCGATAGAGAGAAAAAAGAGACGATGCAGACGGAGCATGGCCAAGTGTGCCGAGTTTCCCTCGATCCCTCAAGCCACGGAAACGCGTCACTTCGGCGCATGTGCGGAGCGCTTCAGATACTTTGCAAACTCGGGTCGGTCCTTCCACTCGGCGAACCAAGGGCGATACATCTCCAGGTCCGGCCAGTTCTGGCGGGTTGTGACCTTGTCAGTGACTCGCCCTTCCGGGTAGTCTTTTCCCTCGACGCTTCGCGAGACGCTGGTGTTCCATTCCGTGAAGTCGGCGACGAGCCGGGCCAGTCTCTCTGGTTCGGTTGTCGCAAGGTCGTTGGTTTCATTGGGATCGTTTTTGAGATCGTAGAGTTCGTAGTCCACCTTTCCGATGTTTTGGGTGACAAGTTTCCAGTTTCCGTCGATCCAGGCCGCACGGTTTTTGTGACGGAATCCGAGAGGTTTTTCGCGAGCGTCAGGATCCCCAGCGAAAAGGGGAAACAGGCTGATACCGTCGCGAATATGCGGCAAGACGGAATCGTCCAGTCCGGCTGCCACTGCGAGAGTCGGGAATATGTCCACCGTCCCGGCGGGAATCTCCGTGATTCGCGGAGAGGGAATGCGCTCGGGCCATTCGAGGATTGCCGGCACTCGCAGGCCACCTTCGTAGACCGTACCTTTGAATCCTCTTAGGCCACCGACGGTCTCTGGAGTGATCTTCGGGAGGCCTCCGTTGTCGCTGTTGAACCAGAGGAGGGTGTTCTTTTCGATCCCGAGATCGCGAAGTCCGGCCCGTAGGGCACCAATACTGCGATCCATTGCCACGAGTTCTCCATAGTGATCCCGTGATTCATCGTCCAATTTCGGAAAGGCACCTGTGTCGCATTGTAAACGCTGGGTGTCTTTTGCATCCGCCATGAACGGGTCGTGGGGCGAGCCATACCAGACCACGGCAAAAAACGGGTGATCAGACTCGACCTGCGAACGGATGAACTTCAGCGCTTCGGCTATCACGATTTCAGACGAGTCCCCTTTGAATTCCTCGAACTCCCCGTTGCGGCTGAGGAGGGGATTGCGATCAAAAAAGTTCGTGACCGAGAGCCAGGTATCAAAACCGAAGACCCCGGGATTGCGCTCATCTTCTTTCAGAACCGGAGCCCCCGGGCCGCTGAATCCACTGAGATGCCATTTCCCGAAGTGGCCCGTTGCATACCCGGCCTCGCGGAGAACCTGCGCGATGGTGCGCTCCTGAAGGCGCAGGGGATATCCGTGATCCTGCACTCCGGTGCGGTCGTTCGTGCGACCAGTCAAGACCGTCGCGCGGGAGGGGGAACAGTTCGGCGCTCCTGCGTAGAAGCGGTCAAAACGAAGACCGTTCGCGGCCATCGCATCGAGATTCGGCGTCTTCAGGAGCGAATGATCGTAGTAACCCGTCTGGCCCCAGCCCATGTCGTCGGCCATTACGAGGATGATTCCTGGTTTGTCTGCGGCGCGGGCATTCGGGAGGATCAACAAACAGAAAAACAAGAGACTAGACGCGGCGCTTTTGATCATTGTACGATTCTACCCGGAAGGTCATCTCACGAAAAGAGAAAAGGTCTGCGGATTCGGGTGAGAGGAGACCAGGATAAAAAGGTTTGTTCTTTGACCTCTTTCCTGATAGTTCTGTCAGTCATGAAATTACTCGCATTATCCTTCCTCTTCGCTGTCGCCGCCGCTTTCGCCCTGACTAGCTGTGATTCACACCAGGGCTATCATCAGCCTCAGGGCCACGGAGCGTCTTACGGGCACAATCGCGTTCAAAATCACAATCGCCATCAACACAACCAAAGTCGGCACAATGGTGGCAGGCCATTCAAGGGGGATCGGCATAATCACAATCACGGTCACAGCAGGTAGAAAAAGTGCAGACGGGATGATTGGCAACGTCGAGTCCGGTTGTTTTCCGGGCCGATGTGCATAAATTGAACCTGATTGGATCCCGAAAATGAAAGCACTGCGAATTTTCTTTCTAGTATTTCTCCTGCTGGCCGGGGGAGCCTTTTTTTATTTAAAAGTGACTCGGCCAATTCTCCCGGTTCAAAGAACGATCGTGAACAGTTCTGGGAAGTTGCTCGATGTTCTGGTGCAGGGAAAGCTCGGAGAGACACTTTACGTGGATCGCGTTGCGGACGGGGAACGTTTCGAGATTCAGATCCCGACGCTCTCTCTCCAAGATCGTTTTTTTGCGATGCGTCTGGAGGAAGGAGCACCGCCGTCGGTAGTGGTGGAAAAAGTGGTCGATCCCTTCATTGCGAGTCGTACAAAGCAGATTGCGGAATTGAAAGACAAAGAAATACTCCTAAAGCAGGAGATAAAATCGGGAACGTTGAGTGGCATTTTAGCAGCAAAGCGGAAGGAAGATCTTGCCGCGACGATTGAAGACCTCAAAAAACTGGAGTTGGCAATTCAGGATTACAAATATCGAAATCGTAAAAAGTGACCGTCGTGAGAGGGGATCTACGCGGCGCAACCCCGTCACAAGCCTGTTGACACTCTCACAGAACCCTGTTGGGTCAGGGCGATGAGTTCCTTCCCTCTGATTGAGACCTTTTCCTCTCTCGATGCACTCCCCGGGCTTGTGCATGGATTTCTCCTTCGCAGCCCGGAAATCGATGTCGATACCGATCGTGATACCGCATTGGCGCGCCTCGCTCCCTTTTATGCAGGGCAGCTGAGCCTGCTCGGCATATCTGGGGATCATCTCGCGACCGGGGAGCAGGTCCACGGGGCAGTGATCCAGCGCGTCGACGGGGAGGAACCCTCTTCCGTCCATTTTCCCGATACCGACGGGCTTATCACCGGAACCGCAGGGCAGTATATCGGTGTCTATGTAGCGGATTGCGGGGCCGTTTTCCTGGTGGATCCGGTGAAGCGGGCTTGTGCCGTAGTGCATTCAGGCAAAAAAGGGACCGAACTCGGGATCTCGCCTGCGGCGATAAAAGCGATGCAGAATGCCTACGGATCACACCCCTCAGACCTCATCGTACAAGTCGCGCCCTGCATTCGCCCTCCCGCCTATGAGATCGATTTTGCCGCCCAGATCGTTGCGGACTGTATCGCGAGCGGGGTCCCGGAAACAAATGTGTTCGACTGCGGGATCTGTACGAGTCGTAACCTAGAGCGATATTACAGCTACCGAACTGAAAAGGGGAAGACAGGACGTCATTTCGCCGTCATCGGTTGGAGCGAAAAAAGCAATGTCCACCATTCTAAATGAGCGACGAGTTTCCTGATATGAGCGATGCGCGGGAGTATCTGGCTCCCGCAAAGACGAACCTGTGGCTCCGGATTCTCGGAAAACGTGAGGACGGATATCACGAGATCGAGACACGCATGGCCGCCCTTTCTCTGCACGACCGCGTCCTCCTGCAGTGGCGCGACGACGATCATGTCGTGCTTCGCTGCTCCGACAAAAGCCTCCCCGTGGGAGAGGATAATCTGGTCGTGAAGGCAGTTCGTGCGATCGAGGAACACACCTCGAAAGTTTTTAGCCTCAGCATCGACCTCAAAAAGAATATCCCGTCCGGAGCCGGGTTGGGGGGCGGCAGCAGCGACGCCGCTGCCGTTTTGCGCGGCATCAACGAAATGGGTTCGCTCTTTCTCCCCGAGAACGAGCTCGCTGCAGTCGCCGCCCGGATCGGGTCCGACGTTCCTTTCTTTCTCTACGAACAGTCGTGCGACTGCCGGGGCAGGGGAGAGATCGTCACCCCGGTCCCCTACGCAGAACAGAACCCGCCGATTCCGGTTTTCCTGATCAAACCCGCCTTTGAAATCTCCGCCGCCTGGGCTTATCAGCACTATGCGAACTCCAGCGACTACGACGGGTTTGTCTACCGCGAGCAGCCCTGTGTCTGGGGCTCCATGGTAAATGACCTCGAACGGCCCGTTTTTGAAAAGTTCCCCGTCCTCGGCGAGATGAAAAACTGGCTTCTCGCTCAACCCGAAGTCGAGGCGACACAGCTCTCCGGTTCCGGTTCGACCATGCTTGCCGTTTTGAAACCGCAATCCGGGAATACCAATCTCGCCGAGCGAGCGCTCGCTCGATACGGCGAAAATTGCTGGACCTATACCGGCACCACCGCGTAACTTCTTTTCCAGTGGAGGGCGCACCCGACAGTTCCAAAGAAGGAGTCCGGGTCGATCTGTGGACTTGGTCGGTGCGTCTCTACAAATCGAGGAGCCTCGCTGCTGCCGCCTGCAAAAAAGGGCACCTCCTTGTCAACGGGCAGCGTTGCCGGGCTGCGAAGTTGGTCCGGGCCGGGGATCAAGTCCAGGTCCGGCAAGGGATTCTTACGAAGACCCTACAGGTGCAGGCCCTCCTGAAGCGCAGAGTCAGTGCCAAAGAGGCCGCCCCGTGTTTCACCGATCTCACCCCTGCAGAGGAATATGCCCGCGTTGCGGAAATCGAGCGCGATTCCCGCGAGGCGACTCCCCAGCGCGAGACCGGAACCGGAAGGCCGACGAAACGCGACCGGCGGGATCTCGATGAGATGCAGGAAGGCGGCGGAGGAGCGGATCCGACCTTTGAGGAGTTTGTGAAAGCGTTTACGAGGAAGAGGTAGGGGTGGGGGAGGAATCGAAGCGAAGCGCAGATAGACGGAACGAAGTGTAGTCAATTGAGGTGTTGACGCCCCTGACAGTAAGGTCAACTTCGTCGAATCTGTCAACAAAGACCCACACCTCATACAGGCCGCGTTCCTTTGCATTCGGGGTAGTCCGAACATCACCAGAAGTCGCCCTTCGCAGAGGCGCGCAAGCTTTGCGCGGCGGATGCGCGATCGGCGTCTTTATCGTCTGCGGTGAGATCTGCGAGGGTGTCGGAGTCGGTCTTGCCTGCGAGGGCTGAGAAGTGCCCCCGGAGGCGGCGGTAATGGGTCTGATTGCAGCGTGTGAGGGAGTCGATGCCAACGCATTTACGAACCTCTCGACACGAAGCTGCTCGACAGTTTTACAGTCGCCGAAAGCGGAGCTCGCAAGTACGCGAGCCGGGGAACCTACAAGGTCATCCTCGAGGTGAGCGATCCGAAAGCAGCTCGGGAGATCGCACCCCAGGTGAGGAAGCTGGTCGAGCGGGGTTTCTTGAAATCTCCGGATGCGAAGATGCCTCTGACGACTGACGGCGAGGCGGTCTATGTGCGCGTGGCACGAAGTTTCGCGTGATCCGGATCGAGAAGGTCTCGACCACTGAGGTTAAAATCCCCCTGAAGGAGATGGCGCAATGACACTCTCCCTACCGATCAATCGTCCACCCGTGCTTCCGGGTCAGCTTCTTTTTCGTTCCGGCGCGGGGAGTTGCGATGGTCTTTCCGCGCCGCTCTTTTGCGGGCATGGCCTCGGCGACCGCGACGAGCGGGTCGGGTTGCCGGGAAGTGACGGGGGTCTTTTTCATCCTGCTAAATAACTGTCCCATGATCTCTCTCGAAATCAACCTGGATGATGCGACGACCGGGCGGCAGAGACTTGGTCGGGGACGATTCGCAGGGGAGGGGATTCCTCCGTTACGGCACCGTCACTTCATAGAGATATTTCTGAAACCCGGCGAAGGCTTTGGTGATCTCTTCCGGTTTGCCGCCGAGGTCCGCGACGGCGTCGGTGATCGAGTCGTGATATTTCAGCCGGAGCAGGGGATTCAGCTTGCTCTGCTCCAGTTCCTCGACGCCCTCGGTGACGTAGTGTTGGAGCACAAAATCGAGGAACGCCTGCTGCTTGACGTCGAACTGAGAATTGATATGCACCCGCGCGTTGTCTGCGCGAGCTGCCCTCGTCACCGGCGGTAGAGCATAGGCCACGTAGGCGAGCACGTCGAAGAGATCGCTCTT
>JAGPCC010000383.1 GCA_018058245.1 Verrucomicrobiales bacterium
AAACCAACGGCAACTGCTCCCGCAGCACCAAAACCAGCGACAACTGCTCCCGCAGCACCAAAGCCAGCGGCTACCACGCCTGTAGAACCAAAACCAGCGGTTCCCGCAGCTCCAGCTCCAGCTCCAGCTCCAGCTCCAGCTCCAGCTCCAGCTCCAGCTCCAGCTCCAGCTCCAGCGGATCAGTGATTTGTCTTCCTTCTGGGAGAAGGGGAAATCGTTTTCTTTCCCCTCCTTCCAGAGCTAGATTCGGAACATGCCCATAGTCATTTCCGACGTACTCCTCGTTTCTCCCGGAGATCTCATCCGGCCAGTCTCCATCGAGCTCCGCGAAGATGGGCTCATCGGTGCGATTCACGAAGGGCACCACCCTCCCGACGGCAGCGAAGTGATTTTTGACGGCGGTGGTGAAGTCTATGTCACCGCCGGATTCATCGACATTCACACTCACGGCGCGATGGGGTTTGACCTCTCCTACGGCACACTCGAAGCGGTCGAAGCGATGGCAAAAGCGAAACTCTCCGAAGGAGTTACCACTTTTCTCCCGACGACTTGGACTGCCACTCCCGAACACAAAATCCGCATGGCGGAAGCGGTCGCAGAATACCGGAAAAATCAGCGCTACGCGCGGGCTCCCTTTCTGCACGTCGAAGGACCTTACCTGAATCCCCTGCAGGCGGGAGCACAAGATACTCGTTACATGCGGCGGCCCGATGTCGCCGAGATCCGCGATCTTCACGGCATCTGCCCCATCGGCCTGATTTCGCTCGCGGTAGAGATCGAGGGTGCCCTCCCCTTTCTTCAGGAAATGCGGAGGATGGGCATCGTCACCTCCGCCGCGCACAGCGCCGCCACCTACGCGGATTTCCGTGCAGCACGAGAGTCCGGGCTCACTCACCTGACTCACTATTGCAATCAGATGTCAGGGCTGCATCACCGCGAAGTAGGTCTCGTCGGTGCCGGCCTCCTCGACGATTCCGTGATGATCGAACTGATCTGTGACAAGATCCACCTCAGTCCGGACATGATCCGACTCGTCTTCAAACATCGCAGTACCGAGCAACTCATGCTCATTACCGACTCGATTGCGGCGTCCCACCTCGGGGACGGGCACTATCCGCTCCACGATGGCGAGATCATCGTCAAAGACGGGGCTGCCCGCATTCCTGCAGGAAACCTTGCCGGCTCCATCGTGACTTTCGACCAATCCCTGCGGAA
The DNA here is from genome assembly GCA_018058245.1 of Verrucomicrobiales bacterium. Classification (GTDB taxonomy): domain Bacteria; phylum Verrucomicrobiota; class Verrucomicrobiia; order Verrucomicrobiales; family DEV007; genus Arctic95D-9. Next base: position 1,216 of record JAGPCC010000383.1, read on the forward strand.
CGTCGCCAGCATCACCGGCCTCCCCCTCAATGAACTTGCGCGAACCTGTTCAGCCAACCAGGCAAGATCCCTACGGCTAAAGGACCGCGGTTACGTCAAACAGGGTTTACTCGCCGACCTGACCCTCTTGACTCCGGGACTGGAGGTCGTCTCCGTCTATGTCGGCGGCGAACAGCGCTATTCCGCCGAATAGGACTTCATCGACTTTGGCCGAAGATCGAGAAATCGACTTCCGTGATGGGCACTCCGAAGTAGGGCCTCATAACCCCGAGCGCCTCCCAATTTCGGGCCTCGAATTCCGCAGGGGCCGGGAGAACGTGATTTAGGGACCACATCACTGTTGCCACGGCCAGATAGAACCTCATCCGGCTAAAAAGACGTTCCCGTTGACTGATTCCGAGGGTGCTCACAAACCTGATTAGAGCAGGTTTTGGTCATGAGTCCAGAAAATGAGAATCTTTTTTGCGAATATTCGTAAATTTGATTCGAAATTTTCCTCAGGCAAGCACTTGAGCAACGGTCGAATCTCTTTACATTTGGAAGGTGACTTCTGAGCCTTCCATCGCCATTTCCAGTCCCTTTCAAGTGTTGCTCTACTATCGCTACGCTCCGATTCCGGATCCCGTGGCCTTTTGTGCCGCGCATCGTTCCCTCTGCGAATCACTGGAATTGCGAGGTCGCATCATCATCGGCGTCGAAGGAATCAATGGTACCGTTTCAGGCACGACTGCACACACCAATCAGTATGTCGAAACGATGCAAAATGACCCGCTCCTCTCGGGCATTGAATTCAAAGTGGATGCCGCAGAAGATCACGTTTTCCCGAAACTCTCCGTAAAAATGCGAAAAGAGATCGTGACCCTCGGACTCCCCAACGAAGCAGACATCGACCCGAATGCGCTCACCGGCAACCGTCTCTCTCCTCGGGAGTTTTACGAGGCGATGCAGGAAGACAATGTCGTCGTGATCGACGGGAGAAATGATTACGAAGCGGAACTCGGTCGTTTCAAAAATGCGCTTTGCCCACCGATTCGAAACTTTCGGGAGTTCCCGAATTGGCTCAAGGAGAACACTCCGAATCTCCGGGGAAAAAAGATCCTTACCTATTGCACTGGGGGAATCCGCTGTGAAAAACTCTCTGGATACATCCGCCAGGAGGGATTTGATGATGTCCACCAACTCGACGGCGGCATTGTGAAGTATAGCAAAGATCCCGAAGTTCTCGGTCGAGATTTCGACGGGCTTTGTTACGTCTTCGACGAAAGAGTCGGCGTCGAGGTGAACCACACCGAAACAAGAAAAGTGATCACCCGCTGTCGCTATTGTGGAGTCGAAGAGGCGCGCTACGGGAACTGCCGTTGGCCCGACTGCAACGAACAGATCTTTGTCTGCCCCGACTGCCGGGAGAGTCACGGGCTTTTCTGCGGCGAAGAGTGTCTCGCCCACGCCGGGACATGAAGCAGGTTTTCTGGGGTTTCCTCTTGCTCCTTGCTCCCGCGTTTACCGCCGCCGCACTACCTCCCCTCTCACCGGAGACCCTCGAAGCCACCGCCGAGGTCATCGTCACCGCACGGGTCGTGGGCTCCCGAGTCATGATTCATCGCAAACCGAGCGCTTCCGTATATTTTGTTCGTCTCATGGCCGAAGTGGACACGGTGGAAAAGGGGTCCGAATGGCTCGGTGATTCCCGCTTTCTCGACATCCGTTGCTGGCGCATTCGCCAAAGCGATCTTGTCGGCCCGATCGGTCATGATTCCATTCCCGGAGATGGGTCGAGCTTCCGCGCCTGGCTGCGCCGCAATGCTGACGGAAAATGGGAACCGCTCGAACCCAACGGGATCGTACTACTCGCTGGGGGAACGGAACGGGAATTTTCCGACGCGGAAAGACGCCAATCCGCTCTGACATTTCTGATCGCTGGACTCGTCGGCATCACCGGCCTTGCGATGTTTGGAGTATTCCAATGGAATCGCCGCCGCAAACGTCGCCTACAGAGGAATTCGGCAGCAGAAATCAATGCTCCACGTTGCTGAGAACCTCCTCGATCGTCGTTTCACCCGAGGCGACTTTGCTGAACCCGTAGTCTCGAAGTGTCCGCATCCCGTTGCTCAGAGCCTGTTTTTTGAGCTGCGCATAAGTCCCGTGAGTCGTGATCAGCTCGGACATGGTGTGATCGATCAGACAAATTTCCAGAATCGACATCCGCCCGCGGTAACCGGTATTCCGACACGCCCGGCATCCCACGGCCTCGAAGACACCGGAACGACCTTCCACAGGGAATCGAATCTCCTCGTAGTAACTTTCTTCCACCGTCGAGGGGCGTTTGCACTGTTCGCAGAGGCGGCGGACAAGGCGCTGCGCCAGAAATCCACGAACGGATGAAGCGATCAGGAAGGGCTCGACTCCCATGTCTAACAAACGAGTAATTCCCGAGACCGCATCATTGGTGTGCAGCGTGCTGAAAACAAGGTGCCCCGTGAGCGCTCCCCGGATCGCGATCTCCGTCGTCTCAAGGTCACGCATCTCCCCGACCATGATGATATTGGGATCGCCCCGCAGGATGCTCCGGAGACCACTCGCAAAGGTGAGCCCGATCTCTGGTTTGATCGCGATCTGGATGATCCCGTCGAGGCGATTT
>JAGPCC010000384.1 GCA_018058245.1 Verrucomicrobiales bacterium
ACTCGATGCCGGAACTATGACCGGTTCCCGTGCCAGCATCGCCGCCATCTCGAAAAGATCTTGCTGGCTCGTACTGTGATACGGCGAATCATGGCAGCGAGCACACTTCATCTCCACACCGAGGAATGCCGTTCCGATAATGAGAGCTTTCGCGGCCATGGGCACATCATTTTGTGTGGCGAGCCCGAAACCAGCGGGACCGCCCTCCCACTCGCTGCCACCCATCAGGATCAACTCCGTCGCAAAACGATCCATCGGTTTGTTGTCCCGTAGCGATTCCCAAATCCAATAACGGAACGGTCCCGTGTTGTTCAGCATTGGTTTCAAGAGATTCGGATTTTCCGCGAGGACATCCTGCCAATATCCCATCCAATTGTCTGCCCACCGGTCGTCCTCCAACAATTTGGAAATCATCTGACTCCGTTTGTCTACGGCGGTGTCGGCTTGGAACTCCTGAACGACACGGAGCGGCGGAGAGACTCCGACGAGGTCCAACCAGATTCTCCGGAGAAACGTCAAGTCATCGACCAATGGCTTGGGGCCCGTCGTCTGAAAGGCCGGTTTGTCCATCTCGGCTCCCGTTTCCACCCATTTCGTGAGCGTCTGGATTTGCTCCTCACTCAGCATGTCCCCTTTCGGTGGCATCCGGTCGTCCCCGGCCTCTGCACGGACCGCTTCCAGGAGGAAACTGTCGTGGGGTTTTCCAGGGACAACGGAAGGAACTTCGGAATCGCCCCCGGCGAGGACATTTTCCCGATCCTGGAGATTGAGCCCGCCTTTCTCTTTCTCTCCATGACATCGAAAACAATGCTCGACAAAAATAGGCCGGACTTCGGCATTAAAAAAGGAATCCTGGTTGCCCGAGGCCTTGATCGTCGCGTCCAACCGACTCTGGAGTAATTCATCAATTGTCTTCTCTTTCCCTTCGATTGCTCGCCCCAGTTTTTTGCGGGAAAGGTCGTGACGCTTTTCCCAATACCCCGCCTGTTGATCTGCGGACCTCCTTTGGTTTTGATCCACCATTTCGAGCACCTCACTCGTTTCCAAAACAAACGCGAACCGACCTTCATCCGTCAGTTCTGGCCCGGTTTGCCAGGCCGGGCTGATCATGCGAAACATTTCGCCTTTCCTGGCGAGGGCGACACAAGGCTCCCCAAAATCGAGCCGCAATTTCGGGCCTCCCACCATCATCTCAAACACGACCTTGTGCGTTCCGCCGGCACTGACGAACTCGACCACTTTTTCCACGTCGTCCATTGCTGGCGGACGCATCCGCATCCCGCGACGCGGCAATTCAGGGATCGGTTCAACTCTGTTATTTTCCCCGTTGTGTCGCCTCTGTTTCGGAAAATCCATGATCGCTTTTCCATCAATGAAAAGGCGGGACAAACTCCGGCTACGCCCGAGAAATTCATAGGTTCCCGCATCGAGTTGGATCTCCGTGACCGCACGGATCATGACTCCAGTCCCCCAATCCACCCGTAGACCCGAGTCGTCGTAGCGATGAGGGATCCGGACAAATCCCATCGCCGATTGTTCCCACGAAACCAGGGTTTCCCCCGCATCATCAGGAAAGGCCGCGTTCGTCTCAAAGGGACCGAACAGATCTACCAAAACGGCACCCGTTTTCGCTTGAGGCAGATTTTCGGCAAGGACCGACGATGCCAGCAGGAGGAAAATGGCAAAATACGCAAAACGGCCCATACATGGCAATAGTGCCGCAAAATTCACATCACAACAAGTGGCGTGAATTCGCGGGGCGCGCGAATGCGTTCGACGGGCTTCTCTCGGGAGGGACACAGTCTTCCCGGAAGAGCGATGGTCTGTCCTGGTCCTTTTCGGGTGCGTCGTTTTTTCGGAGTTCAGATCAGACCGAGTGCCACCATAGCCTTGGCGACCTTGATAAAACCCTGGATATTGGCCCCATTGACATAGTTGCCGGGCGTACCGAACTCCTCCGCCGTCTCATAACAGCGTCGATGAATCCCGACCATGATCGCAGACAATTTTTTCTCGGTATAGTCAAAATCCCACGCATCACGACTGGCGTTCTGCTGCATCTCCAGCGCCGAAGTGGCGACGCCACCAGCGTTGGCAGCCTTGCCTGGCCCGTAGGCAATCCCTGCCGTGAGAAAGGTCCGCACACCTTCGGGCGTGGTCGGCATATTCGCGCCTTCCGCGACGGCCATACACCCATTTTTGACCAATTGGGTGGCGTCTTTGCCGGTCAATTCGTTCTGTGTCGCACAAGGCAAGGCGACGTCACAGGGAATCTCCCACAAGTTGCCTTTGGCGACATAATGAGCGTGCTTGTGATGTGCGACGTAGTCTTCGATCCGACGGCGTTCGACTTCCTTGAGTTGTTTGATCAAGGCAAAATCGAGGCCTTTGGAATCGTGAATGTATCCATTCGAGTCGGAACAAGCGACCACCTTGCCGCCTAGTTGTTGCAGCTTCTGGATCGCGTAAATGGCGACGTTGCCCGAACCGGAAACAATGCAGGTTTTTCCGTCCAGAGAATCGCCGCGAGCACGGAGCATTTCATTCAAGAAAAAGACCGCTCCATAACCAGTCGCTTCCTTGCGAGCACGGGCACCACCCCAGTCCAATCCTTTCCCTGTGAGCACACCCGATTCATACCGGTTCGTGATGCGCTTGTATTGACCGAACAAATACCCGATCTCCCGGGCACCCACGCCGATGTCACCGGCCGGCACGTCGGTGTATTCCCCCAAGTGCTGGTAGAGCGACGTCATGAAGCTCTGACAAAAACGCATCACTTCGCCATCCGATTTTCCCTTGGGATCAAAATCCGAACCGCCTTTGCCGCCGCCGATCGGCATCCCGGTCAACGCGTTCTTGAAAGTTTGTTCGAAACCCAGGAATTTGATGATCCCCAGATAAACCGAGGGGTGAAAGCGGAGTCCACCCTTGTATGGCCCGAGGGCACTGTTGACCTGAACGCGAAAACCCCGGTTGATCTGCACCTGACCCCGATCATCCTGCCACGGCACCCGAAATATGATCTGTCGTTCCGGTTCACAAATGCGCTCGATGATCTTGTGCTCACCAAACTCTGGATATTTCACCAACACCGGACCGAGTGATTCGAGCACTTCGCGGACCGCTTGGTGGAACTCCACCTCACCGGGATTGCGTTTGATGACCTCCTGAAACAGGCCTTCGATCTTTTCGTCAATGATTCCATTCATATTTGTATCCGTTTCGGTTGTTCTCGCTCGGTTCAATGCGGCAGGCCGATGCCATGAACGTGGGCGAGGTATTCGCCGATCTCTCGGGGATCAGCCACGAAGGCAAGGCCATTCGCGTATTGCACCTTGAGGTGCGCCGGAAGATTCTGAGGTACCGTGCCGAGCACCAGCACCGGGCAACCTTGGTTCGCCTCGCCGAGCAAGGAAACCAACATCGGCCGTGGTCGCGCAAAATCCACCTCGTGGATTTCGATGCCCTTCTTGAGCTCAGGATAAAATTCGAGCAGGCCAATCATCTCCGCACAGCCAGGGCAGTAATACGTCTTCCCCTGATCTTGGAAGTCCCGTCTGATGAGATACAATTGGTCTGGTTTCATGCGATTTTGTCTAATGTTGCTTCGTTTTTGAAAAATGATTGTCCAACCGATCTGGCCCACTGGCGTCGTGCTTTTTCCACTCAGACAATCCTTCGTTCCGACCAGTCAGCAGAACATTTGCACAACGACGTTTTCACCTCCCTATTCGGCAGGGTCAATCAAAATGTCTGAGCTATTTGCGTGTAGAACACCGGCAAAAGACGAGCTCGGAATGGAAATGGAGGCCCCCAACCTGACCCTGTTCACTCTCCTACCT
>JAGPCC010000131.1 GCA_018058245.1 Verrucomicrobiales bacterium
GGGGGGGGGAGGGGGGGCGGTTGTGGGGGGGGGGGAGGGGGGGGGGGGGCGTGGCTGTCTCGGGACAACCCAAGGCAAGGAAGGCGGTGCGCGGGATCTCTGATCCGATCGCGGCCCTGGCGGATGCGGATCCCTGGGTGCGCCGGGCCGCGGCTTCGGCCATTCAAGATTCTCCCTCGGTGGAGGCGGTGGTGGCGCTGCGATCGGCGGCGAGGGAGACAGTGGCGGCGGACACGCATCTGCACCACGCTCTCCAACTGGCGATGCGGGAGTGTCTGCGATTGCCGGGTGCATTTCGGGATCTGCCGAAGGAGGGGGAGATCGGAACGGTCGCTCTCGCGGTGGAGTCTGCGGAGGCGGCGGGGTATCTTCTCTCTCTGCCGGATGATGCACCCGGTCTGGAACGGGACTTTTTACCGAGACGGCGGAGGCATGTGGGCCGATGGGGGAGCGAGAGAGCTCTCGATCAGATCATCGCGACGGCATCGGACTCGCGAACGGATGCGACCGAGGTGGGGACAAATCTCCTCGAAATCGCGGAGGGTCTGGAGGAGCGGGACGGCATCCTCGTCAATGAACGATGGATCGCGGCGGCTACGAAGGTGGTCGGGGAGCTGCTGGGGATGCTCTCGGAAGGGGACGTGGCGAACTGGACGGCGCACTCTCTCCCAGCGGGTGCTGCGGGTAGTGCCCGGGACGGATCCGTGTGGGAGGTCCAGATGCGGAAATCTGCGGAGGGGCGGGAGATCGCGGTGCTTTCCAGTCTGGTGCGGTCGTCCCGGCGCGGGGAGGAGGGAACGGGGGTGCTGCGTTCCCGCGATTTTGATATGCCGGAACGGCTGCGCTTTCCGCTCTGTGGTCACCGGGGAAGTCCGACGGCGGAGGCGCATGAGAAGAACTATGTCTCTCTCCGCGACGTCGTCAGCGGGGAGGAGCTGTTCCGGGCGTTTCCTCCGCGAAGTGATGTGGCGAGGGTGGTGGAGTGGGGCCGCCCGGATCTGGTCGGTCGAAAGGTATCTCTGGAGGTGGTCGATGGAGACGAGGGGAAGGCCTACGCCTGGCTGGCCGTGGGAGAGGTGGAGGGCGTCTCGCTCCCGTTCGATCGCTTCGAGGAGGAAATCCGGGTTCGCCAACTCCTCGTGGGTCTCGCGGAACGGCTCGTCCGCTCGGCGCCGATCGATCTTCGGGATAAACTCGCAGCATTTCTCCCGGTGTCTCCGCCGGTGCCGTCTCTGGCGATCAATCCCGTCGAGGAGGCCGAGCGGGAGGCGTTGATCGCTCGTCGTGTGTCCTCGTTCGAGCCGAAGGAGGTCGATGCGACAAACGGCGAGCGGGTATTTCGTCAACAGTGCAGTCTCTGCCATCGGATCGGGGGAGAGGGGGCGTTGATCGGGCCACAACTGGATGGGATCGGGACCCGCGGAATCGCTCGTCTCGTGGAGGACATCCTCGAGCCGAATCGCAATGTCGATGCGCATTTCCGCCTCACGGTGCTGACTCTGTCGGATGGGTCTACCCGTGCGGGATTTGCGGTGTCGGGCGGGGGAAAGATGATCCAATTGCTCGACGCGGCGGGCCAGACACAACGGATCGCAGAGAGCGAAATCAAAACACGCGAGACGTCGGCCCTTTCTCTGATGCCGAGTACCTGGGGAACGACCCTGAGCGAGGCGGATTTTCGTGACCTTGTGGGATGGCTCCTGAGACAGCGCTGACCGAGAGAAGACTCACGCCTTGCGGAGATCGGCGATCGCCGAGGTGATGTGATCCATAGAAACTTCTGCGGAAACAAAAGCGCTCCCGAGTGTCGGCACGAGGACAAAACGGACGCCGCCGGTTTCGAATTTTTTGTCACGTGACATTGCTTCGAGAATGGCTTCATCGGGGACATTTGCGTCAAGCACGGTCGGGAGACCGTAGGCCTGAAGGGCGGCGATGATTCGATCTGCCTGTGCTACGGGGAGCCCGGCGAGGGTGACGGAGAGTCGTATCGCGGCGACGAGCCCGAGACTGATCGCTTCGCCATGGAGGAAGCGGCCGTACCCTCCAGCTGCTTCGATCCCATGGCCGATGGTATGGCCGAAATTGAGCAGGGCACGTGTTCCGGTGGTCTCCCGTTCGTCTTCTTCGACGACGGTGGCTTTGATCGAGACGTTCCGGGTGACCAGCTCGATAAGGTGATCCCGGACTGCTCCGAGGTCCTCAATGAGAGCGAAGAGAGATTCGTCCCGGATCGCGGCGTGTTTGATGATTTCGGCAAATCCTTCGTTGAATTCCCGCTCTGGCAGCGAGGACAGTGTCTCGACATCGGCGAGAACCAGTTGCGGCTGATGAAATGCTCCGAGGAGATTCTTGCCTTCTGGGGTGTTTACTCCGGTTTTGCCTCCAACAGAGCTGTCGACCTGACTCACGATCGTGGTCGGGATCTGCACACAGGGGATGCCTCGCTGGAAGATGGCGGAGGCAAATCCTGCGAGATCCCCCACGACTCCTCCTCCCAGCGCGACGAGGAACGACTTCCGATCAAGGCCGGCCCGCAACATTTGCCGACAGATCTCGGTGACCTGCTCCATGCTCTTGGACGCTTCTCCCGCCGGAACCTCAATGAGAGTGGTGCGAATCCCGGAGGCCTCGAGTGAGGCCACGACGGTCCGGGCGTAGAGTGGCCCTACATTCGAGTCGGTCACTACTGCCGCAACGCGACTGCGAATACCGCTGTGATCGGTGATGAAAGACGCGGTCTTTGCGAGGAGCCTGGTTCCGACAAGGACGACGTATTCGTCGTTGGCAAGGCGGAGTGATATGGTCGACGGATTTCCCTGGGTGACAGTAGGCATGTGCGGAAACGGTTAGCTGTCCCTGCGAAAGTTTCAATCCCGAAGGTGTTTCAAATCAAGGCAAGAATACGCTTTGCGGTGACGATAGATGGCTCGTCTACAGCAATCGGGAGGGTTTGAAAGGCAATCTCTCGCCGGAACCAGCTCTCCTGACGTTTTGCGTAGCGCCTCGTCGCCTGCCGGATCAGATCGAGGCAGGTGCTCTCCTCCATCTCACCTGCGAGGAGCGCTCTTACTTCACGGAGTCCGATGGCTTTTTCAGCGGTGATCGAGAGCGAACCAAGATGGGAGACTTCCTCACGGAGTCCGTTTTCCATCATCCGGGCGGTGCGTTGATGGATCCTCTCATAGAGATCGGCTCGCTCACGGTGCAAATAGATTGCCCGGATCGTCGGCGTGTTGTCCTGCCATTCCTGCTTCAAGCGAGAGGCCGGTTGCCCCGTGAGAAGACAGATCTCCAGATTCCGGGTAACGTAGCGGCGGTTCTGGAGGTTCGTGCGGGCCGCTCCGTCGGGATCGAGGCGGGTGTATTCGGCGATGAGATCATCGAACTCCCGGGAATCGAGCCGCGCTCGCAGGACGGGATCTCCTTTCGGAGTCGGGGCGAGACCATGAGTGATGGCTTTCAAATACAGTCCGCTGCCACCGACGACGAGTGGAAGAGCTCGGGTGGCAACGTCGGCGATGGCTGCTTTTGCCATCCGGGAAAATGTCGCAGCGTCACATTCCTCGGTAGGGTCGAGGACACCGAAAAGATGATGCGGGCAGCGAGAACGTTCCTCTGCCGTCGGTGCGGCGCTGAGGCATTCCATGTCGCGGTAGACCTGATAGGCATCCGCGTTGATGATCTCCACGGGCGGCAGTATCTCAACGAGTTGCAGGGCGACCGAAGTCTTTCCGCAACCGGTCGGGCCGGCGAGGTAGAGAGGGGGGAGCGGGAAGTCCATGCGGAAAAGAAAAACGCCGGAACGGTTCTGGACCGCCCCGGCGCTTCGTAAACAGTCTCGGAGGAGTCGTTCACTCCTCGCTCGCAAGAGTCGAGTCGGCAGTCACTGCCTCGCCCTCGTTGTCGTGGGGTCCTTCGCTACGGGCTCCACTGACGATCAGTTTGCGCCCCATAAAGTCCTGGTCATCGAGTACAGCGACCGCACGGCGTGCTTCGTCCAAGGAGCCCATCTCGACAAAGGCAAATCCCTTTGACTGCTGCGTGCGCGGGTTGGTCACGACCTCCGCGCTGATCACGTTGCCGACACCGCGGAAGAGAGCCTCTAACTCCGGCTCTCCCGTAGCGTAGTCGAGATTCCCGACATAGAGTCTTGCGGAGGTCACTTCATTGCGATTCCGCTTGGGACGAGTGTCACCACCACTTTCACGGGGAGCACTTTTTGCCGCGTCGCGACCTGGTCTCGGATTTTGTTGAGCCGATTTGGAGTTTGGTTTCCCCTTGCTCTTCGGTTTTCCGAGAAGCCCGAATGTCAGGAAGGAAAGGATCTTCTGTCCTGTGGTCTGCTTGGGTGCCGACCTAGATCGGGACGAACCATTGCGGTTGCGGCTGCGAGAGTTCCCGCTGCTGCTTCCGTTGCTGTTCGATTGATTTCCTTGGCGATTGGCGTTGCCATTCCGATTGCGGCTGCGTCCGCCGGAGCGATTGCCGCGAGGGCGGCCACTTTGATTGTCTTGTGATCTGGATTCCATCAGTAGTGGAAGGTAGGTGGATGGGACCGGTCAATGACATTGTCGGTAACTCGGTCCAGGTTAAGGGCGCGGAGGGCTCTTCGGAAAAGCCGCCGGTTGAAATCGCCGTTTCCACACTATGTGGGGTAAGGATTTCAGGGGTGGCGGGGTAGGTCGCTGACGCGAAAGCAGAGGCTTTCCTGTCTTCGAAACCGTTCCTGAGCGCCTGAGAAGGTGCTCCCGATGCGACCGGACAATGGGCTAGCAGAGCCAGCATCTTGCCTGGTCTGCCCCGTCCGGTTTCACAAAGATCTCTCCGCAGTGATTGGTAGGGATTGTTCCCGGATTTCCGTGACCTCAGACTGTCTCCCCAAACGAGGAGGACAGATATGGTCTGAGCCATACGGCTCAAGGTGTTCTTTACGAAAGACATTTCGGACCCGGGTCTAAACCCTCGCTCAGCCTACGACCGATCACTCTCCCCGGCAAGTTAAGATTTCCGTTAGGAAACAAGGCTGGAGCGGGCCTGGCAAGGTGCAGGGGAGTAACGCGGGATCGATTTACGAGCCTTTTACAATTCTTTTACGGAGAATTGACGCGTTCCCCACGGATTGATGAAAGTGGAATTCAAAGCGTATCCTCACTCAACCGACGTATGCCCTGAGGGAATGGCTCCGATTTCCATTGATCCGGAACCAGGTCGGGACGTATCTCGGCAAGTGGCATCAGGACAAACGCCCTTTCCCCCATGCGAGGGTGGGGCAGGACGAGATCCCCGTCGCTCAGAACCATCTCTCCGTAGTAGAGGAGGTCGAGATCGACCGTGCGGGGGGCATTGATCTCACGGGCAGACGGGCGACCCAGTGCTTTCTCAATCGCCTTTGTGGTGCGCAACAAATCGTGAGGCGAAAGCTCTGTCTCGATTTCGATGACCGCGTTGTAAAAAGAACCCGATCCAGGCGGGCAGCCCACCGGGTCGGTTTCGTAGACGGAAGAGAGCAGCAGATGTCCGGAACTCTGAACCTCCTGAAGACGGGCCACCGCTGTCCGCAGATTTCCGAGACGGTCTCCGAGATTGGAGCCGAGACTGATTCCGACAAGTCCCATCGGGCTGTGTTTACTTCAGACCGAGAACGTCCTGCATATCAAACAGTCCGCTCTTGTGTCCCTCGCTCTCAATCCAGCGAGCTGCCCGCACCGCGCCGTTGGCGAAGGTGAGTCGGCTCGAAGCCTTGTGCGTCAGCTCGATTCGTTCGCCGTTTCCGGCGTAGATGACGGTGTGATCACCTACCACATCTCCACCCCGAAGTGCATGGACTCCGACTTCGGTATCGGTTCTTGCTCCGACATCTCCAAAGCGCCCATGGCGGCAATCTTTGTCATACGAAAGTCCCCGTGCCTCCGTAAGGATCTCCGCGAGACGGCGGGCGGTGCCGCTGGGGGAATCGAGCTTGTTTCGGTGATGCATTTCCACAACCTCAAGATCGAATCCGTTTCCGAGGATCTCGGTGGTGCGTCGGGTGAGCCAGAAAAGAGTGTTCACCCCGACGGAATAGTTCGGAGCATGGACAATGGGGATGGACTTTGAAGCGGTCAAAATCAAATCCAACTGTTTGTCGTCGTGTCCGGTCGTCCCCATGACAAGAGGGATTCCAGACTCGACACATCCCTCGATCAGTTCGTTCGTGAAGCTTGGCAGGGTAAAATCGATCACCAGATCGCATCGTTTCAACGCTTCTTCCAAGGAGTCACCCAGGTCGATCCCGGCGGCAACGCGCGTTTCTTCGCATTCGCTCACAGCCGTGGCAACTGCTTGGCCCATGCGTCCCCGGAATCCGGTGATGAGAATGTTCAGCATAGCAATAGTGGGTGTAAGTGGCTCAGGACTACGAAACAAGCCCTAGCTTGAGAAGGATTGCGCGGAGTTCCGCAACTTTTTCGTCACTCATCGTCACCATGGGGAGGCGAAGCTTCGCGAGGCATTCACCGGTCAAACTGAGAGCTGCCTTGATCGGCACCGGATTGGTGTCGAGTTTCAAGAAAGCACCAAAGAGTTCGGCATACGTATTATGAATCGCTTCCGCATCGCTGACCCTACCTTCCCGCATCGCTGTCGTGAGATCGGCCATCGCTCTGGGAATGAGGTTGGATGCTACCGAGACAACTCCCACGGCACCAGCCTTCATGAAATCAATCGTCAAGACATCATCCCCGGAGAGGATCTCGAATTCCGGCGGGAGCGCCGCGCGAAGTTGCCTTACTTTTTCAGTGTCGCCTCCGGCTTCTTTGATTGCCCGGATGTTGGGGAAATCCGCAGCGAGACGGACCATCGTCTCGACCTCGATCTGGATATGGCAGCGTCCCGGAATGGAATAGAGCATAAGTGGGAGTTCCGTAGACTGCGCAATCGCCCGATAGTGCTGATAGAGTCCCTCCTGAGAAGGCTTGTTGTAATATGGCGTCACAAGTAACGCAGCATCTGCACCTGCTTTTTCCGCAGCCTGAGTAAGATCTACCGCCTCTCGTGTTGAGTTCGAACCGGTTCCGGCAATGACCAGGCCTCTTCCTGCCGCTTGTTTTACAGCGATTTCGATGACGAGGTGATGCTCTTCCGTGGAAAGGGTTGTCGATTCCCCGGTTGTGCCAACCGGCACGATTCCGTTGATGCCATTTTGGAACTGCTTATCGATCAGCTTGCGAAATGCGTCGGGGTCGATCATTCCCTTTTCAGTAAAAGGGGTGACTAGAGCAGTGTGGGCACCTTCAAACATAAGATTGGCGATCGTTTCGATCAGTGGGAGTTATAAGGATTGAATCGTTCCGGAAAAAGTAAATTCGGCAGGCCCGAGCAGGGTGACATCCTCGTAGGAGTTGTTATCGCCCTTGCGAAAACCGATTTCGAGAGTCTCGCCCCCGGCTACATCGACTCGAATCGGGGCCGGTGCTCCGCTGAGCTCGTGATAGAGAATCGCACACGCGACCATTCCTGTCCCGCACGCGAGGGTTTCGTCTTCGACGCCACGCTCATAGGTGCGAATCGCAATGTGACTCGGCGAGAGGACTTTTGCAAAATTTGCATTGGTCCCGGCGGGTGCAAAGTGGGAATGATACCGAGTTGCTGCGCCAAAACGCTGGAGATCGACCGCCTCGAGATCATCGACAAAAATCACCGCGTGAGGGACTCCCGTATTCAGAGAGTGGACACGGTGCGTGACTCCGTCGAGATCGAGTTCTACGTTTAGGGCTAGCCCGCGAGGCGTGCTCAACTGGATACGGACTTCTTCACCAACGAAGGTTCCTTGAATCACCCCGGCGATGGTTTCAAACGAGGTCGATTTTAGGCGACTGTCTTCAAGAAGATTCACAAAGCGGGCGAAACATCGCGCGCCGTTTCCGCACATCTCGGCTTCCCCTCCGTCGGCGTTGTAATAGCGCATCCGGTAATCAGCCCCGTTTTGCGCTGGCTCTACCGCGAGGAGTCCATCAGCGCCGATGCCCCGCTGACGATTACAGAGCCTAGCGATTTGTTCACGGTTCAAATCGAGAGAGTTATCTCGGTTGTCGAGCACAACAAAATCGTTGCCAGCTCCGTTCATTTTCCAGAAATCTACCATCTCGTTCGTTCGTAAAATGAAACAAGAGATTAGACGGACTTGGCCGCATCTACAAGCGGTTTGACGAAGGCTTCGACCTCGCTCGCGACGTTCCCTGACTCCCCAAACCGTTCGATCTGGCGAACGATCGCACTGCCGACCACTACGCCATCCGATGAACGCGCGACCTCGGCGGCCTGCTCGGGCGTCGAGATTCCGAATCCTACGACGACAGGTACGTCGGTGTGGGCTTTGATCGCTGCGACATTTTCCGCAATACCTTCAGCCAATGACGTTTGTGTCCCGGTAACTCCCTCGCGGGAGACGTAGTAGATAAATCCCTCACTTGAGGCCGCCAGTTGGGGGATCCTCGCTTCAGGGGAAGTGGGGGCGATGAGCCGGATGTGATGGAGGGCACTGCTCGCGAGCAACTCCTGATTGATTCCAGCTTCTTCGGGCGGCAAGTCGAGTAGCAATATCCCATCAGCTCCAGCTGCGGCAGCATCTTCGTGGAATTTCGTGAATCCGTACGCGTAGATGGGATTCAAATAAGTAAAGAGGACGACCGGGGTCTCGGAAGTCTCCCGAAATCGGCGAATGAGTTCTAGAACCCTCTTAGTAGTGGCTCCCGCGAGGAGGGCACGGTGTGCGGCCATTTGGTTCACGATGCCATCCGCCATTGGATCGGAGAAAGGAACTCCCAACTCAATCACATCGACCCCAGCTCGCTCGAGAGCGAACATGATCTCGAGGCATCGATCCATATCCGGATCTCCGGCGCAGATATAGGCGACAAAAGCCGCCTTCCCGTTCAATCGAAGAGCGGCAAAACGTTGGTCAATGCGATTTTTCTGAGTCATGAAAGCGCGCAAGTATCGCCGCAAATCCAGAACGTGAAACCGGAAATGAGGCGAAATGTCACGGGAGTCTCCTCGAGAAGCTTAATTGGCAGCGGTGAGCGCTTTTTTCACGGCTGCTTCCAATTCCGGACCACGGAGGTTTGCTCCGATGATTTTTCCGCCTTTCCCTACGAGGAACGTTGCGGGGATGCTCCGGATTCCATACTTCTGTGCGATCTCGTTCTCCCATCCTTTGCCGTCAAAATATTGGGGCCATGGCATTTTCTTGTCGCTCACGAACTTCTCCACTGCGCTTTTGTCTTCGTCGAGTGAGATTCCGACGACTTCAAAACCATTCTTGTGATGCTCCTCGTAGGCCGCGATCACATTTGGCATCTCTGCGACACAGGGGCCACACCAGGTCGCCCAGAAATCCACCAGAATCACCTTATCCTTCATCGTAGACAGATCGATTTCTTTGCCCGCGAGATCGGTAAAGGCAATCGCCATTTCGTCACCGACTCCCGGGAGATAGAGCTCGCCGCCCATCTGATCGAGAAATTGATTCACTTGTGCGCTTTGTGCATGGGTGCTGAAATCAGATTTCAAGCGAGTGATGAAGGCCTTGGCTTTGTCGCGTTGGTTCGAGACGATGCTGGCCTCAATAAAAGGGCGTGCAATTTCGGTCATGACCAGTTGCAGATTTGCATCGGCTCCCGTCTCCTGGGCATCATACCGCTGGCTAAGTAGATCGGGGATCGGTTCGAACTGTCCCATGCTCATGTGTGCGCCAACGAGGATCGCAAGGGCTTGGTCTTTGTCTGCGGCATCGGGAGTCTCCTTCAGATACGCCTCGATCGCTTCAATTTTCTGTTTTTCGAAAGTGGCCGCGATCTCCATCGCTTTTTGTGCGTGGAGAGACGAAAGAGTAAAAAGGAGTCCAAGACAGCAGGTGAGTTTTTTCATGAGCTAGTGGGGTTTGATTGGAATGAAAGGGGTATCTTACCACAATCAGACGATGGGGAGGCGAAACCTTGCAGAGTTCGGTAACGGAATCCCGTCCCAATAGTCACTGGATCGCTTCCCCTGGGATCGAGTCTTCGATGGGAATGAATTCATCGGCGACTGATACCGCTGACACGTGAAGTGTTTCAACAGGGTTTTGCAAGACGAGAGTTGCTCTCGGATTTGGGATCTCAAAAGAGACCTCGATCCCATTCACATTCAACATGCAAGGCCCCGTGTCCATCCCCAGCAGTTCAATCGGGATTTTTGTTTCGTAGGGCGGCATGGTTCCCAGGTCCGCGAGGGGAGTCGCTCCACGAGGGGTTTGCTCTAATACTTCGATGAACACTTTTCCATCCTCGCGGGTTTGCACTGGGTCAACAAGTTGCGCGACAGAGCTGGACAACTGACCTTTTACGAGGACAAAGGCATCGGGTCTTCCCTGAAATTCCTGGATGGTGACCTCGGCGCTTTCGACGAGAGCCGGACGCGGAGGGGGCGCATAGGGCTTCACCTGACAGGAGACTGTCAGTAGAAAGGGGGCAATCACGAGAACACGAAAGGACACAACAGAGACTACTTAACCGATAGAAATAATAAATAAAGCCGAATTGTATGGAAATTACTATCTTGGTGGAATTCGCCCCGAAATACGGAGTTTCGATGATTGATTTCCGGCATCAACCCTTCTAGCTTCACTACTTGGGCGCATCTTGCTGCGATCCACTCCCGTTTCACCTATGGACTTCGATTGGATTGACTGCCATTTTGACTTAAAATCGATCACCCCACGAGAGATCGAGGAAATCTTCGAGGACCCGTTCTCCATTCGCTTGCTTCCGGAAACGGACAATTCTTCATCCGAAGCGCGGTATTTCAACCTGGGAAAGACGATCAACAACCGCTTCCTTTTTGCTGTTTTCTGGACAGATGGGAAGCGCTACCGCGTCATTCTTTGCCGTGAAATGAGCGACGACGAAGTTTCCTTCTACGAGCGTAAAAACGCAGAATGGCTCTAAGCCTGTATTGCGGCTACACCCAACCCTGTTTCGTCCGACTCTCAACCCTGTTTGCCCGTGAATATCATAGAACGTTGGAACCAAATCCCGGAATTTGAGGATGACAAAGTGGAGGCTGCCTTCTGGTCTGGCCATTCTCTCGACCCCCGGCTCATGAATGCGTCGATCCAGAGGCAGACCGTGAGGGAATCGACGACGATCACGCTCCGCTTTGATCCTCAGATGCTGAGCCGTATCAAGCGACTCGCGAGGCACCGCTATCTCAATTACCAGAGCATGATCAAGCAGTGGCTCAGCGAAAGGCTCGAAGAGGAAGTCGGGAAGCAGAATGAGCGATCGGGTTCGAACGAGAAGTCCGGAGATTGAACCTATCAAAGGCGTGTGCAAAGATGAGCCCGAATGAGGCACAAAGGGAGATCGAGAAGCTCTCCGTCGATCTGGAGAGGCACAATCGCCTCTATTACACAGAGGCTCAGCCGGAGATCTCGGATCGGGAATACGATGAGCTCTTTCGCAGTCTGGAACTCCTCGAGGCGGAATTTCCAGAGTTTGCCAGCCCCAACTCTCCGACCCAACGTGTCGGCGGGGAACCAGTCAAAGGATTCGAACAGCGGGCTCACGAGGTCTCAATGTTGAGCATCGATGACGTTTTTTCCGAAGGGGAACTGACGGCTTTTTTTCAGCGATTACTCAAAGGGACTGGCAGGACGGACATCCCGGTAACGATCGAACCAAAAATCGACGGAGTGGCTGTAGCGCTTCACTACCGGAACGGGCACCTCGATTTTGCGATCACGAGAGGTGATGGCACCCGAGGGGATGTCATCACCGAGAACATAAGGACAATTCCTGGGATACCCTTGCGTTTGCTTGGCGTTACGCCGTCGTGGTTAGAGGTGAGGGGCGAGATCTTCATGCCCAAATCAAAATTCGCCGAATTGAATGAATCCCGTGAAGAGGCGGGGCTTGCGGTCTTTAAGAATCCGCGAAATGCGGCTGCAGGCACTCTGAAATTGCTCGATTCGCGGGAAGTGGCACGCCGACCGCTGGATTTTATTGCTCATGGCCATGGGAAGATCGAGGGAATCATCGAGCGGACTTCTTCTTCGCTTTTTGACCGCCTCCGGGAATTCGGGCTGCCGGTCAATCATCCGCTTTGGACGGAAAGCTCGCTCGACGGCATAATCCAACGAGTTCGTGAACTCGACGTTTTGCGTCACTCACTTCCCTATGAGACGGATGGGGCAGTGGTCAAAGTGATCGATTTTGCGACTCGAGAGGCGCTGGGAGTTACTTCGCGTGCACCGCGATGGGCTGCCGCCTACAAATATCCACCCGAGCAACAGGAGACAGTCCTCCGGGAGATCACGATTCAGGTCGGTCGGACCGGAGCGCTCACCCCAGTCGCGGAACTGGATCCGGTTCTCGTATCGGGCTCGACCGTGCGAAGAGCGACCTTGCACAATCAAGACGAAATTGATCGAAAAGACGTCCGCATCGGTGACACCGTTCTGATTGAAAAAGCCGGAGAGATCATTCCCGCAGTCGTGAAAGTGATCCTCACAAAACGACCTGAAGGAGCAGCACCCTACAATCTCTTTGCCGCAGTAGAAGGAAAGTGCCCTGCCTGTGAAACCGCAATCGTGCGGGAAGAGGGGTTTGTCGCCTGGAAATGTCCGAATCCGCTCTGTCCCGCAAAAACCGCGAATCAATTGAAATTACTCGTGAGCCGGAAGGCTCTGGACATTGACGGGGTCGGAACCATCGTCGCCGAGAAACTCGTGGAACGGGGCCTTGTAACCTCACCACTCGATCTCTTTTCTCTTTCGGAAGAGGAACTAGCGCCTTTTAATCTCGGGACGGAGAAAGACCCGAGGGTCCTAGGCCCGAAAAATGCAGCAAAGATCATTGCCACCGCAAGGCGAGCCCGCAACGCGCCGCTGCATCGCTGGATTTACGCACTCGGGATTCGCCAGGTCGGGGAGTCCGCAGCAAAGGAACTGGCACGATTGCATCGCGATTTCAAAGAACTGAGCCAGTCCGATATCCTCAGGGAATTGCAAACTCTCGCTTCCAGTCAACGGAAAGAAGAGAACCTGCTTCTCGCTGAATACCAGATCGCCGGGGAAGTCGGACCAACGGTAGCTGCGAGTGTTGTCGATTTTTTTGAAAGAAAAAGCGGCCAAATACTTCTCGATCGGCTCGAAACTCTCGGGATCGATCCGATCTCTACGAATTACGGCCCGAAACCTTCGGAAAATCAGGACGGTGCAACGGGTGCCATCGCTGGAAAATCGTTCGTGATCACAGGGACGCTTTCCTCCCCGAGAGACGAGATCAAGGAGCGTATCGAATCGGCTGGTGGAAAAGTCTCGGGATCTGTCAGTAAAAATACCGACTACCTCGTCGCTGGAGAGGGCGGGGGATCTAAGCTCGAAAAGGCAC
>JAGPCC010000132.1 GCA_018058245.1 Verrucomicrobiales bacterium
CCCTCTTCTGGCCCGCGATGCTGAAGACGGCCGGGTTTTCTCTCCCGACGCAGGTGCACATTCACGGATTCCTCACCGTCGACGGCGAGAAAATGTCGAAGTCCCGCGGCACCTTTGTCCGGGCTGCGAAGTACCTCGAACACCTCGATCCGGAATACCTCCGTTATTACTACGCAACCAAACTGTCCTCCCGCGTCGAGGACCTCGATCTCAACCTCGAGGAATTCGTCGCGAGGATCAACAGCGACCTCGTCGGCAAAGTCGTCAATCTCGCGAGCCGCACCGCCAAGTTTGTCTCCGGCATGGGCCTCTCCGCCAGCTATCCCGAGGATGGGGGACTCTTTGAAAAATTCGCCGCCCGTGGTGCCGATATCGCCGCCGCCTACGAAAAAGGCGATTACAGCAAAGCGATGCGCATGATCATGGAACTGGCCGATCAGGCCAATCCCTACGTCGAGGCCAATGCCCCGTGGGAGCTGCGCAAGGATCCCGCGCGGGCGACCGAGTTACAGGATGTCTGCACCGTCGCGCTCAATCTCTTCCGCACTCTCGTGATCTACCTCGCTCCCGTCCTGCCCGAACTCGCGAAAAAGACCGAAGAGCTCTTCGAGGAAAAGATCACAGGCTGGGATCAGGCGTCCACGCCGCTCACCGGAACTCCTGTCGCGAAGTTTCAGCACATGATGCAGCGGGTCGAGCCCTCCCGCGTCGAAGCGATGATCACCGAGTCCCGCGAAGAAGCCGCCGCCGAAGCCACACCTGTTGGAGTCGCTGCCGCGCCGGAAACGAGCTGGGACGACAGCGGGGATGCGCTCGCCGCGACCCCCATCGCCGACGAGATCGGGATTGAAGACTTTCTCAAAGTCGACCTGCGTGTCGCCCGCATCATCGCCGCGAACGAAGTTCCCGAAGCCCGCAAGCTCGTGCAGCTCACCCTGAGTCTCGGTGGCGGCACGACCCGGAATGTCTTTGCGGGAATCAAATCCGCCTACGACCCCGCCGATCTCATCGGACGCCAGGTTGTCATGGTCGCCAATCTCGCCCCGAGACAGATGAAGTTCGGAGTTAGCGAGGGAATGATCGTCGCCGCCGGTCCCGGAGGAGAAGACATCTTTCTCCTGTCCCCCGACGACGGCGCTGCGCCTGGAATGCGGGTGGGGTAGGCAGAGGAGAGTTCACTTCACTCGCACTGCCGGACTGATCCCCATGACAAAGGGTTCGAAGTCGGGGGAATCCGGCTGGTAGGGAGGCATGATAGACCACCAGCCGCCGGTGATCCCCGGACCGGTTGCGACCGCGCAGAGAAAACCCTCCGACGTGGGCAGAAGCTCGGAGAGGGAAAACTCCTTTGCGAATTTTTCCCCCGCGCTCTTTCCGGCAGCCTCCGGGATCCCCATTGAGAAGATCTCCTCCCCGTCCCGGAAAATCCGGAAACGATCCGCCGTCGTCCAGCCGGGACCGAGGACCCGAGCCGTGACCGTTTTTTTCTCCGCATCGAGATCGAGCCGGGCGAGCAGTCCGAAGCAAACCCAGCTGCGGCCCGCGACTAGAGAATCGATCGCCTCGCCCACCACGATCGCTCCCGGGTTTTGATCCACTGCTTCCAGGTAGGTGCGACTCTGACCGGGGATCGCAAAATTGACCGTGTGACTGTCACTGGCACCGATTCCCGCGATCTTGTGCCCGCTTTTCAGCAACGCGAACCAGTCCTGCACCAGCTGCATCGGGTCCGTCCGCTGCGCACCCGAGTTGATCAGTTCCATCGCATTCGCCTCCAGCTTCCAGCCATGACGAAAGGTCCCCGTGGCGAGATCAAAGTTCTCCGGATCAAAAGGGCGGTACTTGCTGTGCAGATCACGACCGTGATTGAGAATGCAAACGCGAACTCCGGGCGTGCCGTAGATGTTCTGGAAAATGTCCGGCCAGGGACGCATCTTGTGCGCCGCAGGCGTCGCCCCCGGCTCGACCGGAAAGGCCCCGAAGTGTCCCAGATGGGTCGTTACCTCACAGCCCAGCACCGGAGTAAACCAACGATCCGCTCCGATCCGGGAGGCCTCCTCCCGGTAGTCGATGTGCTGGTCATGCGCCGTGGAAACCGGCAACTCGATCCCCTCGCCCGCGATGGAAATGAGCCGCTCGGCCAGGTTGCAGTCTCCATGACGATCGAATTGGAAGGTGTGCAGATGCGGATCACTCGCGACCAGCCCCGGAGTCGGGACCTCACGACGCAGGGTAAAGTCGAGACTCCCCTTTGCCTCGTCCCCGTCGATCACGATCTCTCCCTGCGAGAGACTGTATTCAAAACCGCGCCCGCAATAGATCTGATACCGGCGGGGATGTTCCGCGTCCCCTGCGAGTCGGATCGTTGCCTCTCCATCGAGCGAGTAGACGATGCCTTCGCGCACCGCGAGGCGGTCATCCGATTCCGCTCCCACGAACACCAGCGCTCCCGTCCCGGCATCGAGAATCGTGAAGCGGCAGGGCATCGCGCCGCCCGTCTCCGCATCCACCGCCTTCAGCGTCACCGTTGCACTCATCGGCGGCAGAGCCCGACGGAATCCCCGCTGTTGAAAGAGGATCTCCTCACGCTCGCCGTCCACGAGCACCTGGATGACGTCGTGCAGAGCCAGATCCCCCACCCGGATGTCGTCGGCCTCGGTCGAGCCGGTTGCGATCTCGAGCACGTTGCCTGTTGCTTTCAAGATACCGGCCGGAATCGCCACGCCGTGCTCGAGATGATTGTGATCCCGTGGCAAAGTCGTGAGTTTCTGCCCGTTGAGCTGGACCTCCCACGGTTGTTTCGTTTCCTCCTGCCGCAAAGTGAGCAGCCGGAAGGATTCCGGCGTTGCGAGATCAAACTCCACCCGGAGCCGGTCGGAATCCGGAGTCGGGGAAAAACGGGACCACTCCTGTGTTTCGGTATTGCGGAGGTGGGAAAACTTCGCATCGATCCGCTGCAGCGGTCCGGCCAGAGCGGGAATTGTGAATGGGAGAAGAGAGAGAAGGAGACAAGAACGCCACATCATGCCGGAGTATTGCGATTCCGGGGACAAGGCGCAATTCCGGAATCGAGGGATTTGGGGTGGGGGGAGTGTGGGTTGGGGATTGGTTTGAGATGGTCGATCAGATGAAAAGCGACATCTTCGAATTTAATCCCCGGAAATCGGGATCGGAAGGTCTTAAATTGGCGGGGACATCAATTCTTTCGAACGTGAAGAATTGAGCAGCTGTCAACGTTGGACCCGGAGATAGTTAGGCGTTCTGACCTCCGACGCGTCACTCAAAGACTTCGATTTGCTCGCCTCGCGCTATCCGAGAATGCCATGAGTTCTTTATTCCGGCGGATCTCGTATTTGGAATTGGTGGTCGGAGGCTACTCAAATTGGGTAACTCAGTTGGAAGGCCCATCCACTGCTTGAGCAAGTCGGGTCCACCGGATTTTGCAACGAGCGAGATGGTCTCGATGATCGTCTTCCGCCATTCGGTTCGTTCAAAAGAATCGAGGTCGAGTTCATCAATGAGGTAGATCCCTTGATCATTGAGAGCAGTGATGACTCCGCTATCCTCGACCCGCAGGCAGGCACCGAAGGCGTGAACGTGTGGATCGGGAACGAGACGCGAGCTTTTCGCGCCATTACAGGAAGCGCAAGTATAGACAAGATTGTCGTATTCCAATTCCAAATCCTCTCGGAGGGCTTGTGGTAAAAAATGATCAAGTTCAAAGCTCCGCGAGACCTGCCCCCATCGTTCGCGTTGCAGGCAGTAGACGCAGCGAAAGTCGAATTCATCGCGGAGCCAGCTCCGGTAGGCTCCGTAATTTGCATATCCGCCGGGGCCGTGTCTGCGCACGTGAGGCATCGCCGGATAGCGGTAAGGATCGGGCGAACGCATGGGGCCTTTAAATCTGCGTATCTGCGAGTTTTCGCTTCAGCTCGTCCCGCACAGATTTGAGCTTGTCAATAGGCAGTGGATGTAACAGATCCAGCCTCGCACCGCTAAGCCGCTTCAGTTCGGCGAGTTCTTTCAATTCGGAAGGAGTGGCTGTCTGTGCAACCTTTTTTTCCACCAGATCGGTCTTGCGGGCGGCGTATCGATCCCAATCGTTGTGAATGTGGACGAGGTCTACGAGCGTGTTAATCCCCTTGATCCTGGCGGGGAAATACTCTGTTTGAACAAACGGCACGCCCCGCCGCTCCACGCCGCTGAACATCATGATCACCTTTCGCTCCAACTCAGGCGGTAGCGAATAAAGCTTCATCACTTCGGCGTCCACGTTCCAATGAAGAAGCCGGAGTTCGTCTTCAGATAGGACGGGTTTATTGACTGACGAATGTTCTCCCTGATAGAAAAGCGGGTTTTTGTCTCGGTCGGCCAATGCTGAGCTTGCCTTCGCAGAGTGTCTTACTGCGGAGAGGTAGCTGACGACAGCTCTTTCGAGCGATTGAAGATCGACGGCCGAGAGATCAGGAACCGGCATCTTTCGCATCTCACCGACGAGATTGTCCCGCTTCGTGAGATGACTGAACGCAAAGGCGTTCGCTATCGGAGAATTGAGTATTCCCCACAGCACGTTCAACGAAACAGTTTTAGACGTTGGCCTGACTACGACAAACCGGCTAGTGAATGGATGGCCTTTGTCGTCGATCAAGGCCTTGATTCGCCACGCCTCGCGACTCACCCGAGCGTAGTTGAAGATGACTTGGGGTTTTCCGATCTCTATTCCGCTTCGTTTTGCTTGTACGACATCATCTGAGAGGTTTAACCAAATAAGATTGGGTAGTTGATGGGTGAACGGGGATCCGGTCCAGTTTGCAAATCCCTCGACAGCGCCCGGAAACTCTACGGAATCGAATCGCTCAGTCCCCTTGGGAAGGGCGTCTTGAGCCTCGTGGTCGAAGCCCTTTCCTACGTGCGCATAATCTCTCAGTTCCGAATCCAATTTTCGTAGATGACGCCAAACTTCAAGTAATTCAGGAACAAAGAGTCGGCCACCTTCCTCGGTGAGCAATTGCTCGTTGCTAACTTGTTCTCTCGCGAAAGTGGAGAACGAATCAGCAAACCGCGATACATCATTCTCCCGGACCCGGCAGAACCCCACATGGTACTGGCGAGATTTCTGTCCATGCCGACGAGCGATGACCACAGCAGATTCCGGTTGGCCGAATTGAAACACCTTGTCTGCAAACAACGTGATCTCAGGCATCTCGTAATCACGCAGCAATCGCTCCCGCAACGTTTTGCCATGTGAACTCTTTAGAACGCTCTGCGGCAAGACAAATGCCAAGATTCCCCCAATCGGAAGATTGTGAACCACTCGAGAAAGGGTCTCCGCCGCCTTATTCGGTAGAAAACCGGGCATCTTCTCTTCGAGGAAACTTTCGAACGGAGGATTGGCCAGAACGATGTTCGCGGCAGAGGACTCGCGCTCGATGATGTCTGTTTCGAACATGTTCGCTTGGACGATCCACCATCCATTCGGGTTCGGAACATCGGCGAGAGTGAGCGCGAGACGAGCCACCTCTTGGGAGAATGGATCGACATCCACTCCATGAAGTCTCTTGCGCAGATACTTTTCACGAGGTTCGTGGTAATCGTGCGGTCTCAGTTCATCAAGGAGTCGCAAGGCACCAACGAGGAATCCGGCATGACCGCAGCCTGGTTCAAAAACCGATCGTTCCGCGACTGGCATATCGATTATCCACGGACGGAGTCGGCCTATGACGTAGTCGATGAGCCATACGGGCGTGCAATGGGTTCCGAGTCGTTTGCGGGTTGCCTTGTTGATGAGCGCGCTTTCATAGACATGTCCGAGCGCCTCGGTGGACATCAGTTCGAGCGAAGCGAAGCGACCGATGCGCTGCGCAACGGCCGTGAGTGCTTTCTGCCGATTTTTGGGGACGTGAAGCGGCTGTGCGTCGTCGCTCTTGTAGTGCGAAGCAAGGCGAGAAAAAACCGTGTCGAAATCTTCGAGGTCGAGTCGACGGAATCGTTCGACTCGCTTATCTTGGAGAGTCTTGGCCGCCAGCAGCCAGAAAGGAGCTTGGATCAGCCATTCAGCCTTGGTCCGGGAACCGGGACTCTCGTCTAATGACGACCATCCCAACGCGGCAGCGAGTTCACTGACGGAATCCTCTAAAAGAGTCGTGATGCGAGCTCCGACTTCCTTCTCGACGAGAGGAAACCAGCCGTAGTCGACAAAATCGGGTTGTCTGACGCTGGGGTCGAGTCGCCCCCACGTCTTGGCTCGGTAGATAGCATCTGGATGGAAGGCCGATCCGTGAAGATCGACATATGGCTCAAGTGTATCCAGTTTACCGGAATACAGGAGTTCCACACCTCCCGTTACGAACTTGCCACAACGCCAGTGGTCTTCCCCGATGCCGAATACCAAAGACGCTCCAGTGAGACCCGCTTGGTTCAAACGGTCATTGCCACCATCGTCTTCAATGATCGCAATTGCCGAGGTCCGGATATCCTTTGGTGCTCGGGAGTGTGCCACCAGCGGAATCTCAAACCCGCTGTCCCATGCACGCACGTTCTCAGAGAACAAAGAACTTTGGTAGCCTATGCGACCGAGCAGGGACTTGACTGGAGCGAGATTGATCACGGTTGGATCGAGTGATCTTACGACCACTGGATGCCGATTCCAAGTTCAGAATTCTGAAAATGCCCGACTCATCTTCACTACCGTCTCCCCGTCCAACCACCTCCCTCATCTCCCCCGCCCCCTCCCCAAAATTTTCAAAAAGAATCTTGCTTTCCCTCCCCCTTTTGTGCTGATCTTTCACTGAGCCCACCGCTCTCCCTTGATGCACACGGCACTGTCTTGCGCTGAATCCCGGCCTCTGGTCGACGGAGGAGCCGTGACACCCGCCAGCGGTGGTTGGCAGTCTTTCGGGGCCTGGCAGGGGCACACGTGACACCCAACAGAGTGTGACCTTGTTTTTCATTTTCAAAATGACTGGTACCATATTTGGAAGACTGAGGAGACTCACGACCTTCTCGCTCCCCTCATGAAGCTAACAGCAAAACAGCTACCGGCTAAAAAGCGGAGCGCAGCGACCCCGCCCAGATCCGTGTGCTCTGAGGTGTGGTGGAAAAGGCGGAGGGGAAATTGTCTTGTCAGTCTGCGGATTTTTTCGCATCTCCTATCCTGAATCCCGGCGGACTTTGGAGGAAATCGAAGAGGCGATTGAGGACCTTACTCGCCCACTTTCTTCCATCGTTTGTGCATCCAGATCCACTGTTCGGGATGGCGGAGGATGATGCGCTCGAGGACTTCGTTGAAGCGTTTTGTATTCTTCCCAATAATGTCTCTCGTGCGTCCCTCGGTGAGGACATCGACCGGTGGCTCAAAGCGAAGGACGTGCGTGCCGTCGGGTTCACGCCAACTGGAAGAGGGGATCACTGGTGCCCCGGTGAACTGCGCCAGTACGGAGAGACTTTTGAAGGTGTGAGCGGGATGGCCGAAAAACTCCGAAGGGATGCCGTATTTTTGAATCGTGAACTGATCAAAGATCGAGACGACGATGTGATTCCGCTCGAGGAGGTCGAGGATCTCATCGAGGGAACCGGATTTGTCGAGGGTTCCGAATCCGGCTTTTTGAAAACGACGCATCACCAGGTCATTGAACCACTTCGGCTTGAGCGGTCTCCGGATGAAGTTGAATAGCCCGTGATACTCTTTGTACTGCGACATCCCCGCGACGGTCGAGACCTCCCAATTCCCGAAATGCCCGGCGAGGAGCAAGACCCCTTTTCCCTGCTCCCGCGCCTGGATGAGGTGCTCACTGCCCTCGATCCGGATGAGATCCGCCTTTTTTTGATCCGACAGGAAGGGGAGGCGGAGAAACTCCAGGAGAAATTTTACGAGATGACCGTAAAAGGCCTGCGCGATTTCGACAATCTGCGGTTCTGCGACAGTTTCGCCAAAGACTCTTCGGAGGTTTTCCATGACCACTTTCCGCCGCAAAGGGAAAAGGTGATAGACGGCTTTTCCATACCAAGGCACCAGCATAGGAGATGATTCCGCCGTCGCGATCGCCGTCGCGCTGACCTCTGTATGTGTCATCGACAAGGAGATTCCCGAAGTCCGGTGCCGATTCATCACCGCCCGCGCTCTCTCGCTCGGAACGAGGTGCGGCTGTCCGTAACCATCGCGCGACACGGAAAAATCGTACGGTTCGATCGTTCCCAGGCAGATCTCCTTCGGAAACAATTTGCAGGCAGCTTCCTTGGCCGCAAAGCGGGCCGCCAGCTTTTGCGCTCGCCCGACTCCGCTGCCGGCATCGATCAATTCCTGATCCGAGAAAAACCTTCGTAATGCCTCCCCGTCGAGATCAACGAGGAGTTTCTCGATGCGGGAAATTTCCACCGTATCGATTCCGTTGCGCATCTCAGGAGGCTGCCCGGACGACCAAAACCACGTTCATTCCACCAAATCCCCGACAGATCACCAGGGCGATCTTGCTGCGGGGTTTGACTGCTGCCTTCGACACGGGAAAGGGCGCGAGGACAGGATCGACTTCCTCCAGAGTCGCAAGGCCTGGAACGGTTTCCCGCCGGAGCGCCTCGAGCACCATCACAAGATCGGCAATCCCGGATGCCGCGATGAGATGCCCGTAGGCCCACTTGAAAGCCGTCACCGGCGGAATCGAATCGCCAAAGACACTTTTGATCCCGAGCGACTCGGTCAGATCGGACGCTTGATTTCCGTTTCCATGGGCGCAGATCATTCCGACATCTTCGGTCGTGATTCCCGCGTCATCGAGGGCGGATTCGATTGCACGCTTCACCCCATCGCCGTCTGCCTGCAGGTCGAGAATTCCGGTGGCTTCGCTACAACAGCCAAAACCAAGAAACTCCCCGAGGATTTTTGCTCCGCGCGAGATCGCATCGGTTTCGCGCTCCAGTACTACCGCAGCAGATCCCTCCCCGAAAACGGTTCCGTCTCTCGAGGCATCGAAGGATTTCGGCGCGGCACCAGACATGAGTCCGAGCATGTGGTAATAATAGACCATCTCGGGTTCAAAGGGGGAATCGTGTCCGGCCGCAACGGCGCGATCGGCCTCGTCGTTCCAGATCGCGGAAGCTGCCTCTGCCACTGCCAGCACTCCACCGGAACACTGGTTGGTGATACATGCATTGGTTCCCTTCCATTGCCCACGGATTCCGACATGGCAAAGCACATTGTTCGGCAGATTCTTCAACAACCACATCGGGGTGACCTGATTCCCGAGTTCACGACCGAAGAAATGAAGTTCCTCCGAACCGGTTGCCTTCGCTTCGTTCATGAGAGGAAGGTAATCGTAGTTACTCGTGTAGTTCCCTCCTCCGCTCCCGACAATCAATCCCGTCCGATCATTGAACCCGTCGACCTCGCTCGCCTCCAGCGTCTCGCGGTGCTCGGCCAAACCAGAGTCCGTAATCGCACTCTCGGTCGCATAAATGCCCATCAGATCGGTGCGCGAGATCGTTTTGTGAAGTTTCCGGTCGGACACTAGAAAACGGTTATCGACCTTCACTTCCGCAGCGACTTTGACCGGCCAATTCGTTCCGTCGAATTGCGTAAACGGTGCCACCGCAGTCTCTCCGCTTTCGAGCGCAGCCCAGACTTCCGCAACATTGCTCCCGGCCCCACAAACGATACCACTGCCGGTGAAGACGATTTTTTCCTCGGGATTTTTCATGACTCCACCTCCTCTGGATTCCGGAACACGAGCGAACTGTTGGATCCCCCGAATCCGAGGGAATTAGAAAGGGCTGCCCGTATCTTCATTGGCTGGGGGGATCCCGTGACGAGGTTCACATCACAATCCGGGTCTGGAGTTTCGAAGTTCGCCGTAAACGGTGCGACACTGTCCCGGATCGCTAGGCAACAGACCACTGCTTCGACCGCACCTGCCGCCGCGATGAGATGCCCCATGGAACTCTTCGTCGAGCTCACTCGCACCTCTTCGATCCGTCCGGCAAAGACCGATTTGAGAGCGGCGCATTCGCTTCGGTCGTTCATCTGGGTGGAGGTGCCGTGGGCATTTACGTAGTCGATCCCGTCGGCGGTAATGCCCGCGTCAGCGAGAGCCTGCTGGATCGCCTGGATCGGTCCATTCCCGTCCGGCGGAGAATCGGTGATGCGATAGCTACTGAGGGAATTTCCATCGCCCGCCAATTCTGCGTAGATTTTCGCTCCGCGCGATCTTGCCCGCTCCCAGTCTTCCAGGACGAGGAACCCTGCTCCCTCACCGAGCACAAATCCATTGCGGTTGGCATCAAAGGGGCGACTCGCACCGGTCGGATTATCGTTGTCCGTCGAGAGCGCACCCAAGAGGCAAAATCCGGAAATCCCGATAGGGTTGATCATGGAATCAAAGCCACCCGCGAGCATGAAGTCGCATTGACCGCGACGCATCACTTTGAGGGCGGTCCCGATGGCCTGACCGCCGGAGGCGCAGGCGGTATGCACGGAAGTCGCGTACCCTCGGATTCCGAATTGCTTCGTGAGCAGGCCGAGACCGGCATTGGACTGCCATCGGCAAAAATTCACTGGATTGCCCGGAAAATCGGGATCGAGGAGACCATCGGCGTGGAACTCGCCATCCGGGGCAGCGAAGTCACAGACCGTCTTCAGATCATCGTAGCCCACCGAGAGCATCCCCGCCCCGACGGAGAGCCCCCACCGATGCGAATCCGCCGCAGTCGGAGCGATCCCAGCGTCCGTGAGAGCTTCCTGAGCGGCGGCGAGGGCGAAAGCATGGGATTTCGAAGCGTATTTCAACAACTTGCGATTCGGAATGATTGCCTCTGCATCAAAATCTTTCACTTCTGCACTAAAGGTCGTCGAAAAACCACTCGCATCAAAACTCTGCGTCGGTGCGGCTCCGCTTTTTCCAGCGAGAAGCGCTGCCCAGGTATCCGGAGCGGTGTTCCCGAGGGGCGTCACCATTCCGATTCCGGTGATCGCGATTCTGCGTTTTTCTTTCGTAGCCATCAGAGAGTTCGGGAAAGGAGAATACGGGCGCTGCTGGTAAGTCGTTTGCCTCGTCTCGTCTCGACGACGACACGCACGGAAGGCCCATCATGTTCCTCGACGCTGGCTTTGAGGTCAAGGACTTCACCGGGAGGCATGAAGGACCGGAGCTTCACGTCCGTGATGCTGGATACGATCCATACGGTATCCGCACCGACCAGTTCGGAGACAAGTTCTTTTGCGAACCCGAGATGGAGATTCATCAGAAGAGTACCGGGGAACACGGGGTTCCGCGGAAAATGATCGCGAAAAAACGGGGCCTCTTCCGGGATCGGAAAGTTCCCTTCCGAAGTTTCCCCAGGGATCCCGCCAGTCTTCCTCACACTAAAATCCGGCACTCCTGCAAAAGCGCCCGGCGTGGCCCCCTCTCCCCGCAATAGCGCATAACGATCCCGTAGCGCAGCGGGATCATCAAAATCATCGAGCGGGACCATCGGACCGAGACAATCGGCGAGGATTACTACCGGCTCGCCGTTCACTTTCGCAACGCCGTCATAGGCGACGGCAGTGTCGTCCGCTTGGGAGAGCACGGCCTCCAGTTCCAAGGTGTCGCCCGGTTTTACGGTTCCAGGGAATTCGACTCGACCCGCAATTCCGGCCACCGGACGAAATGCAAAATTCACCGCTGCCATGGACGAAAAAGCCGCCAACTGTCCAATAGACTCGGACACGAGAGAAAGCGGGAACGAACGGACTCCGTCAGGAATCTGGTAACTCCCGCGAATCTGCCTCCCCGTCTCATCCTCGTGAATGCGATCCACAAAGGAAAAAGCACGGAAATGATCGCTCATCGTTGCATGGAAAAGGCAAATCGCGATCCTCCCGAAGAAGGAAACGCGCCTCACCCCACAAGCGCGTTCAGACAGCGGACCTCTGCTCACGGATGACCATCTTGCAGAAGGTCTCGGTCGTGAACAATTTCGGAATTTCCGCGGCTTTGAGCGGCGTCTTGATCCGGTCGACCGGAACCTCGCTCAGGTACGAGCGGATTTTTTCGACTCCAGCATCGGTGACAACGCCACCTTGCTCGAATTCCTCCTCGCTCAACTCTCCACGGGCTTCTTCCATCGCTTTGCCGCGAGGGATTTTGACTTTGAATTCACGCTCGAGCCGGAAAACGATGTCGAGAAAGTCAATCGACTCGGCGTCGAGATCGCTGATCAATGAAGAATCGGGCTGCACTTCCTCTTCGTCGCAGCCAAGGGCGTCGGCGATGATTTCTGCCACCTTGGGATAGATGGCCATGATTTCATCTTTGCTGATGTCTTGAGTACTCATGTCTGTTACATTTTAAATCCACCGTCCACGCTCAGAATCTGGCCTGTCACGTAATTTGCCAGGTCGGAACTGAGAAACCATACGGCGTTCGCAATTTCGGAGGGCTGACCATACCGCTTCAGCACGATATTGGAAATGATTTCGTCACCGGCGAGATCACGCACCCCTTTGGACATTTCGGTCTCGATCACCCCCGGAGCGACGGCATTGACGCGGATCCCCCGCCGACCCACCTCAACCGCGAGGGATTTGGTAAAGGAATTGATCGCCCCTTTGCTCGCCGCATAATTCGTCTGACCCCGCCCTCCTTTGTCGGCGGAAACGGAGCTGATATTGATAATACGACCGTATCGTTTTGACATCATGAAGGGCACGACCGCCCGGCAGAAGTTAAAAACGCCTTCAATATTCGTCGCAAAAACGATCTGGAGATCTTCGTCTTCCAGCATGGGGAGGAGATTGTCACGGATCACGCCGGCATTGTTGACGAGCACATCGATGGTCCCGACTCGATCGATGATCGCCTCGACGCAGGTCCGGACGGCCTCGCTCTCGCGCGCATCGACTTTCACGGCAGTGATTTTGAGGCCCGGGTTCTCCGAAATCACCTCATTTGCCGCCGCCTCGTTCCCCAGATAGGTAAAGGTGACGTCCATCCCAGCTCCCGCGAGGCGTTCCACGATGGCGCGACCGATTCCGCGACTGCCTCCGGTGACAAGAGCATTCCGGCCGGAGAGTCCGGCATCGGGAAGGGGGGTATTTTCACTCATCCGGAA
This sequence comes from Verrucomicrobiales bacterium, assembly GCA_018058245.1. Classification (GTDB taxonomy): domain Bacteria; phylum Verrucomicrobiota; class Verrucomicrobiia; order Verrucomicrobiales; family DEV007; genus Arctic95D-9. The sequence continues at coordinate 13,081 of JAGPCC010000132.1, forward strand.
ATCGCGTAGCCTCCGTCTACAAAAAGAGTGTGACCGGTGATCATCGCCGCCTCGGGGAGGCAGAGGAGAAAAATCGCGTCGGCGACCTGTTCCGGGGAAAGGGTCGGTCCCAGTGGCGTACGGGTTTTGTATTCCTCCAAAAGATGCTCTCGATTCGGGAAATGCTTCAGCGCATCGGTATCGACGACCCCGGCACTGACACA
>JAGPCC010000133.1 GCA_018058245.1 Verrucomicrobiales bacterium
TTGGCCCACAGTTTTACAAAATGAACCCAAAGGGGGAACGGGAGGCGGAGCTTCTGAACCTGTCGGGGAGATCTCTTATCTGTGTAAATCTGTGTCATCTGTGGTTCAAAGTCGGGTGGTAGGAGTGTTGATAGTCGGAAGAGGTTTTCACCACAGATTTCACAGATGGACACAGATGGGGAATGGGAGGCGGAGCTTCTGAACCTGTCGGGGAGATTTCTTATCTGTGTAAATCTGTGTCATCTGTGGTTCAAAATCTGGTAGTGGAGACGTTGATAGTCGGAAGAGGTTTTCACAGATGGGGAAGAGGAATGAGAGGATGATGAAGCGGTGCTGGGTGGGTTTTTCAGGAAATGGGAAATGGGAACGGGGAAGCGTTTGTAGCAATCCGCTCATTCCACAATCCTCACGTCTGGTCGGGCTTTGCGGAAGGCGGCGAGACCCGCAGGAGTCGTCGATTTGCCAGTACCGCTGACAGTCTTGAGCTTTTTGGCCTCGGCAAGATGCAGTAGCGATGCGTCGCTCACGGTCGTGTTGACAAAAACGATCGTTTCGAGGCTTCGCGACGTGGCAAGATCGCGAAAGTCGGTGTCTGGGAACTTGTTCACGTTAATCGAGATGTGTCGCAGACTCCGCAATTCCGAGATTCGGGCGAAGGAGCCGCTCGTGAAGTTGACGCTATCGATCTGAAATTCCTCCAGTTTGGGAAAGTGCACCAGCGCTGCGATGTCATCCGGTGACTTAATATAGTAGGAGAGTATTATGAGGGAGACATTGGGAAAAGCAGGGGCGATGATAGGGGCCGTCTCCGCGAGGGAACGACGATTGATGCTAGTAAAACCCAGAGCTTCGATGTGGGGCATCGGGACAGTGGCGAGAGCTTCGGGCGTGATCATGTAGCAACCGGAAAGGTTGAGCTTGGAAAGTTTCGGAAGTCCGCGCAAGGCCGGAAGGCAGGCGTCAGTGATCCCATTACATCCCGGAATTCCCACAAACTCTATCGCCTTGATCTGAGCGATCTGAGCGATTCCATCATCTCCGAGTGAGGTGTTGAAGGCATAGACCTCAGAAAATTTCGGTAAGGCAACAAGAGTTCCCAATGTCACGCCAGTGAAATCCTCGCATCGAACAATTCCCAGATGCTGCAGCTGCTTGGAGTCACTCAAAAATGGAATCGCCGAGTCAATTCTGGGAAGATTATCAACACTCAATCGAGATAGGGCAGGTAGTGATCCGAGGAAGGCGAGCGACTCTCCAGGGATCTCAAGATTTGTCAATTTAAGCACTCGCAAATCCTCTAAACCGACAAGGAGGGCGATTGCTTCTGCGGTGATAGGTTGCTTTGCACCCTCCCCATCAAGTGCGATCTCCGCGATAGCGAAGCGTCCAGAGGGCAATTTTTCCGCACTCTGAACCACCGGGCCGTCTTTCAGGGTCAATTGTCCTCCGACGGAAAGCACCCACTCCGCAGCGCGGCGCTCGTCGCCTTTGCCTTTCGGGATTTCAACGGGCATAGGTGGTGCTTCGGTCACGTTTGGGCTGGTAGGCGGCAGAGCCTGGCTGTCGAGATCTTCTCGATAGGCGAGCACCTCCTTCGCTTCATCGACGCGATCATTTTTCACGAGAATCGCCTCCAGTTCACGAAGTTTTGTTATAAAGGGCGGGAGCATCTCACCGGCTGTCTGCTCCCGAGCGGCCGAGATGACAGACCATTGCTGACGATAGATCGTTCGCAATCTCGTAAGTGTCTCTGGTTCATCCTCCAGGTCCGCTTCCGGAATCGGAATTTTGTCGACGAGGCGCTTCTTTTCGGCTTCGATCGCGATGATGTCTTGCAGATTTCCTGCCTTTTTTGCCTCGGTGATGGCCCGGTCGAGTCCCGCAGAATATTTGTCATTCAATTCGACTTCCGACGCCTCAAAAGGTGCCGTGACACGCTCGACATAGGCCTTTTCATACTGCTGCCGCAGGATCGTGAGCTCCGGCGGCGGGGCGGCGTTTGAGGAAAGGAGGAAGATGGAGGGGAGAAGGAGGAAGGCGATGCGGTGTAGGGTGGTCATGAGGAGAGTTGGCGAGGGAGAAGTCAGTTGGAAACTCGTTTGATGCCGAGGCGGGTATACTTAAAATTCAGCAGTAAACCGGTTTTTAGTCCGGTGATAGAGAGATATCCGAGAATCTGCGCAAAGTGACTGTCGTTGAAGGCTGTGACAATTTTGGTATCGACGACGACGGTTTCCTCAACGATCAAATCAGGGATAAGTGTTCCGATCAAATGCCCTTCATAATGAACTTGGAACTGCTTTTGCGCGTCACAACGGATACCCTGTTTACCGAGTTCGATAACGAGGGCGCGTTCGTAGATTTTTTCGTCGAGTCCCGGATTTAGAGAATTGAGAACGGCGTAAGCGGCACCAATGATGACTTCTGTGAGTTGCGTGTCGGTGGACATAGGAAGCAATTGTTAACCACAGATTTCACAGATGGACACAGATAAAGAAGGGAATGGGCGGGGCAATGCCAGCCCATCCGGCAATGTTCTTATCTGTGTAAATCTGTGTCATCTGTGGTTTAAAATTTCGGCGGGAGCTGACCGTGACAATGAGGAGTTTGAACCACAGATTTCACAGATGGACACAGATAAAGAAAGGAATGGGCGGGGCAATGCCAGCCCATCCGGCAATGTTCTTATCTGTGTAAATCTGTGTCATCTGTGGTTTAAAATCTGGCGGTGGGAGTTGACCGTGACAATGAGGAGTTTGAACCACAGATTTCACAGATGGACACAGATAAAGAAGGGAATGGGCGGGGCAATGCCAGCCCATCCGGCAATGCTCTTATCTGTGTAAATCTGTGTCATCTGTGGTTTAAAATCTGGCGGCGGGAGTTGACCGTGACAATGAGGAGTTTGAACCACAGATTTCACAGATGGACACAGATAAAGAAAGGAATGGGCGGGACAATGCCAGCCCATCCGGCAATGCTCTTATCTGTGTAAATATGGGTCATCAGTGGTTTAAAATCTGGCGGCGGGAGTTGACCGTGACAATGAGGAGTTTGAACCACAGATTTCACAGATTTACACAGATAAAGAAAGGAATGGGCGGGACAATGCCAGCCCATCCGGCAATGTTCTTATCTGTGTAAATCTGTGTCATCAGTGGTCAAAATTTCGGTGGACGAGACGATGGTCGGAAAAAGAATTTCATCATGGCTTCGCCAAGGGCACGGCCAAGGGCACGGCCAAGGGCGAGGCCAAAGGATCGGTCCCCAGTTTTTCGCGATGGGCCTTAACTGCGGCTGCCTCGTCGCCGCGACCAGCCTTCGTCAGTGCCTGCTCTAACTGGATGAGGTTTCCAATGTGCGGGGTGAGCAGTTCGAGGAGCGAGGCGGTCCGCTGCTCCTCAATCGCGTTGAGCCGCCCCCGGTAAATGCTGCGGAGACGAGCGAGATCGGGCGGAGTCGTGGCGGTTTCCTGCGGGAGGGTTTCTTTGCGAGCAAGAAGGCCCAGTTCCTTTTCGTAGAAAGTGATCTCGCGCGAACCGGGTTGGGAACTCCGCTTTTCGGAAAGCTCCCGTTCGAGGGCAGTGCGGTATCCCGCACTTAACTGGGTGGTCGCGGTGTTGGCGGGATGGGAGGAGCGTTCCTTGATTAGCCGTAAAAACTCCGTATGGATCGAGATCAACTCGACCGGAATTTTTACAGGGGCCTTTCCCGGCACGACTCCTGAGGATGGGGCCGGAGCGGGAGGGAGCGATGTCGCTACTTTCGGGACAGACGGAGGCTGTGCCGAAGGCTGTGCCGAAGGCAGCACCGGAGACGGAGAGTTCATCGCTGTCCCACCCGCGCTTACAGGTGCAGTGGAAAGAGGGCTCTCAGAATTGCCGGGAAGGGGCGGTTTTTCCGCAGATGGGAGCGGCGGGAGCGAGGACTCGGGGCGGTCGGGAGGTATCGCAGTTGCTGCGGTGCCAGCGGTAACTCCGATGGAGGGATCTGCCGGCAGGTTTGGGGTTTTCCCGGGATCTACCGGAGCCACCACTGCATCCGCCGTTGGAGCGCTCACCGAGTCACTGTCAGAAGAGGGACTCGAACTGGCGGAAAGGGTCTCCCTCCTCAAGTCGCCGGCGAAACGCTCATTCTCGGACGTTTTCATCGTCCGCCAGAACATCGCTCCGAGAACACAAACCAGCAACGCTGCTGCGGCGGTGAGAACGAGAGCACGCCGATGTTTTGACCTTTTGCGTCGATCCTGTTCTGGAGACACGAGCAAATCCTGGAGTGCCCCGGCAAATTCGAGCGCCGATTGGAAGCGATCTTCCGGGTCGGGGCGCATCGCTTTCGAAACCAACTGATTGACCCGTGGATCTACTTCAGAATTCAGCGAGGTGGCCGATTCCAGCGACCCTTTCGGGAGCCGGCCGGTGATCATTTCGTAAAAAGTCGCACCCAGTGCAAAAATATCAGCCCGGTGATCGCTCTTAGCGCCCCAGATGAAAATTTCCGGTGCTGAATAATTGGGCGTTCCCAGAACGGTCTGGGTCTGCGTACCGTTATCGTCCCCCGGGATCTGCCGTTTCGCGAGTCCGAAGTCCGCGATCTTGACCCTCTTCCCTTCGGTGATGAGCAGGTTGGCAGGTTTGATATCCCGATGCACGATTCCCTGTTGATGCGCGAAATGGAGTGCTTCGCAGACCTGGGTAAGCAAAGCAACGGCTTCGGGTAAGGAAAGGCATCGTGGGCCTGCCCCGTCAATCCCGCTAAGCTGCTCGTGGAGGTCGTGCCCCTCGACATACTCCATCACAAAAAAGAGCAGTCCTTGAGCACTTTCCCCAAAGTCGTAGACCTGAATGATGCCGGGGTGATTGAGCTGGGCGAGTGCTTTCGCCTCATTGCGGAAACGATCGATGTAGGTGGGATCGTCGACTACGGCGACCGGAGGGAGAAATTTTACCGCGACAAGTCGTTCCAGTGAAATCTGACGAGCGAGATAGACGGCCCCCATGCCTCCGCGTCCCAGTAGTCGTAAAAACTCGTATCCCGGCAAGAGGTTGCCCCATTCCTCGGCGGGAGGAGGATCCCATAGGAAGTGCCCACTTTCAGATTTGGCAAAACCGCAGGGATCGCTTCCCGTAGAGGGCTGCGGATACGGGGTGACATCATCCTTGAATTGCGCGGACATGTATGGTTGCCCATGTATATAGGGATGGTCCCGCATATAAGCGAGTGGAAAAACTGGCTTCTTCAGGGATGGAGTAAGTACCACCGTAGCCACCGGACAAAAGTCGACACAACGAGTGCACTAAGACCACTTCCTCCGAGAAGTAACTGGGATTTTCGTGACTCAAGAAGGTAGTTTTCACTTCCTGAACCCCTGAACCCCTGAACCCTTCACTTTTTCACCCCAGAAAGCCGCTCTTTCACTTCTTTGTTCTCTGGGTCCAGTTCGAGGGCTTTGTGAAAGTACTCGGCAGCAAATTCGACTTCCTTTAGTGCCGTGAGCGTTTGGCCGAGGTGATCAAAGATGACGGGGTCGGGTTCTTCGATGAGTTTTTCGGCTTTTTTCAGTTCGAGGAGGGCGCGAGGGAAATTGCCCGTCTTAAAGAAATACCATCCGAGGGTGTCTGCGATGGCCCCGTTCTCGGGACTGAGCTCAGCGGCCTCTTGTGCCATCGCTCCTGCTTCCTCGATGTTTTCGTCTCGTTCGATCCAGAGGTAGGCGAGGTAGTTCATGACGGTGGCGGCGAGGGCTACATTGTTCTCGTCGGGTTCTCTTGCGGCGAGGAGTTCCAGCGTCTTGCGAAAGATCAACTCCGCTTCGGTGAAATGTTCGGCGCGTTCGTGAGCGGCGGCGTAGCGGAAGTAGAATCGCTCGTCGAGCAGCTCTGCCGATTTGCCTTTTGCGAGGGCGACCGTCTTCTGGAACGCGTCGAGAGCATCGTCCCATCGCTCGAGTCGGGCAAAAGGGAAGGTGAGGAGAAAAGGGAAGTCGGCTGTGTCGGGAAAGCGGACGGAGGCGCTCTCGAGAAAAGTCACGGCGGGCTCGAGTTCATCCGTTTCGATCATCATGCGACCGAGGGCACTGTATTCGGCGGGAGGTCCGTCCCGGAGTTCGAGCAGCTTTTTCAGCCGGGGGATGGCTTCTTTGTACTGCTCCGTCTTCATTAGGAGCACGGCGACTCGTTCGAGGAGTTTTACATCGCCGGGGTCGGCATCGGACAATTCCCCCAGGATTTTCAGCGCTCCCTCGTCATCACCTTGTTCCTCGAGTTCTTTCGCAAAGCGGAGTCGTTTTTCGACACGAGCGGTTTCTTCCTTATTGCCGGTGGCCTCTTTGGCTGGGAGCAGGAGAGGTAGGGTAAGGACGAGGAGGGCGAGGACGAGTTTCATGAGCGTGGCGGGAGGGTACGTTTGGGTTCTGCGAGGGGGGGCTGAGGGGAGCATAGACAATAGGAGAGTGTCTTTGATACAAAAATCGCCGCTTCCGAGTGGATTCGGAAAGCGACGATTTTTCGAGAAAACTAGGCAATTCGATCAATACTCACGATCTTTTTTAATACCCGGTTCCGGCACGGCGTATCGTCCTTCGGCATCGGGCATGAGTGGGGAGTCGGACTCGAGCGTGAGATCTTTCACATTCGGCGCCATCACGAACTCGCTGTTCAACATCTGGTCGTAGGTGATGGACTGTCCCGTGTGGGCGGCCATACGGCCCATGGAGGTGGTCACGCTCGCGGCGACGCCTCGCTCGACTTCGTTGTAGACGTGATTTTCCCGAATCGCTTCGACGAGGGTTTCCCACTCGATGTCGTAGGGGTTGCCTTCGAGGCTAGCACCGCGATCTCCGGTGGGAAAGGACCAGACGAGGTTGGCAGGTGTCCCACGCCAGTTCATGTCGATGTTTTGGTCGCTGTAGATGCGGGACCGAGCGGGGACGTGACCGGCCGAAGAGATCACGGCCGATCCTTTTGTGCCATGGGCATAGGCGGCGAAGTCCTGATGGCAGCCGGGCATGTTGCGACCTTCGTAGATTGCTTTGGCACCGTCTTTGAAGGTGTACTCTACGCCGTAACTATCGAAGTTCTGATCAACCGCTTCGAGAATCTTCCCGTTGCGTTCGATGGTTTTGTAGTGGCGACCACCGACCGCTTCGGCTCGGATCGGGAAGTCGTTTTTCATCATGCACATTTCATCGATTCCATGGATGAAAAAGTCGCTGAAGGCACCTCCGCTGAGCCAAAGGAAGCTGTGGAAATTCTTGATTTGATACATGAGTTCGCTCATGTCGGTCTCGTTTTTCGGGGTGAAACAGGAGCCGATCGCACCCTGCATACGGTAGGAGCGCATAAAGGTAATATCCCCGATGACACCGTCGTCGATGCGCTTTTTGAGTTCGTTGCGTGATTTGCAATGGCGGCACATCAGGCCGACTCCGACTTTGAGCCCCTTTTCTACGGCCGTTTTATTGATTTCGAGCAGCTTCCGAGCGGTGAATCCGTCGGTGCATACTGGCTTTTCCATGAAGACGTTGAGTCCCTTTTCCACGGCATATTCGAACATTGGCCAACGGAACGCCACCGGAGTAGTGAGGATCACGATGTCTCCTTTGTTGAGTGAGTCCATCGCGTGTCGGTACCCGTCGAAGCCGACAAAACGACGTTCGGGTGAGACCTCGATCTTGTCAGTGATGTCGGCCTGTTTCTTCAGCGTTTCGTGACTGCGCTCGAGGTTTTCCGTAAAGACATCTGCCATCGCGTGTAGTTTTATTGGCCCGAGAGAACCGGAAACACTGAGGGCATTTTTGACGGCCCCGGTTCCTCGTCCTCCGCATCCGACGAGGGCGAGTTTTACTTCCGAGTTTTCCTGCGCATGGACATAGGGCAGGGTGATCCCCGCGAGCACTGAGGCTCCGGCGACAGTTTTGATCGCCGAACGGCGGGTGGAAAGGGGGGCGCTTTCTGGTTCTTTCATAGAGAAACTCTGACAGGATCGGAAGATTTCGTCAATTCCATGTCTACGTATCAATTCCCTGTCTACGTATTGTCACGGATACAATGAAAAATAGCATTGATGCGACCGCGTTCCGGTGCGAAAACAGTACGACGGGTTCTCCCCACTCGGATGACACTCTTTTTAAAACCCTTACTTCCTGATTCTTACCCTGCGGGAGTCTTTGCGATCCCGCAGAGGCAAGGGTGGCTGCGTGTGGGGCGGGGCCAGGGCAATGATCTGCGGGTGAATCACGATTCTGTCTCTGCCAATCATGCCAAGATCTTTGTCTCGGAGGAAACCGGGACGATCTTGTCGGATTGTGGATCGAGCAACGGTACCTTTGTGAACGGAGTTCAGGTGTCGGATCGTTTCCCGATCTCGGTCGGTGATCTGGTTCGTTTCGCCACAGCGGAGTTTCAAGTAGTTGCTGACGCAAGTGGTAACCTCGAAGAGGAGGCTACTGCTCGCATCGAAGATCCGGAATCGGCCGCGAGGATCCTCGTGCTGGAGAGCGAGCTGGAAGCGATGCGATCAGAAGTGGAGACTCGGAACCACGAGAAGATGCACATGATGACCGAACTCGATTCTTCGCGATCCTTGGTGGCCGGTTTCGAAGTCGAATTGCAAAAATCCCAGGCAGAGGGTTCTGCTCTCGGGGAAACAGTTCGCGGACTTCAGCGAGAAATTCTCGATCACGTTCAGCGCGAGCAGAGGAATCAAAGCACCCTCAGTGAAACGAGGAAAACCCTCATGGATCGTGAGGGGGCAATCGCTGGTCTCCAGTATGAAATATCAAAACGGGATCGAAGCCTGCAGCAACTCACCGAAGAGCGCGACGGTTTGCAACGCTCGCATCATAAAATCGCCACCGCCTTTTCGGAGTCTCAAGAACACCTAGAGTCCACAAAATCGATGCTCTCCTCGGCGATCGAAGAGAAAAAAAGTGCGGAAGGAGTCGCCGCGTCCCTTCTTGAGAGACTGATTTCTCTTTCGGAGCGACTTCTCGCAGATTGGGAGAAATGGAGGCCGCGGTCGCTGGTGAGTTCGGTGCCATCGAGCGCGGAGGAGGCGTTCGAGAAAATGGACCTTGTTGCTGCGGCGATTCGGAGCGAACTCGATCTGATCGAACCGATCTGGCATGAATTCGGGGACGGGGTGCAGGAGGAATTGCGTCGGCGCTGTGCCCGTCTCCAGGAGGAAGAAGCTGATTTGTCCCGTGAAAAGGAAGAACGACAGGTAGAGGTCGCCGATGTATCGGAAAATTTGGAGCAATTTCGACAAATAATAGATTCCGAGGTGCGGCGCGCCCAAGGCTTGAGCCGCCGGGGAGTGGAAGTAGAAATTCCCGAGCGCTTCGAGTCCATGGTGATCGCAAAGGATACCGAGCAGGAAATTTACCGATCTCTCATCGAGCGCCTTGAAGTGATGGATCTGCTGATTGCGGGATATCGTGGTTCCAAAAAGTTGCGCGAAATCGTAATTGAGTTGGACGAATTTCGCGCGCGGCTAGCAGCGATCCTAGAGGGAAGCGGCGTTTGTTCTTTTACCCATCCGGTGGGAATGGTGCTGACGCTGAAACATCGCAAAGAAGTGCAAGTGCTGAGCCGGAAAGGGTGGGGCACCCGCCAATACTCCGAATATCCTTTCCAGCCCGGCGAGATTACGAAAGTGATCCGCGCCGGGTATTCCGTCGGGGAAGGGGAATACGCCGTGATTCTCCGGAAGGTCGAGGTATTGATTCGGGGAATTGGGGACTGAGAATGGGGACGCGGGGTTTCATGGGGATGATTGCGGCGCTTTTGCTGGCGATCGTTGATACGGGCAGTGCGGCGGAAAGCGATCCAAAAGCCATGTGGGTTTCGGTCTACGGCTGGAACCAGACCGGTGAGAAGCTCGCGGCTTCCAATCACTGGTCGCTTGCTCTTGGGAGCTTCATTGAAGCACACCGGCAGATCACTGCGCTCGCAGCGGCGTACCCGGATTTCGAGCCTGATCTCATCCGCTACCGCCTCGAAGCTCTCGAAAAGACGATCCAGGAAACGGAAGCGCGTCTCAGCACCGATGAACATGAAACAATGATGAAATACCTCGATTTCATCGAGTCGCTCGAACTCGGAGAATCGCAGCGGTATGCCAACGAATTCACGGAATCACTGGATACTCTCGATATGGCGCTCTCGATTCTCGATGAAATCACGGCAAGTAAGTCTAGTGATTTTAGTGCGGCAGTGGAGTCCCAAAGAAACAGACTTCTTGGGCATATCGAGTGGCTAAACTCTCAGATCAATTTTAAAGCAGCTTCACGAGCAAGCGTCCTGGTGGATGATGGGGTGGATCGCGGAACGACCCGTTTTGTAACACCGGAGCAGTATCCAAACTCCCGCGACGGTGTTTTTCTTTCTGGAATGCTCTTTCCGGGCAGTCTCATCGAGAAGGATCGCAAGGGAGTTTCCGCCATCGATCTGATCGCGGTACCGGAGAAGGGTAAGGAGGCTCCTCCGGCGGAAAACGGTTTAAAACCGGATGCGGAGGCTCCGAGGCGCTTCCGGATGAACAGCAAACAGAAATCAGCTCCGGAAACACCGGCTGAGCCCACGGCTGCTCCCCCGTAATTGTTTTACCCCAAGTTTCCTATTCTCCAGCCGAATTCAAGAAAAATTAACTATTATTTGGCTTTTTAGATTCATAACTATTTGATAATAAACGGTCTCATTTTACGAATCCAATTTGTAGCGCCTAATTATAACCGTTCGGATTTGACTGTTTTCTTCGCGGTGCTATCGATGCCGCTGTTTATTTTCGAACCAAAACCAGCAAGGGCACTCTGCTCGTTCAACTCGTCGAATCCTACCGCAACTCGGAGGGCCAACCGCCGCAGCGGGACGTTGCTTCCCTCGGGGACGCCGACCTGCCCGAGGCCGAAAAGTCCATCGTCGCCCACGCCGTGGAACGGCGGATCAAGGGTAAGGCGGACCTTTGCGAAGCGGAACTTTCCGCGACCGCTTCCGATTAGGTCAAGCGCATCGTGCAGCTCGCGGGGCGCTCTCGCACGACCCCCGCCGTAGTCGTAGTAGACACCATTTCGACGGCGTCATCTTCGATGGCATCGAAACGGACTTCGTCGTCCAGTTCGGGCCTCAGCTCTTCGCGATCCAGGCCTGGAAGGAACTGGGAGGCCCTCCTCAAATCGTCCGTGCTATTTACAGGTGGAAGTCAAACGTGTCATCGACCCGGATGACGTGGAAAGTCACCTTCTACTCTGTTGCAGCGCCCAGTGCCCAGTGCCCAGTGCCCAGTGCCCAGTGCCCAGTGCCCAGTGCCCAGTGCCCAGTGCCCAGTGCCCAGTGCCCAGTGCCCAGTGCCCAGTGCCCAGTGCCCAGTGCCCAGCGCCCAGCGCCGGAACAAGGAAGAGGGGATGGTATCCAAGGCCGAAGCACGGTTCCTAACTGATGCAAATGCCTTTCGTGATCGCATCACCTAGGGGAAGCTCAAAACGCTGGATGTGATCCAGCGCAAGATCGGAGTCCTGCGGAAAAAGCACTTTCGGGTGCAGCAGTTTTACGAGATCGCCTATCGTAACGGCGGTATCCTGCATCTCGAACGCAACGACAAAAAACGAGAATCCATTCTCGCCCGGTGTGGTGGTTACGTGCTCAAGACCGATCAAGACATGCCCGCCGATCAACTCTGGCATCTCTACATGACCTTACTCGAAGCGGAGAGTGGGTTCCGCATGTTGAAAAGCTCCCTCGGGCTACGACCGAACTTTCATCAGAAGGAAGATCGAGTCGATGGTCATGTTTTTGTCAGCATGCTTGCCTATCATCTCCTGAGTTTGATCCGTCGACGACTCGCCGAACACGGAAATACCCGAGAATGGAAGACGGTGCGTCGCATCCTGAGCACACATCCACTGGTCTCGACCAGACTGCCGCTGGTCGACGGTCGCACGGTGACGGTCGCACGGTGACGGTCGCACGGTGACGGTCGCACGGTGACGGTGCGGAAGCCCAGCCTGCCTGGCTCCGATCAAGCGCAGATCTTCGGGATGCTGCAAGTGGACTGGAAAACGATGTGCTCTGTGAACAAAACGGAAAGAAAACCGGCAACGACTGTGTAGTGCCTTTTGGCCGGAGATTGAGGGGTTACACGGGTTTTGGGCGTGTTACAAGAAACTTGTGTTAGAACTCCGCGAGGTACAAAGGGCGAGTTCGATCTCTCAGATTCCCGACTGCGAAAGGCAGAATAGTTGGGGGTATTGTAGCGGCAGATGCATTCGCTGAATAGAAGATCCCTCTGAATTCGAGGCGACTCAATTATTTAATGGGAAATTTGAATTGACGCTTGCAATTCGCGGAGATTTTCAACATTTTGTTCATCGACGGTGAATGGAATTTAAATCTCAATGCTGAATCCGATTCCAACAAACCATAGCTCTCAATCCCTGGTGTAAAAAACCTCTTGGGATCTGACTTCACCAAAGCGCCGCCCTCAGATACATTTTTTCCAACCACGACCCTGACTCTACCTATGCCAAAGCCATTTGTTCAGCTCACCATTGGAGAATTTGAAACCCTAGTGCGGGACTTTCAGTTCAAACGTGAAATCGATTCGATTCACATGCACCACACTTGGAAACCGCGTCAGAGCGACTACAAGGGGCGCTCCACTATTGATGGCATGTGGGAATACCACACCGAGACCAATAATTGGTCCGATATCGCCCAACATATCACCATCGCACCTGACGGAAGTATCTGGACGGGCAGGAGTTGGAACCAGTCGCCGGCGAGTTCAACCGGTTACAACGGAACAAGCAAGAAGGGTCCTTTCATGTTCGAAATGATTGGAGATTTTGATACAGGAAAGGAGAAACTGGGCGGTAGTCAGCGGGAATCCGTCATCAGAGTTATTTTAAGTCTGATGGAAAAATTTGGATTGGATATCAGCCAACTTCGATTTCACCATCAGCTCGGCAGCAGCAAGTCATGCCCCGGTTCCGCGATCGATTATGCGAAGTTCTGTGATGAAGTCGTCGCTACCAGAGATTCTCAAGAGCGCTCCCCTGGGACTCGCTCGCGTTCTGTAGGATCAAGCCCAGTGCCAGCCAAGAAGCTCATTCGTAAGCGTCTCACTCAGACCATCTTGCCATCCACTCGCCTTGCCTCGGCCCATTGTCTTGGCAGCAGTTCGACGATGCGATGACTGGAGTGGTCCATGATCCTCGGCATCACATCGGCGAGATA
>JAGPCC010000385.1 GCA_018058245.1 Verrucomicrobiales bacterium
GGTAGACTCATCCCGAACAGCAGTCGATCTCCGAACTGACGGAATAGGTCGAAGTCGCGTTTCGCCAACGGCCCTCGGGTGAGGATTCGGACGTTGAGCGTCGACTCGTGGAGGATGAGCTCAAGCGCCCGGCTCACCAAGTTCGAGGCGTCCTTCATGAGCTGCTTCCGCACTGTCGCATCCGGATGGGGCAGAACCTGGTATGGGTCGGTCGTGCTGCAAAGCAGCACGGCCCGGTTCCCGTCGGGGTTCAGTTCGATGGACGGGGTGGTCTCCGCCTTGTTGAGCGAGCGGATGAACTTCTTCTCGTCCCAGGGTCGGAGCAGGACGTACTGCCCCCATTCCAGGTCGGGATCCGACACGCCGTGGTTGGCCAGGTGGGGCTTGAGCTTGTTCGTCGAAGTGCTCGGGACGTAGCAGAAGCGGCAGCCGTGGCTGCATCCAACGGCAATGTTGAGAGACCAAGATGACAGGGATTTGAATTTGAAGTGATTCTCCGTAATGACGGCCGGTTGGTGCAAGTAATCGAGGGGTGCATCGTGAGATTGTGAAAACAGGGATTGGAATTTCTTGTGATTATCGTTGCTCCCACGGCTGATGGACGTGGTCTTGAGCGACTCCACGGGGCGCTTGCCCTGTGAGTCTTTTTTGTTTGAGGATGTTTCCATCTTGATGTCCGCGAACGGAATTTTTGCGTGTGCTGACACCCTGGTTTGGGGTGCCTGTGCGCGCCGGCCGGGGCGGGGCCCCGGTCCGGCGTCTGATGCGGGCAGGCCGCTCGCTGCGGAGAGCCCGAAGTTCTTCGAACCTGCTTTCGCGGGTCGATTTCTTCTGAAGCGCTGCGGATCTTGAGCAAAAGCCAACGGAGGCACCTCGAACCATGTTGTGTTCGTGAGCGTTTCTTTTGTTTTGCAGGGGATACTCATCGCTTCTCGAATTTGAATTTTTGTAGGTAGGGTTTTTGACGGCTCGCTGGAGCCTCTGGTCACTTCATTCTTGTTCCGTTTTCGGTGCCTCCTCCGTAGGCGGCTTGCTCCCTTGGCGGCGGATTGCCGCGTAGACTTCCTCTGGATCGAGGAAGACGATCTTCCCCAGTCGGTGGACCGGGAACACTCCCCTGGCGATGAGCTCGGAGACATATCTCTCCGAGACCTCCAGGGTCTTGGCCATTGCCTTGATTCGCTTCAACTTGGTGTCGCCTCCTTTGGCGACGGTACAGATTCACCCCACCGCCTGATTGACGGTGAAGCCGGGTGCCACAATGGGCTGTTCTCGAATCTGGCGGAGCTCGCTGCTCCGCGCTTGAAGCTTTCGGATGAAGACCTTGCCTTTCCGAAAGGCGGGATTAAATGCTCAGGGAAGAAACCACTAAGAAGCGCCCTCGCAAGTGAAAAAGTTTGCAAGGGAAGCCATCTCGTTTTCTGCGCCTGGTCGCCCCTGAAAGGGCGGGCGAAAAGTGTAACGATTATGTAACGATTTCAAACACAGAACTAGGGTGCAGGAGACTGCACAGCGCAGCAGAATGCCAAATTCTCCGTAACTATTTGATTTGCAATAGCGAATATTGGATTTGTAATCAGCCGGTCGTCGGTTCGAGTCCGACAGTTGGCTTTCTTATTTTCTTCTCTACTTCACTTTCGATACCTGATTGTGAGAGCAGTCACCGCCGAACCCGGTTTGGCGCATCAGTTCAGGGCTCTTGGAGTTCTTCCATTCCGTTTAACCGCTCGAAATTAATTTAAGCGAGCCGAAAGGTCAGCATTTCAGACGGCGCGTTAATTCTCTTAAAATATCAAAGAATCGATCCCCCGAACTTTCCGCAAGGGCAAAGAACTCTCTTCGACGTCCCTGTTTTGGCAGAGACTTCCACACATTTTGACACTCCGCCGCTACTCCCGGTTTTTCCTCCGATGGCCGGCCATCATTCGGGTATCCGGTGAAATTGACTTCTCCCCCCTGCGCTTCCGCTGGCAGGTTCGAAAAACAGGGTTATAGTCGCGGCCTTCATGCTGGCAGTAGATCGAGTTACCATCCAATACGGGGCGCGGAATTTGTTTCGTGACCTCTCCTTCACGATTCGTCCGAAAGAGCGCTGGTCGCTCGCAGGACCTAACGGGGCGGGCAAATCGACCCTCATGAAGATCATCGCCGGGATCGAACGCGCCGACACCGGCGGGATCATCAAGGCAAAACAAACCACGGTCGGTTATCTTCCGCAGGAAGGCGTTCAACATAAGGGAACGACTGTCTTTGAGGAGGTGGAAAAGGCCTTTGATGATGTGAGACAGCTGCAGATCGAGCTGAAGGAGGTTGAAAACGATCTCGAAGAGGCCGATCCCACGACTGATGCCTACGGCGATCTCCTCGAAGTCTATGGTGATCTCCAACTCCGTCTTGAGCACCACGATGTCAGCAAGATGAAACCCCGCATCGCGACAGTGCTGAGCGGGCTCGGGTTTTCCAAGGCCGATTTTGACCGCCAAACCGGCGAATTCAGCGGCGGCTGGCAGATGCGGATCGCGATGGCAAAACTGCTCCTGCAGGAGCCTTCCGTCCTCCTTCTCGACGAACCGACCAACCACCTCGACATCGAGACGGTCCAATGGGTGGAGCAGTGGTTGCGGCAATATGACGGAGCGATCGTACTGATCTCACACGACCGGAGTATGCTCGACAATCTCACCAACCGCACCCTTGCTTTCGAGAACGGCGGGGTGCAGCAATATTCGGGCAATTACTCCTTTTACCTTCAGGAGCGCGTCGCTAGACGGGAACAGGCCGAACGGGCCTTCAAGAATCAGAATCGGGAGATCGAAAAGGCGGAGAAGCTGATCAATCGCTTCCGTGCCAAGGCATCTAAGGCAAAGATGGTGCAGTCACGCATCAAGCAACTTGAGAAGGTTGAGCGTATCGAACTCGAAACGGACGCGGCGACGATGGACTTCCGCTTCCCCCAACCCGAACGCAGCGGCCAAACGGTGCTGAAGGTGGAGAAAGTGTGCCGTCACTACGGAGACAAAAAGGTCATTAACAATTTCGATTTTGCGATTGAACGCGGGGACAAGATCGCCATTGTCGGCGTGAACGGCGCGGGCAAGTCAACCTTTTCGCGTCTCATTGCCAAGATCGAAGAACCGACCTCGGGCACCCTCACCGAAGGCCACAAGGTCGGTATTGCCTACTTTTCCCAGACCCACGCCGACGAACTCGATCCCACGAAAACCGTCCTCCAAACGATGGAAAGCAGCGGCACGAAAGCGGTCTCGGTCAATCTGCGGAGCATCCTCGGTGCGTTCCTGTTTCGCGGAGATGATGTCTTTAAATCCGTCAGCGTGCTTTCCGGAGGCGAACGTGGTCGCCTCGCCCTCGCGAAGATGCTGCTCCAGCCTGCCAACTTTCTCATCCTCGATGAGCCGACGAACCACCTCGACCTGCAGTCGCAGGAGGTGCTGCAACGGGCCCTCGGTGACTACACCGGTGCCTTTGCAATCGTCTCGCACAACCGATCTTTTCTCGACCCCATCGTGACCAAGGTTCTTGAGTTTATTCCCAATGAACCGCCGAAAGTCTATTACGGAAACGTCAGCGACTACCTCGAAAAGAAGCGAGCGGACATGGATGCGGCTGCCGTGAAAGCGACCCCGCCGAAAGTTGCCCTCTCCGGCAAGTCAGGCAGCAAATCCAGTAAAGCGTCGTCAGTGGCCGTGGAAGTTGACTCGGGCGCGAACCGTAAAGAACAACGTCGACTCGAAGCGAAAGCTCGAGAGGAACGCGCCTCAAG
>JAGPCC010000386.1 GCA_018058245.1 Verrucomicrobiales bacterium
CAACTCCTCTTCGCGGGGCATTCCTCTACCATCCCACCCTGCCGCCCGCAATTCGTCCGCCGGGAGATAACAACGCCCTCGCGGGAGATCTTCGTAGAGATCGCGGAGAATGTTCGTGAGTTGCAGCGCCTGTCCCAGTTTCCGCCCTCTCACGAGAAGATCGTCACCATTGCCGGGAGCTGAAAAGCCTTCACCGAGGGCTGTGTAGGCGGTCTTTGTCCAGAACTCTCCGACGCATCCTGCGACCTCGTAGGCATATCCCAGGAGATTTGCTCCCGATTCACAGGCGACCACATTTCCCTGCGCAAAGGCTGTGATATCCCAGATCTGTCCGGAAATGATCGTGGAAATGACCTCACAGAGAGGATCCCGGTAGTCCGCAGAGAGGGATCGATACCAGGGGAAAAGTGCGCCGACGCTCTCCACGAGACGCGATTCCCCAGGGTGATCCAAAATGACGGAGACGCGGGTCAAGTCCGGGCAGGGCTCGAACTCGCCCGCCTGAATCGAGCGAAGAAACCAGTGCAGCAGGGAGAGTCTCTCCTCCAGGGGAAGCCCTGGCGCATCGGCGATCGTATCGCTGAAGCGGGCGAGGAGATAACCGAGCGAGATGGGATCGCGCATCCCCGCAGGGAGAAACCGCATACTGAGATAAAACGATCGGGAGACCGATTTGAGAAGTTCCCGATGAGTCCCCGAATCCATGGTCAGGATCACGGTCAACCGCCCAGCTTCTCCGCCGCTTCGCGGATGATGCGCTCGGTCGTGGTCCAGTCGATGCAGGGATCGGTGACCGACTGCCCCCAGGCCATCGCCGACCGATCCGCGAGAATATTCTGATTCCCTGCCACGAGGTTGCTCTCGAGCATCGCCCCGACAAGCCGGGTATTTCCCAAAACCCGCTGCGAGACGATCTCTGCGAAAACTCCAGGCATTTTTGCGTAGTCCTTCGAGCAGTTGGCATGACTCGCATCCACGACCACAGACTGACAAACACCGCCTTTTTCGAGCGATTCGATGACCGAAGCGACGGACTCGGAATCATAGTTCGGCCCGACATCGCCGCCGCGGAGGACCGTGTGACAATTTCCATTCCCCCGCGTGCTGACCATCGAGGCGACTCCTTCGGGACTGATCCCAAAAAACGTCTGCGGTGCCCCCGCTGCCTTGAGCGCGTTCACCACGGCAGACATGCCCCCGAAAGTCGTATTTTTGAAACCCACTGGCATCGAGAGGCCCGACGCCATCTGCCGGTGCGTCTGCGACTCCACCGTGCGGGCACCGATCGCGGCCCAGCATATGAGATCGGCAATGTACTGCGGAGTGATCGGATCGAGGAACTCGGTCGCCGTCGGCAGGCCCAGATCCACCACTTTCCCGAGAAAATCCCGTGCGATGCGGAGTCCCTCCGAGAGATTCGCCGTTCCATCCAGATCCGGATCCATGATCAGCCCCTTCCAGCCCACGGAGGTCCGTGGTTTTTCAAAATACACCCGCATCACGATCTCGATCCGGTCCTTCACCTCCTCCCGCAGAGCACTCAGTCGCGACGCATACTCCAGGCCCTGCACTGGATCGTGGATCGAGCAAGGGCCCACGATCACGAGGAACCGGTCCGAGCGCCCTTGCAGGATCTCTTCGATACGGCGGCGCGATGCGGAAATCGTAGAAGCCTGCGAGACCGTCCGCGGAATCTCGTGCATGAGAAGCGCCGGAGCCGGTAGCGGGACGTTAAAGAGGACGTTGAGGTCAGTGACTTGGTCCATTTCGGAGTGGAAAAGAGTTTGTGGGACTTAGTTTTTCGTTGCGGGATTTTTCAACAGTCTTCTCGGTTGGGAACGGTCGATTGCAAGACCTTATTGTTCGTTCAGATGAGGTAAGCAGTCAACGCGTCGCCAGCCTCCACCGTTGTTTCCGGTTCGAGTCGCACGAGACAGTTCGCCCGACTGAGTCCGAAAATCGCGTGGGATTGCTGGGTTCCGGAGAGTTCGATCTGCCCCTCCTCGTGGATCGCTCGCAGGTAGTGAGGACGGTCTCCGGAGTTGGAAATTTTTTCCGATGATTTGCCCGTGACCTTCCCCAGCCCCACAGAATCGACGTCCACCGAATGCCCGAGCAAGCGGCGGATCACCGGCGCGACAAAAAGCGAAAACGTGACATAGGCCGAGACGGGATTCCCGGGGAGGCCAAACACCAAGGTTCCATCGGGATGGCGTCCGAAGAGGAAAGGCTTGCCCGGTTTCACTTTGACCTTCCAGAACTCCGTCACCACGCCGAGATCCGTGAGGACTTCCTTTACAAAATCCCGGTCACCCACCGAGACACCTCCCGCGATGACCACGATGTCAGACGCCGCGAGGGCGCGGGTGAAGACCTCCCTCAGTTCGTCTGGGTCGTCACAGGCATGGGATGCCGCCGCGATCGCCCCGGCCCGTGCCACTGCCGTCAGCAGCATCGGCCCATTGCTATTGTAGATCTCGCCCGGGAACAAGGGCGCACCCGGCTCGACCAGTTCGTCCCCGGTCGTGACGATTTGCACGAGAGGTTTTCCGTGAATCGGCACCTCGGGAATTCCCTGAGAAGCGAGTAGACCGATACGCGCAGGAGTCAGGAGATCCCCCCGGCGCAGGAGCTTTTGCCCCGTGCAGACATCGCTCCCGCGACGACGAATGTTTTCGCCCAGCTCGACTCCTTCGAGAATGGTGATCGTTTCGCCGACTCGCTCGACATCCTCCTGCATGATCACTGCGTCGGCTCCTTCGGGAATCACCGCACCTGTGAAGATCCGAATCGCCTCCCCCGCTCCTAGCACCAATCCCAGATCGCCCCCCGCCGCCTGGGGAATCTCGCTCACGGAAAGTTTTGCTCCCGTGGCTGCCTCGGCTGCTTTCACGGCATATCCGTCCATCGAGGAATTGTCAAAAAGCGGCGAATCGATCCCGCTGGAGATCTCCTGAGCGAGGACCTGATCGAGAGACAGCTCTAGCGGAACCCAGATGACAGCGCCTGGACTGGCGAATTCTAAAATGCGGCGGCGAGCTTCCGTTTCTTCGAGCATGACGAGATAGAAGAGGCGGGATCGATCCGAGTCAATGCTGGAGTCGAAAATGAGTGGGTGAACGAATCACTCCGAAAACAGGAAATGGAGCCTGTCGCCCCCTAAGATCCTCATCTCGAAACGTCAATCGACACAAAAACTACAAGCCAAACATCGACCTTGGTTCACGGCTTTCGGCATCGTTCGGCTTGTTTTCAGAGGAAGATTGCATAGACTCAGTAACCAACTCCCGGCCCCGATTGCAAATCGGAATCGCCCCATCTCCCTGTTTCTCCCTTCCAGTCACGAGATACTCATGAGTCAAAGGACCACCACCATTTTCGCTCCGTCGCAAACTCTCGCCCTACTGCTCGGCCTGACCACCGCACTGCTGCCCACCGCTTTGTTTGCGGCAGAGATCGAACTAGATCTCCGCACCGGTCGGTATGCGTCCAGCGATCCGGGTGTCGTCTCCGCTTTGAAGTTGACCGGTGACGACAAGACCCCAGAGGCCAGCGGTGTCTCTTTCGGATTGACCCTCACCACGGGCGAAACTCTCTCGCCCACCTCCATCCGTCGAGACGGGGATCACCTCGCGGTATCCTATGAACCCGACTGGTCGATGGATTTTCAAATCAAAGAGGACCACGGATTCGCACTACTCGAATTGACCGCATCCCGATTGCCCGAAAATCTCGAAGAACTGCACCTCTTCCAAATCGCACTACCCGAAACG
>JAGPCC010000134.1 GCA_018058245.1 Verrucomicrobiales bacterium
GTACATGAAAGAGCCTTTCGTGCACAACAGAAGGGGGTATGGTGAATTCGTCGGTGATAAAGGGGGGGGCGAGCACGAAAGTAGGTTTGATACACGTCCAAACCGGAGAGGTGGATTTCATGCCGTGAGGGCTTGGTTCATTTCTGCGATGATCCCGTCCAAGCCATCGCCGAAGAGTTGAAACATTTTGCCGAGGCCGCCCTGGCCGTCGAAGGGAGCGTAGTCGAGATCGTCGCGTTCGAGGTGGAAGGAGGTCATGATGTGGTCGCGGATGAGTTCCACCCACGCGATCTGGTTCGGGGTCATCGGCTGGCCGGCGTTCTTGCGCAGGATCCAGTCTCGGTAGTTGCGGCGGACGGTGTCGGTGAAGGGCGCGAGTTTCTCGTCGATGCCGCAGGCGCGGCGGATGAGAGCGACGAGGGCGGTGAGTTCGCTGATCGGGGTGGCGTTGCCGTCCCCGCCTGCCGAGCGGGCAGAGAGTTCGTCAAGTCTGGCGTAGGCCTGCCAGACATGGAGCGGAGCGAGGTGCGGGGCGTTGGCCCGAAGGTGGTCGAAGACCTCGCTGATCTGGGCGAAGGTGACTTCCTGACGGCGCTGGGGCTGGTCGTAGTAAATGGTGAGGGCGGTCAGTTCGTCCTTGTGTTCGCGCAAGTAGGTCTCGAAGTCCTGGGTGTTCTTCGGGGCGTCGGCGGTGCTGCTGTCCCATCCAGCTCCGAGGAGGACATCGATGGTGTGGTGATCGATGGTCTGGAGGTTCTTTTTGCAGGTCTCGACGATGTGGGTGACGAGCGCGCCGGTGAGCGGGGCCCGGGCCTCGGCGACGAGGAGTTGCAGGGCCTGTTCGCGTTTCGTGTCGCCCGGGTCGCTTCCAGCGGGCAGCCCGGCGAGTTCGAGGGCCTTCTGCTCGATCTTGTCGCCATCGATGGCGGCGAAGAGGTTCTTGGTGAGCTGGGTGAGCGAGACGCCGCCGGTTAATTCGGCAAATTCGGCCTTTTGGTCGGGCTTGAACATGTGGTCGATGCGGGCGAGGCGTCCGGCGAGGGAGGAGACGGTATCGATATCGCTGGAACCCATGACGACCTCCATGGCGAGATCCTTGAAGGTGACGTTGGGCCGGGTGACGGGCGGGCGGCTCGCGGTCTTGAGTGACTTGGTGACGCCGATGGCATCGACGAGAACGTAGCGGGTCTTGGCGGTCTTCGCGGCGGAGGAGACTTTTTTCAGCGAATCGCCATCCAGGGTGCGGGTGCCGCGGCCTTTCATCTGCTCGAAGTAGCTTTTTGACTTCACGTCGCGCAT
This sequence comes from Verrucomicrobiales bacterium, assembly GCA_018058245.1. GTDB lineage: Bacteria > Verrucomicrobiota > Verrucomicrobiia > Verrucomicrobiales > DEV007 > Arctic95D-9. Next base: position 1,300 of record JAGPCC010000134.1, read on the forward strand.
GAAGAGGAGGCACTCAAGGGCCTTCACGTCGGTGCCGGTGGCGATCATGTCCACGGTGACGGCGATGCGCGGGTAGTAGTCGTTGCGGAAGTCGGCGAGAACCGTCTTGGGATCTTCGCCTTCCTGGATGAACTCCTCCTGAACGTTGTGTTCGTCATCGGAGGACCCGAAGGTGATTTTTCTCACTCCCCTGGCGGTACCGAAGGTGACCTTTTTGCAGAAGCGATTCTCCTCGTCGAATTCCTCACGGACCATGTTGATGATGTCGTCGGCGTGGGAGTCGGTCTTGGCGAAAATGAGGGTCTTGGGGACCTGGAACTCGCCGTCGGAATCGGTGCGGTCGGGGAAGATCTCGGGGAGCTTTTCCTTGAACGTCCGGATGACAGTGCGGATCTGGGAAGGGTTGACTATTTCGGTGTCGAGTTTCTTGCTGGAGTATTCCTTGTCCTCGTCCTCCTGCTCCCAGCGTTTGCGGCGGGTGAGTTTTTCGCGTTTCTCGACGAGGCCCTTGAGGACCTTGCCGCCCTTCTGGGTGACCTCGGTTTCGATGACGTAAGTTTCGCCCTGGACATTGACGCCATCGGCGACGGCTTCCTCGTGGGTGTATTCGGAAACGAGGTTCTGTTTGAAGAATCCGTAGGTGCGTCCGTCGGGGGTGGCGGTGAGGCCGACAAGGAAGGTGTCGAAGTAATCGAGGACCTGCCGCCAGAGGTTGTAGATGGAGCGGTGGCACTCATCGATAATGATGAGGTCGAAAAACTCGGGCGGGACCTTTTCGTTGTAGACGACGGGGAGAGGGGAAGGAGGAAGTTTGAAGGAAGAAGGCAGAAGGGAAGAGGCTTCCGCTGGGTTGGACTCGTCCTCGCCCTCGGTCATTTCCCGGCCCTGGAGGATGGAATACATCCGCTGGATGGTGGAGATGCAGACCTGAGCGTCGGCGGGAACGTGGGACGAACTGAGCCGCTGGGTGGCGTAGATGGACGTGAAGGGGCGATTGTCGTCGGTGGGGGTGTAGGCGATGAACTCCTGCTCGGCCTGCTCGCCGAGGTTGCGGGTATCGACGAGGAAGAGGACGCGCTTCACCCGAGCGTGCTTGAGCAGCCGGTAGACGGAAGTAATGGCGGTGAAGGTCTTGCCCGATCCGGTGGCCATCTGGACGAGGGCGCGGGGTTTGGCCTTGGCGAGGGAGACGTCGAGCTTGGTGATGGCGTTGACCTGGCAGCCGCGCAGGCCGGTGGAGTCGAGCTCGGGCATGTCGTCCTGGAGGCGGCGGCGCAGGGAGGGACCGCCGGCTAGCCACTCCCGGAGGGTTTCCGGGCGGTGGAAGCTGAAGACTTCGCGCGAGCGGGGCTTGGGATCGCGCTGGTCGGTGAATCGAGTGATGATTCCTGTGGCTTCGTAGAGGAAGGGGAGCGGAATGCCGGTATTCTGGACCCATTTGAGTTTCGCTGCGGCGTAATCACCGGTCTGGTCCTCGACGGTCGTGATGTTCTGGCCGAGGCTCTCCTTCTTGGCCTCGATGACGCCGACAGGTTTGCGATCAACAAAGAGGACGTAATCAGCGGGGCCGGAGTCGGTGGTGAATTCGCGGATTGCCTGGCCTTGACCGTCGTGGAGATTGATTCCGCCCTTGTCCTGAACTACCCACCCCGAAGCTTGGAGCATCTGGTCGATGGTCTCTCGGGCTACCTGTTCGGGATTCAGATTCGGCGTGGTGGACATGTGGCAGGGGCCAAATTGGGAAGAGGTATAGTTGCGGCTAATCCAAGCAGCTGCAACGTCTAAGTGGTCAGGTCGTTGGCGGTGCCTGGCAAGAGGCGAACGCACCGAGGAGTTAACTCATTCGTGGGTGACCGCCTTCTCAGTCCGGGGAATGGTGCGGGCCGTTGGTCCTTCCCAAATTGTTTTCGAATTGTACCCTGGGGCGTTGCCCCAAGCTGGTATAACGGCGGGCCTTTGGCCCTTCAGAGGGTACGGGTGGAAGTGATCGGACCCGGAGTATCCCCTGAAAACAAAAGAGGCCGTTGGATGCGGGCTTCTTTGGGAACAAAAAACGGTCAGGCAGGGATTCGAACCCTGGGTACCCTTTTGGGGCACGCTTCTTTAGCAAAGAAGTGCTTTCGACCACTCAGCCACCTAACCTTTTTGTTTTGAATTCGCTCCCACTAGGGGGGCGGAAATTCAGGCCTGAAAGGTGCCAGTGATGAGGAGGAACGTCAATCACTTTGTGTCTCCGGATTCGGGAAATCTCTCAATCGGGGGAGTCGTCGTCGTCGAGGGAGATTTCCACGCTGCCGTCGATCTCTCGAACGGGGTAGGTGCGGATGCCTCGCGGTGACGGACCGCTGAGGACTGCGCCGGTTTTCAGATCGAATTCGGCGTAGTGCCAGGGACAGGCAATGCAGCCGTTTTCGACCGGTCCGAAGGCAATCGACGCATCGGCGTGCGGGCAGAGATCATCGAGCGCATACACTGTTCCCTCATGTCGGACGAGAGCGATGCGATATCCTTCGAGGGAAAAGGGACGGCCCCTTCCTTCAACGAGTTCTTCGGATTTGGCGATGGTCTGAAAGGTCACGGGGTTACGGGGGCAGATGCTTTACAAACCGAATTCCTCTCGGAGCGATTCGGCACGAACTCCGCTTTCACGGAGAGACTTCAAGGTAACGGAAAGGTTTCGTTTCGCCAGTCGATTTCCCGCCTCGTCGGAGAGAAGCTCATGGTGATGATAGACAGGAACTGGCAGGTGCAGCAGCGCCTGGAGGAGTCGATGGAGATGAGTGGACTCGAAAAGGTCGATTCCTCGCACGATGTCGGTGATGCCCTGTAAGGCGTCGTCGGTCACGACGGCGAGATGGTAGCTCGTGCCGATGTCTTTTCGCACGAGGATCGTGTCCCCGAGGAGATCGGGACGAGCGACGACGGACCCACGGACCGTGTCCTGCCAGAGAAGTTCCCGGTCGGCGCACGATAGGGCCTTTTCGAGGTTCAGGCGCACGGAGTAGGGAATTCCGGTGGCGATTCGCTTTTCCTGCTCCGCCCGGGACAGATCGCGGCAGGTGCCAGGGTAGAGGGGACTGTCGTTTGCATGGGGGGCGTATCCGGCACGTTCGGCTTCGCGCAGGATCTCGCTGCGGGTGCAAAAACAGGGGTAGAGCAGGTCGAGATCTTCCAATTTTTTGGCGGTCTGGTCGTAGTCTTCCCGGTGTTCACTCTGGATTCGCACGGGGATTTCCCACTCAAGACCGAGCCAGCGGAGATCCTCGTAGATCTGATCGATGTGTTCGGGGCGGCAGCGTCCAGGGTCGATGTCTTCGATGCGGAGAAGGAAACGTCCACCATGTTCGCGGGCAAAGGAATAGGCGGCAAGGGCCGAGTAAGCGTGTCCTTTGTGCAAATGGCCAGTCGGACTCGGGGCAAAGCGGGTGACGATACAGGATTCAGCCATGGAAAGGAATGTTTGAACGCGGTAGCGTCTCTTTCAATCTACCATGCATCCGTGCTGGTTCTTGTTTGACCCGCATTGCCGCGTGAATCAACGTTCTATTATTATGGCTGACTCCTTTTTTTCCGTTTTTGTTCCACTGAAGAGGGTTCGGGCCCGTCTCTTACCCTGTTGGGTCGCGATTCTGGGTTGTTTTCTAAGCGGTGAACTTTTTGCCGAAGAGATCCCGGCTGCTGCGTCGGAGGCAAAGTTGCTTGGCGGGATACGACAACTCACGTTTGAGGGAATCCGTGCCGGAGAGGGATATTTTTCCGGGGACGGATCAAAGATGGTCTTCCAGAGTGAACGGGAAAAGGGAAATCCGTTCTATCAAATTTATCTGCTCGATCTCGAAACAGGAGATACGGAGCGGATCTCTCCCGGCATGGGGAAAACGACCTGTGCCTGGATTCATCCGGACGGGAAGCATGTCCTTTTTGCCTCAACTCACGCCGACGCTGATTCTGCGGAGCAACAAAAGGCGGAATATGCAGAGCGAGAGTCGGGCAAGGCGAGGAAATACACTTGGGACTACGACGCCGCCTTTGAGATTTACTCTCACAATTTGGAGACGGGCGAGAACGTCAATCTTACCAAAACGGAAGGATACGATGCCGAGGGAGCGTTTTCCCCGGACGGAACCAAACTGGTTTTTGCCTCGAACCGTCAGGCCTATGACGGCTCGATGGGGGAGCAGGATCAAAAGGCCTTTAAGTTGGATAAGAAATTCCCTATGGAGATCTATCTCTCCGATGCAGACGGATCGAATGGGAAGCGGCTCACGACTGCGGATGGGTACGATGGCGGCCCTTTCTTCAGTGCGGACGGGAAAAAGATCTGTTGGCGTCGTTTTGATCGGGAGGGACTCACGGCGGAGATCTACACGATGAATCTCGACGGGTCCGACCAGCGTGCCGTCACGAGAATGGGTGCGATGTCCTGGGCTCCGTATTTTCACCCCAGTGGAGAGTATTTGATTTTCGCGACCAACAAACATGGGTTCGAGAATTTTGAACTCTATCTGGTCGACGCAAAGGGGAGTAAGGAACCGGTAAGAGTCACTTACACGACCGGGTTTGATGGATTGCCGACCTTTTCACCTGATGGGAAAACCTTGTCCTGGACGACAAATCGCACCCCGGGGGGGCAGTCCCAGATCTTCCTCGCAAACTGGAATCATGAGGCGGCGATGGCACTGCTCGGAGCGAGTCCGGCAAGCGTGGCTGGCCCGGCGGTGGCAGCAGTGAAAGCTGGACCCACAACGGCACCCGTACCCGCAGCAGTACCTGCAACGGCAGCAGCCCCAGAGGTGACGACGTTTGCGACGACGCCGGATATCAATGCGGTCGATCTCCGGAAACATCTGGAATATCTCGCTTCGGATGAATTGCAGGGGCGTCTGACTGGATCGCCGGGGGAAATCGCGGCGACGGGTCATGTGGCAACCTATTTTCAAAAGTGGGGCCTTCAACCCGGTGGGGATGATGGGACCTACTTTCAATCCTTTGACTTCACCGCCGGTGTGGCGGTCGGACCCAAAAGTTTGCTAACTCTCACGGAGAAAGGAAAATCCAGTGAGGGCCTGGTCGAAAAGGACTGGCGGCCGATCTCCTTTTCGAAAGCAGGGCAGCTCAAGGAAACGGAGATCGTCTTTGCGGGATATGGACTGGAAGTCCCGGACGAAAAAGGCGGGGAGTCCTACACCAATTATTTTCACCTCGATGTGAAGGGCAAGTGGGTCATGGTCCTGCGCTACGTTCCAGAAGATGCTCCGAAAGAACTACGCGATCAAATGCAGCGGTTTTCTCGCCTGCGCCACAAAGCGACGCTGGCTCGCCGCAAATTCGCGGCAGGGATCATCTTTGTCTCGGGACCGAATGCAAAAGTGGAGGAAGATCTCATTCCGATGCAATTCGATGCTTCTCTGGCCGACTCGGGGATTCCCGCAATCAGCATGTCGACCGAGATGGCGGCACGGCTCATTGCCGGGGCAGGGAAGGATTTGAAAGTTTTGCAAACAACTCTCGACAAGGGGGACATGGTGGAGGGTTTTGAGATTCCGGAGGTGAAGCTATCAACGGTCATTGATGTCGAGCAGGAGGTGCGGAAAGGTCGCAATGTGATCGGCATTCTCTCCGCCGGGGAAACTGGTCCTCACCCGAATCCTGCGGTGGCGATCGGGGCACACATCGATCACCTCGGGGCGGAAGCGGGGCCGGGTTCTCTCGCTCGTGAGGATGAAAAGAATCAAATCCACCACGGGGCAGATGACAATGCCTCTGGTGTCTCGGGCCTCCTTGAGATCGCCGAGTACCTTTCGGACCAGCGGAAACAGGGAAAATTGGATCTGAAACGCGACGTGGTCTTTGCGGCTTGGTCCGGGGAGGAGATCGGGCTGCTCGGTTCGTCCTACTTTGTCAGGGAGCTCGCAAAAAAAACTCTGGGCGACGAAAATGCGCCTCTTGGCCTCTTATTGTCCTCCTATCTGAATATGGACATGATCGGTCGGCTGAAGGAATCGCTGGTCCTCCAAGGAATCGGTTCGAGTGACTACTGGAAGAGTGCAATTGAGAGCCGGAATGCTCCCATCGGGCTTCCCATCACGCTCCAGTCGGACACTTATCTGCCAACGGATGCAACGAATTTCTACTTGCGGAAAGTGCCCATCCTGAGTGCCTTCACCGGAGCCCATGAGGACTATCACACTCCTCGAGACACCGCGGATAAGATCAACTACGAAGGAGCCGTGAAGATCGCACGGCTCATGGGGCTGATTACTCGCGGACTCGCGATCGACAGCGAGGCACCAAAGTATTTAAAAGTCGATCCTCCCAAAAACAAAGGTTCCCGGGGATTCCGAGTCTATTTAGGGACGATCCCGGACTACAGTCAGGGCGATATCACGGGAGTGAAGCTGAGCGGAGTATCTGAAAAAGGTCCCGCCGGTGTCGCCGGAGTGCTCGGTGGCGATGTCATCGTCGGCCTCGGTGGGAAAAATATCCTGAATATCTACGACTATACCGATGCGATGGCAGATCTGAAAGTGGGCAAGGAAACGACCATCACGGTGCTGCGCAATGGGGAGGAAATGACGCTGAAATTGACTCCGGGATCGAGAGATTGATCGAGTCGGGAGGCTTTTCTCTCGATGGAGAGAATTGCAGGGGAAAATTCCGTGCTTGCGGTATTGGCCGGTCTGCTGCTAAGATCACCGATTCAGGAACTTGCAATTTTACAATCGAGATTCATCCGTGCTACGATTCTTACAGAAATCCATCGCTCTCCAGCGGTTTTTGACCTTCGCGGTGGCGCTGAGCGTCACTTCGTCGCTCGATCCGCGTGGGTTCGCTGGTGAGAACGAATCCGGTAGCGCAGGAGCCCCTGGCGGGATCGCAGGTGCTGCGGCGGCAGAGGCGCAGCGCAGGCAGGAGCGGGTCACCGCTTCACAGACTCTATTTACGGCGGGTTCTCGGGCCTACGCCGACCAGTCCTACGGGGAGGCGATGGATAATTTTAAAGCCGCCTTCGAGACGATTCCCGATGTCCCGGCAGTGGCAAGCCAGCGCCTCGTTTTCTTCAAACGCTACCAATCCGCCGCCTATAATTACGCCGTCCAACTCGCGGGGGATGCCAAGTGGGCGGAATCGGAGAAGACACTCGACGACATTGTCCTACTTGCCGAGCAGGGCGGCATCGAAGATTTTGTGATCGATCCCGAAGTTCGCAAGATGCGGGAGGATCTGAAGAACCGGGACGATCGCTACAACATGGCGACTACGCCCCAGCATCTCCGGAACATGGAGTTGGTAAAGAGTAAGCTCATCCTCGCAAAGGGCTTTCTGGAACTGGGTGACTACGACCGAGCCGAACGGACTTTCAATCAAGTTCTTGCTGCCGATGCGTTCAATAGTGCGGCACGTCGAGGATTGGAAGAAGTGGAACGCTATCGGATGAATTATTACGATGCGGCCTACGATCACACTCGGGCCAAGAAGCTCGCTGAAGTGGCCGCTGGTTGGGAGAGTCCCGTGCCTATCGTGCTCGATAGCGCCAACTTCAAGATCAATGAGGAGGGTGTCGCCGACAGCGGGCGTATCAGTCTGGAGCAGAAGATGAAGCAGATCTCGATCCCGAATCTCGAGTTCAGCGCGGCGACACTCGGAGAAGTGGTCGATTTTCTCATTCAAAAGGCACAGGAACTAGATGCTGCTGAGATCAATCCGCAGAAAAAGGGCGTGAATTTGGTGATTGATTCTTCGGGATTGCCGAATGGGGAGGACGCTTCAAAAAGGCAGCTCAGTGTGAAGCTCGCGAACGTGCCGCTAGAAGTGGCGATCAAGTATGTGGCCCAGCAGGTGAAGATGACCTACCGTATCGACAACTTTGCCGTGCGGATCATTCCGGAGAATCTGGACGAGAGTGGGGTTTTGATTTCAAGGGTCTACACCGTACCTGCCGGCTTTCTGACGAGTGGTGGAGGGAAGGGGGCAGCAGAAGGTGCCGTGACAGATCCTTTTGCGGCACCGGCATCCGGCGGCGCGGGGGGTGGTGCTCCCGTGAAACGGATCAGCGCCCAGGAGTTTCTGGCGGAGCGCGGTGTCCAGTTCAGTGCTGGTGCCAGTGCGACGTATATGGCTGCGACCAATTCACTTCTGGTGCGAAATACGCCGCAGCAGATGGAGACGATTGATTACATTGTCCAGGCAGCAAAAGACGTCAGCCCCAAAATGGTGCAAATCCATGTGAAGATGATCTCGATCGAGTCTGTCGCCTTACAACAAGCGGGCCTCGATTTTCTTTTGGGACAGTCGAATCTGGGGTCTTCCCCACGAGTTTTCTTTGGCGGCGGAACCGATGGGAATGCCTCCATTCCCACTGATGCTGCGAATTTCCCGTTCAATGGACCGTCTGGCCCGGTGGGAACCTTTCCTGTGACCAGTGGTTTGAGGAACGGAGGAGCGGCCGTTGCCAATGGGATTGATAATGCCCTCAATCGAGATTCTCCCTCACCGGCGAGTTCCGTAGCCCCCGGCGTTTTTTCGGTTGCAGGAGTCTTTACCGACCCGCAGTTCCAAGTGGTCTTGAGAGCCCTCAGTCAGATGAAAGGTTCCGATCTGCTTTGTGACTCGTATGTTTCCGTCGTGCCGGGGCAGTTAGCGAAGCTGGAACAGGTCCGTGAGTTTATCTATCCCACCGAATACGATCCACCGGAAATCCCGAACACTTTCGGGCAGGTAACTATTGGCAATGTGATTTACACGGGTCCGTCGGATCCGATTTTCCCAGCGACTCCGGCTACCCCGACTGCCTTCGAGACCCGCAATTTGGGCAAGGTGATCGAAGTCGAACCGACCGTATCTTCCGATAACCGCACGATCAATGTCAATGTCCTGATGGATTTCTCGGAGTTTTCCGGTTTCATCAATTATGGAACTCCGATTCTCAATTCGGCATATCAAATCAATGGAGCTCCTTCTGTGGTGACTCCGAACGAGATTCTGATGCCGGTGTTTGATGCGATTAAAGAGACGACCAATGTTTCCGTGTGGGACGGACAGACGATTGCGATTGGTGGCTTCCACGGTGAGTCCGTCGCGGACACCGAAGACAAGATTCCTTTTCTGGGCGACTTGCCGGTGATTGGTCGGGGCTTCCGTTCCAGTTCGAGCCAGACTACCAAACGTGCCTTGACGATTTTTGTGACCGTCAGGCTGGTTGATCCGGGTGGTAATCCGATCAACGTTCCAGAAGAGGAAGTCACGTCGGAGTTTGTGAAGCAGGAAGGTGTCCCCGCGAGAGGATACTCCTCTGGGCCTCCTCCGGGGATGGTCTACCCAGACAAGTGAAAGGGGAGGGCCTCGAATGGCAACCCACCCTCTGCGTGAAATGTCTCGCCGGAAAGTTCGTCTACCGGAAGGATGAATACACTCTGCCCTGCTCACGAAGATGATCGGTCCCATTCACAGTGTTGAAACGACCTACGAACCGCACCGCAATCTCATCACAAGCGTCGTGAACAAGAATTTTCCCGCACTGCTCTAGAAATTCACCAAATCTAGGGGAGTGACCCTCACATCATGACATTTTGGCACCGCGTTAGAGTTCGAGTCGGTCTTTCACCGTAACTCTCCATTTCAGGGCCTTCTCTTCATCCGCCGTTCCAGAGTCTGCAATGTTCTTTTCGTAGAACAAAACCAATCTGTCATAAATCGTCTGCCTTGTTTCGATTTTGAGAAGCCCCGGCTGGGCAAAATGCTTCGGTTTCGGACTCGCATTCTGGGCGATGCATCGATAGAGGAAAATCCGATCGTAGGTACTTCGTAAGGGGAGACGCCCGAGCTCGCAGAATGCTTCGCGGAGAACTTTCTGAGTCGTCTCAAAGATGCTCAAGAGGTGAGCGAGTTCGACTCCGTAGATCCAGTCGGGACTGCGATACCGGTGGGTGGAGTCGTAGACCCCCGCCGTTTCCCAAGCGATGATGCCGAGGGTTTGCCTCACGAGGCTGAGAAGATAGGCATCCATCGCCTTTTTCCCGAGGTGTTTGCCCCCTTTCCAGATCAGTTCGGATCCGGCGATCCACCCCGCCGCGAGGAGGGGGTTTGCCATCATGAACATCTTGCTTCCATGCCAGAGATACCGGACTGGTTTCAGGTAGGGCTGCAGTTCTTCATATTTCTGGTAGACCTTGCTCGCGGTGCGGATATTCTCGGAGACCTTTCGCAGGTTCATTTCTTTCACCTCGAGGATGGGAAGTTCTTCGAGAAGCAGGATGATTTGCAGTGAAGCGCGGTTTACTGCTTTGAACAGGCTCTCCAGATTGAGTTCGAGAAGGGGAAGTTCTGAATCGGGACGATAGATCCGGGCGATGGACTCGGTAAAGGAAGCGAGGTCGAGGAGGAGGAGTTTCGCTTCAAATTTTCCGTTCGACCAGTAGACTCCTTGGGAAAAACGTTGGAGTACAAGGTCCGATTCATCTTCGATGAGCGATGCGACGCGGCTGTCCATCGTGAGGTGGGCTTCGTCTTTCCAGTCTATCGCCTGGAGAGTTTGGAAATCGGGGAACTCCATCCATTCCCCGTAGGCCATGAGCACTTTTTCAAGGCCTTGCCGCTTTTCATCGAGGCGGGTTGCTTCCGTCTTCATCGCCCGCCGCGCGATCTCGACGAGGTCGTCCTCGACGGATTCCTCGACGCCTTCTTGTGCGGTCCAGAGCGCTGTCATGAGGAGGCCGACAAGAGCCCCGCCAAAGACGGCCCACTTCATCCAAAGTGGTTCGATCGCGACAAAGAATGCCAGGCCGGCAAGGCATACAAAAAGCAAAGCCGTAAAAACACGTCCTCCGCTGGCCAGCCGGGAGCGCTGTCGAAAGGAGGTGATCGCTTTCATTGGGTGGAGGAATGTTTTTTCACTTCTTCATAGAGTCGCGCGAGTTCCAGCAGGGCGGTCTCGAGTTGCTGGTAGTATGCCTTTTCATCAAGTGAAGCTTTTGACCGACGCAGTTCTACGACCTTCCGCTCCAGTCCATCCCGGCGGTTCCGCTGCTCGGTGGAGAGGAGACGTTCGAAGGCGTTCTTCACGAGAACCTTTTGATTTGCAAGATCTCCATCTGGTTCTGCAGTGTCCGAAGGAGCTTGGGTCGGGGTCGTTCCTTCGAACCATTCTGCACGGGAGCCGAGACCGTCTCCGTTGTCATCGAGGAGGGCGTGTTCCGTCGCGAGGCGCTCGTCCGCTTTGTAGAATTGTTCGACTTGTTTCGAGGCAAAAAGAAACGATTCCAGGAGCGAGATCTGTTTGTCGTTGTCGAGGTCAGCGGCGGGATCTCCATGGACGGCTTCGGCAAAAAATTTCCCAAAGCGAGTGAAGAAAATCTCTCCTTCATTCTTGGTTGCGGTGATCACGATCCGTCCCGGTTGGGAGACTTGTCGGATCGCGGACCCGCTCGCAGAAGCGGTGTTGATGAGCGTCAGCTCCCCTTTGTAAACGGCGAGCCACTCGGCGAGCTCCGTATCGGTAAAGTCCGGCCCTGGCACATTAAATTTGGCGGTACGGCCGTCGAAGGTTCCGTGCCCGAGCAGGACTACCCAGAGCTCGGGCGACGTTTCCGCCGCGATTGCCTCCCGGATTTGTTCCGCAGTGTTTGTGGGCGGAGGGACAACAATTCCCGCTGGATCGGGTAGACCGATCACTTCTATCGCGGCACCGGCTTTTTCCGCTGCTTCGATCCAGAGCGCTGCCGTTTCCTGAAACGTCTTTGTATATTCCTCGGTCCCGCCGCTCCCGACCACGAGTAGGATTTGTAAATCCG
>JAGPCC010000006.1 GCA_018058245.1 Verrucomicrobiales bacterium
GTTACGATAGCGCACCGGGTTTCCGTGGTTCTGAAGAATGGAAAATCAATAGTCTCCGCGATTCTTCCCGACACTGTCGTCTGTCCACCAGTAAAGGATCCGGCCGCAGTTTTCGCAGTGAGCGAGCCCGTTTTCCGCTTTGACCTCTACGACAGTCGCACGCACCACCTTCATGTGGCAGCCTTGGCATACTTCATCGACCAGCCCGACCACTGCCATGCCGTTTTTTGATTTAAAAAGGCGATTGTAGTTGTCGATGACCTCCTCTTCGACCGCTTCGGCGTGTTTCGCCCGTTCTGCCAGTTCGTTGTCCCGATCAGATTTCAGTTTTTTGGCCAGATCCGCGAGATCTTCGATCTCTTCCACCACGGCGGTTTCACTTTCTACAAGTTTTGCGCGAACTACATCGAGAATCTTTTTTTGTCCGTCAGCTTTTTCCATCAAGATCATTTCCCGATCTTCGAGTTCGCTAATTTCTGCCGTGTAACGTTCGATTTCCTTTCCCATTCGTTGGAACTCTTCGTTCTTGCGGGTCTCAAACTGCTGGACTTTCAGCTTCCCGATGGAATCCCGACGAGTTGCGACGTCGATTTCGAGATTTTTAATCGCAACCTCGGTGTGCTGCATTTCCAACTTCGCCGCTTCGACCGATTCCGTATCTGCGATGAGTCGCTCTCGGATGTCTTTTTCCTCAATCGGTATTCCACTCAGCTCCTTGTCGATGGATTTGACCTTTTGATCGTGGTGCTGGACACGGAGGAGCTTCTCGACTTCGGGTAACATGATAGTGGGGAGAAAAATCTTCTTATGAAACCGTACCGAGAGGCATTTGCCAATCTAAATCAACCATTCAGGCGTTCCGCAACGATTCGTAACTTTACGACCCGTTTTGAGCCGATCAAACCATCCTCCCCCTTCCTCTGACGGAAGACCAAACCAGGAACGGCATCCACCGAAAGTTTTTCGATTCACTAAAATCCAAGGATCGGTCAGATGGACTGCCTCCACGATCGCATAGGAAATGCCAGGTTCATCACCCCATTCGAACCGTTCGCGGATGATTTCCTCGTTCCAGATATGGTAGGGTGCAAGTCGTTGCACTTCCTTCCAATCGGTTAGTCTGCCCGTAGCTTTTGTCTCGACATAAACGGAGAAAACGACATCGGCACCTTCTTCTTCCGAATTCAAAGAGGTCGGGAGGATTCGAAGAGAGCCGTCGGGGAGCGGTTTGACCTGCTGTGCCTGCTCGTGAAAGAGACTCGGATACAGAAAAAAGCGATCATGAAGCCACTGAAATCCCGCTTTTCCCTCAGAGATTCCCCCTTTTCGCAAGATCACAGATTGTTCGCCTGAGGCGATTGCTTCGGCCACCAATTGCCATTCTTTGAATGCTACCGGCCGCCATTCGGGATCAAAAGGACTCATGCTCATTCTTGTCGAGGTTCCGGCAAAATGGTCGAATTTGCAAGGAGTCCTCATTTTCCGGTGGAAAAGGAACCCAATTGCTCTACTTTCCCGACTCTGCTCGGTCTGGCCTTCGGGTTTGCCGATCTCGAAATGGTGGCTGTAGCTCAGTGGTAGAGCCCCGGATTGTGATTCCGGTTGTCGCGGGTTCAAGCCCCGTCAGCCACCCCATTTCAACTTTTTCTCTTACAAGTCTCCGAAAAGTCTTCATTCGAGACGAGGAATCCACCGGATTAAACAATCATCCTTTTGTTATGGATCCAATTGAGGAAAAAATTGGCTATCAGTTCATGGATCCAGCGTTGCTCCTCGAAGCACTCACTCATCCGAGCCTCGCCTACGAGACAAAACGAAGTCAGGCGGACAACCAACGCCTTGAGTATCTCGGTGACGCCGTCATCCAGCTCATCTTCACGGATGAACTATTCCGGCGTTTTCCACAACAAGCGGAAGGGCAACTCACCAAAATCCGTAGCCGCCTCGTCTCCCGCGAAGCCCTCTGCGCCTTCGCGAATGAGATCGAATTAGGAAAATATCTTCGTCTCGGAAAAGGCGAACTTTCCAACGGCGGACGGGAACGGCCTTCCAATCTCGCCGATGCCTTTGAAGCACTCCTCGGGGCCATTTACATCGACCGTGGATTCATCGCCGCTCGAACCTTCCTCTTCGACAATCTCAGTCATCTCATCGACCCCATCTTTGCCCAACCGGAAGAAATCAATCCGAAAGGTCAATTGCAGGAAATCCTCCAAGCAATCACTCCCGCGAGTCCGACCTATCGCATCATCGGTCAAGAAGGACCAGATCATCTCAAAATCTTCCTCTCCGAAGTAAAATGGGAAGGCATCACCCTAGGAAATGGATCTGGCAACAGCAAAAAAGAGGCAGAAACCGCTGCTGCTGTGGAAGCCCTTCGTGATCAAAAATGGGAGAAAGAAACACCCGTTTCGGCCCCTGAAAAACTCTGTGAATAACCTGCGAAGAAGCGGGGACAAATCCCAACAACTCGAAGTTATTCTCCCACAGTGAGAGATATGACACGGGTTTACGCCACTCTTTTCACATTTCAAGATCCTACGTGATCCATTTAGATAGAGTGACTTATGGCCAAGTTTCACAGTTATTCACGACTAGAAGAAGATAAAACCCTTTCCTAAAAAATAATTATCTTCTAAGAGCGTGTGGATAACTTTCAAAACTGATCGCGGCAAGCACCTCAGACACTTTGATTCCCGCTAGAGAATAATCGGGAGATTGGAGCGTTTTCATCTTCGACGAGACCGGTGCCCAGATTCCAGGACAAGTCGGACCAAAAAGCAAAAGTCCGGGCGCACCGGCACTTGCCGCGAGATGAGAGATCCCACTATCGTGCCCCAAATAGAAATCGACCTTGCGATACACCGCCGCAAGATCGGGGAGGGAAAAACCATGGAGATGCCGATACGGGACCGTAGAGCCATTCAGGAGGGCGAGAAACTCTCCGATGACCGATTCCTCTGCTTCGCCACTGGTGATCAAAAAACGCGTCTCAGGAGCTTTTCGATGGATTTCCTGAAGAACCTGCACCCAGGATTCAAAGCTCCAGTTCTTTTTCGGACTGCCACTTCCAGGATGGAGAGCAATGATTGCTCCTGATTCGGAATCGGAAACAAGTCTCTCCCGAGGGTAATCGCCAGGATAATCGAGATCGAGGGTTACATCGCTCAGAAAGAGGGCAAGCTGTTCCAGAGGACGTGCAAATTGAACTGCTGCTGGAATGTGTGGTTCGCTTTCGTCGGGTCGAAAAGGACAAGTCACGAGTGTTTTGACACCTGCTACCGCAAGATTGCCCGCAAAATATCCATCCGGATCGTAGAGGTAACTGATCACGACATCAAACCCGGCAAAATAGGCGCACCAATCGGGGTCGAGTTTTGCTCCCGGCGCAAAAAAAGTAGCGAGACGAGCGTCTTCGATAGATCGGATGCGGTCTGCTAGGATGCGGTCTGCTAGGACGCGGTCTGCTAGGACACGGTCTGCCAGTCTGGCGGCGGTAGCGAGGCTGGCGATAGCTGGGTAACCCAGAATCTCGATTTCCGTTTCAGGCAAGGTCTCGCGGACGAGTCGGATCGATGGCATCGTGAGGATAAAATCTCCTACAGCGCCCCCACGAATGAACAGGATTTTTCCCATCGGAGATTTAAAGCGGAAGGAGCCAGTCTCGGATCGATTCGAGGATTTCCTCGGGGGAATCTTCGATCGAGAGGGTGATGAGTGTCGGCGCGGGAGCAGGTTCCTCAAGGGCAGCGAATTGGCTGCGTAGCAGATCTGAGGTCATGTATTCGTGTTCCCTCGCGTCCATTCTGCCTTTGATGAGTTCGAAGGAACCGGCGAGATAGATGAGTCGGAAGTCCGAAAAATCGCGGAAAAGATACTCTCGATATTCCTGCTTCAGAGCAGAGCAGGCGAGAACGGGAGTCTTCCCAAGGGCAATGACCTTCTTCGCCTCATGAACCAGTCTGTCAAACCAAGGCCAACGGTCTTTGTCTTGCAACGGAATGCCAGCTCCCATTTTGGCTTTGTTTTCCGGTGGGTGAAAGTCGTCTCCTTCCAGAAAAACGCCGCCGATTTCACTGGCGAGACGTTCGGCAATGGTTGATTTTCCGCATCCGGAGACGCCCATAATAACAAGGAAAGGGTTCATGAATCAGATATCGGCAGAAATTTGAGAAAAAAAGGTTCCATGAGAGCTTGTTTCAATCGTTTCCCGACCAATCGGCAAAGCGAATGCGTAACGCATCGGAACAATATACGATATGACCATCAAAGCCTACACTGCAAAATCACCAGCTGGGAAGTTGGAGCTTTTCGAATATGAACCTGGTGAGTTGGGATCCTCCGAAGTGGAAATCGATGTCGATTATTGTGGCCTCTGCCACAGTGATCTCAGCATGCTCGGAAATGACTGGAGAATCACTGAATTTCCTTTTGTCCCAGGACACGAAGTCTCGGGTAGAATCGCGGCTCTGGGAGAAAATATTTCTCATCTGAAAATCGGGCAAAAAGTGGGTCTGGGGTGGTTTGCTTCCAGTTGTGGAGAATGTTTATCGTGTCTTTCTGGTGATCAGCATCTTTGCGCCACTTCCACCGCGACCATCGTGCATCGTCCTGGAGGATTCGCGGAAAAAGTGCGAGCGAGTGCCCGGTGGGTGTTTCCTTTGCCCGAGGCTTTGGATCCCGCTGCGGTCGGCCCACTCTTTTGTGGCGGGATTACCGTTTTTAGTTCCATCATTATTCGTGACGTAAAACCGACTGACCGGGTTGCGGTCATCGGAATCGGCGGACTCGGCCACATGGCTTTACAGTTTCTTGATAAATGGGGTTGTGAAGTGACCGCTATTTCCACTAATCCCAACAAAGAAGAGGAGGCTCGACGTCTTGGGGCGGATCATTTTATCAATTCGAAAAATGGGGACCAACTCGATGCGGCGGCGGATCGTTTCGATTTCATTCTTTCCACGGTGAATGTCGAACTCGAGTGGAGAAAATACATCGCCGCACTTCGCCCCAAAGGAAAAATACATCTCGTTGGAGCGGCTCCGAAAGTTCAAAGTTCTGTTTTCGCCCTGATCGGGAAGGAAGCCTCCATCGGAGCGTCCCCTACCGGCAGTCCCTCCAACATTCTTACAATGTTAGAATTTGCTGCCCGGCACGGGATCGCACCAAAGACGGAAATCATGCCGATGTCCGAAATCAACCAAGCCTTTGAAAAGTTGGAGAAGGAGAGTCCCTCTCATCGCATTGTTCTACAAAACGATTTTTGATCATCCAAAAACGGCGTCGGGGAGTTCCCTTTGGATCTCGTCGACGCGGTACCCAAAACCGGGACCAGACAGGGTTGACCCGTCGAGGATACCCTGTTGCCTGCGGTAAAGTCCTGGGTGGATCTTCCGCTCTGGAGCGCTTGCTTCGGGGTAGAATTGCATCGCATTAGATTCCACTCCCATGATAGTTCCGGCATGGGCTGCGAGGAGAAAATGGGGAACCTGGGCGAGCATGGGATTGGTCAGATCCTGCACCATCAAAGTCATCCCATGAGCTTTTGCCCAGCAGAGGCTGAGGAGGGCACCGGTCTGAGTTTTGCACGTTTTCAGAGCAACTCCAGTCCAGCCAAGTTCCCGGCCGAGTCGCACATATCTCCAGTCGTGCGCACTCTCATCCATGAAGAGGGGTTTCCGTGCACTAACACTGCGCACGTCGATGCGATTTGCTTCCAGGTCATAAGGAAATGGTTGTTCCACGTAAAGAATTTTTTGATAAGTGACAGGTTCTTCGAGGATGAGTCGGTCGAGAATGTCATTCACATAAGTCGGGTCTGTCACAGTGCAATTGAAGTCTGTAGTGAGCCACGTCACCCCTGTTTCTCGGGAAATGCGGCCGATCTTTGCAAGGCGGTCGTAATCCCAGGTCGCGTCATTGCCACGCAACTTTACCTTGAGACAATCGAGTCCGTCTTCGCGAATCCAGTTGATGAGCGTGGTCGGATATCCGTCCTGCGGTTCACTCCCGGTAAGTTCGTCTTCACTGAGTGGATCTAGCCCGCCCACGAGATGCCAAACAGGAACTTTGAGAGAAGGTTTTGCCACGAGAAAATCGGCAGGATATTTCCCCTCGAAGGAAGTCGCACCGGCGAGTGGTTCGAGAAAGTCAGCGAGCGTCCGGGAGAGAAATTCCCCGTTGTACGTCTCATATACGGGTCGGTCGTGGAGTTTCCCATAGGCATCGTGGATCGCAATGTCAAAGAGGGAAAAACAAACGAGTGCGGCAAGGTGTGGCAGAGCAGCTTCCGGGGCGCGATATGTATTAAAATCATCCTGCAAGCGATGCAGTTGGTGTTCTATGAAATCATACCCCAGCTCCATGGCGTGGCCTGATTCGGTCCACTGATTGAGAGTTTTTGCGATGAGGATGGTGAAGTCCTTCATTGCGGTGTGACGCTCTTCGTAGTCAATCGATGAAGGCCAGACCCAACCGACCGAGAGTGGTGTCTCCCCCCAACCGGTGGCGGTTTTTCCTGCATGACCCTCAACCACGACCCGAGCGCGGGCACAGGTGACAGAGCTGAGCACCTGATTGCCGAATTTGAGAGGGACTCGCATCTCCACAGGGAGAAAGTGCAGGCTGACTTCTCGAAGGACGATATTTTTACTGGAGGATGACATAGTGATTTTCGATTCTTGTCAGGCCTTTGCGGCCATGAGAGATTCAATCTCCTCTGCTTCGATTGGAATCGAAGCCATGAGGTCGATGTTGCCGCTTTTTTTGACAATGATATCGTTTTCGAGGCGAATGCCAAACCCTTCCTCAGGGAGATAGATGCCCGGTTCTACCGTCACGATCATGTCTTCGACAAAGACCGTTTCTGCCGGTGCAACATCGTGTACGTCGAGCCCGAGACTGTGAGAGACGCCGTGCATAAAGTACCTGCGATAGGCTCGTTTTTCCTCGGCTAGGTTTTCGGTGGATCGTTCTTTTGCAACTACTTGAGCGTCGATCAAACCGAGAGAAATGAGTTCGTCCTCCATCGCCCGGGCGACTTCGGGATGGTATTCCTTGCGCAAATGTTTCCCTGGGACGATCAGCGAATCAATGCAGAGACGGAGGATGCGGAGGACTGCGTCGTAGACGGCTCGCTGCCGGGGGGAAAACTTCCCGTTCACGGGAATCGTGCGAGTGAGATCCGAGTTGTAGTTTGCGTATTCCGCCGCCACATCCATGAGGAGGAGGTCCCCGTCGCGGCAGACTTGATCGTTGGAAATGTAATGCAGAATATTCGCATTACCACCCGAGGCAATAATGGGCTGATAGGCAAATCCCCGTGATCCGTGGCGGACGAACTCGTGCAGGAACTCCGCTTCGATCTCATACTCGAAGATACCGGGGCGGACGAATTTCAAAACCCGATCAAACCCCTTTGCGGTGATCTCACAGGCTGTAGCGGTCAGAGCGATTTCTTCCGTTTCTTTGACAACACGGAGACCATGCATCAGCGGAGCGACCCGGCAATAGCGATGATCAGGGTAGAGATCCTGACAATGACGCCGAAAGCGGTCGTCGAGGCTGAAATTTACCGGGCTACCGGAACGGGAATGTTCATTGTGGTTCAGATAGACTGTATCCACGATCCGCATCACTCGCCGGAGGATGGCCTCGAATTCGCTCGTCCATCGGACGGTCGAGATGCCCGAAAGTTCCTCGGCTTCCGTTCGAGTGACCTTGTGTCCCTCCCAGATTGCGATCAGGTCAGAGGTTTCCCGCACAAAGAGCACCTCCCGGAGTGCAGGATCGGGGTGACCGGGTGCGAGGAGCAAGATCGTCTCCTCCTGATCGATCCCGCTCAGGTAAAAGAGGTCGGAACTTTGGAGAAAGGGCATCGTGCCATCCGCACTGCGCCAGGGGAGATCGGCAGAATGGAAAACAGCAATCGAGTTCTCCGGCAGCAAGGTGATGAGCTTCAGGCGGTTTTTACGAAATAAGGCCGAAGGGATTTCGTGGTATTTCATGGGAGAAAATGTAGCGGGAAACTCGGGAGGATTGTGTTACTGTCGGCACCGGAAGCGCCGGGAACCGCAGGAACAGTTCTTGGCGCATTTTGATTCAACCCTATATGGAAGACTCCCAAAAACAAACGGTCGTTATCGCGGATAACGATCCGGATTTCCTCGACTGGGCCGCTCGTCATCTGGAAGCCGAGACTGTCGAGGTTTTCACGACGCAGTCCTCCGAGGAGGCGTTGAAACTTTTTACCGATCACAAAGCGGACCTGCTCATCGCCGAATTTCTGCTTCGCCCGATCGATGGAGTCGAGTTGTTGAAGCGAGTGCGGATGTCGAACCCGAATGCCATGGTGATTTTAAACGGGATGGTTCACTCGACCAACGCAGTAATCGAATCTATGCGACTTGGGGCATTTGATGTCTTGCGCCGGGAATCTGTGAATTTTGAGCTTCGCCCAGTCGCTGAACGGGCCCTCCAGGCTGCTGAGCAAATGCGCTCTGTCGAAACTCGCTCGCAGTCCGACTCTCTCGCTCCTCCCCAGCCGAGTGACGATCTCATCATTGGTCGTTCGCCGGCAATGCAGGATGTCTACAAGCTCATCGGACGTGTCGCCCGAGCCGATGCTCCCGTTCTTATCACAGGGGAAAGTGGAGTGGGAAAAGAGGTCGTCTCCAACGCAATCCACAAGTTTTCCCGGCGTGCAAAGGCGGAATATGTTGCGATCAACTGTGCCGCGATTCCGAGTAACCTTTTGGAGAGTGAACTCTTCGGGCACGAAAAGGGCGCTTTCACCGGAGCAGTGAGTCAGCGGGTCGGGCGTTTTGAGCAGTGTGACGGAGGAACCCTCTTTTTGGACGAGATTGGAGACATGCCGCTCGAAGTGCAGGGCAAACTTCTCCGGGTGCTACAGAGTGGGGAATTTTCCCGCGTCGGGGGCAACCAGACTCTCCACAGTGATGTTCGCATTCTCGCTGCAACGAACAAACGACTCGAAGAGGAAGTGGAAAATCAATCCTTTCGGGAAGATCTATTTTATCGTCTCAATGTCGTCCGCATTCATATTCCTCCGCTTCGGCGTCGAGTTGAGGATGTGCGTCTCCTCGCAGAGTTTTTTCTCCAGAAACGTACGGAATCTGGAAAAAGCCGGGCGATGCGGTTTTCCAAAAAAGCGATGGAGATGCTCGAGGGCCATCATTGGCCTGGAAACGTGCGTGAACTGGAAAACCTCGTCCAGCGCGCCTGTGTGCTTGCGACCGGGAATGTCCTCCTCCCGTCCGATTTGCCCTTTGATCAGAGCGGAGGAAACGAACCCGAAGAATCCGTCCTCGATCGCGCTGCGAGGCAATTCCTACGTTTCGCGGCAGAGACTGGATCTTCCCCAGTTGCGTTAGCGATGCAGACTCTCGTCGCCGTCGCACAACGCGAAACGGACAGCGATGATAAGGCCGCTGGACTGCTTCACCTCTCCAAAGCAGAAATGTTGAAATACCGCGACAGCACCGAGAAACAAAAGGGAAAATAGTACTGTCGCGCAATAAAACGACCGTTCCTCATCTGGCGGGAGGACCTCACGGCGGACCTCACGGCGGGCCTCACAGTTCCCGATAGATCCTCTCAAGCGAGAGCAGCGAGTAGGCGGTGACTAGCACCGGATTGTCCTCCATCCAGCGATTGGACGCAGTATTTGTCCAGGATCCGTCGGGTTTCTGCGTGCTCATGATCTTGAGCGCGAGATCTTTCTTCCAATCGATCTTTCTGCCTTCCGGAGTCACGAGTCGTTCCGTTCCGGTGATGGCAAGAGCCTTGGCCATCGTGTGATAGTAATAATACAATCCTTGCGCATCCATTCCAGGGTTCTCTTCCAGCGTGTAATTCTTTTGAAGCCATTCCATCGCTGCGGCGAGACGAGGATCGTCGCGGTCCATATCGGCGTAGATAAAGGCAAGCATTCCGGCATAGGTCATGCTCCCATAACTGCGCAGAGCAGTCTTTTCCCCCTGGTCGGTTTTCAACACGATCTCCTCTGACTTTGTGTCGCCGGGATAATAAACAAAACCCCCTTTGTCCTCCTCTCGAACCGCATACGATTTGCCAAGCCGTTCCACCGTGCTCTGGGAGTTTTGCGTAGCACTTACAAACTCGATCGCTGCGTCCCAATCGAGATCGAACTCACCTGATTCATCAAAGGTCGTGTCTGCGAGAGCTTTTTTTGAATAATAGAGGGCCTCCAGCGCAAAATGGGTGTTGGAAAGATCGGAGTGGGTCGAGGATCCGCCGTAGCCGATACCGCCGTCAAAGAGATTGTCCGTGACTCCCTTTTTGTCATAATCCTGCTGCTGATTCACGAGGAGACGGCGTGCTTTTGCGATCACTGGAAGATATTCCGCCTTTCCTGACTGCAGCAGAGCCATGATGGAGAGGGAGGTATTGTAGGTCGCAAGCCCTTTGCCGTAGATCCCCCCGTCGTCTTTGACGTTGGAGAGTAGGTAGTGATACCCTTTGTCAGCTTCCGGAGGAAGGGGAGCGCCTGTCTTGACGGAGGGATCTCCGAGAATCGCTGAGATCGAGATCGCGGAAAAAGCGGGAATCGCCGCATCACTCCATGCGCCCGTATCGGGATTCTGTTGCGACTTTAAAAACTCACTTCCTTTCGAAATGGCACGCTGCACCTCCATTTTGAGTGAGACGTTTCCTCCGTCTGGTCCCGGACTGATTCGATCCTGCGCCAATGCAGAAACGGCCGAAGCAAAACAAAGAGAAACGCAGAGGGCGGAAAAGAGTGGTTTAGAATTCATGAGAGAGACTGTGGGAGGATTGGCGAGGTAGTTCGAACTTTGTGACATGATTTTACTCTTCGAATCGAATCGTCAAAGTTCCTTTCGTCCCGATTTCGGGAATTACCGAACTGCGGGCACCCCAGCGATCATCGAGATCTGCCCCGGCGCGAGTCATGTTGAAAAGAGCAAGTGGATCGAGATAGACCGCGATGATCGATCCCTCCGCCTCTGCCATAAAAGTGCCTTCTTCCACTTTTGATCCGGTGTAGATCCAGGGGCCGGGAGACATAGGGGTGGCGCTCTCTCCGTCGATCACAAACTCGTAGACCGGCACGCCGGTTTCCGTGCCCTCAGCAAGAAAACGGAAGAAAACCGAATCCCCACGATCCTCTTTTTTTCCACCCTCTTTTGCGATCGCCTCCGGAGTAAGGAGCCGATTAAACACGTCCCCGTTTCCGGATTTGTATCGCAGCAACTTCATCGCAACCTGCAAATGAGTGGGCGAGATCGCAGTCGTGAAGATCGATTCGTGTACCTTTCCGTGCTCATGAACGAGGACATATTCGATCGGTCCCCCCTCCCGCATATTGACCGTAACTGGAAAACGTACCTCGCGAGTTTTGGCGTCAAACTCGATTCCTCCGATCCGATAGCGTGTTTCTCCGATCTTTTTGACTTCGGGTTGCGGGGATACCGCTGGTTTTTCCTGGGCTGTTCCCGGAAAAACAGTAAGGAGCAAACCCAAAAGCGAAACGAGGAGGCGCAGAGACATGTCCGAAGCTACGCGAAGAATGGATTTCTGAAAAGGCCGAGTCACAAGGGACTGGGAGCCGGGTGCCGGGCTTCCGGTCAATGACCCGAAACGCAAATCCGGAAAATTCATTCGCCGGTCTTCTCCTCGGTTTGGGATCGCGCCATGCCAGAGATTGGAAGAAAGGAAGAAAATGCAAAACCACTTCTTGCAGCGGGCCGTTGCGTGGATACATTCCCAACCCGCCTCTTGCGGCCCTATGGGCCAACTTAGCTCAGTTGGTAGAGCAGCTGATTTGTAATCAGCCGGTCGTCGGTTCGAGTCCGACAGTTGGCTTTCTTATTTTCAACGAGTTACGGAGAATCGCAAGCAGGGGCTGGAGACCTTGTAACGATTAAGTAACGATTAGGAATTGATTTTTCCGAAGTTCTCTGATTTCCTGAGGGCATGAAGCCGCCCCGGAAAACGGACAATTTGGGCGCTCGGATCGGGAATCGCGTCTCGATCCGGAAGCTCGAGAGGCTCCTTGAGGATGGAACCAAAGTGCAGACTCACGCCCGCTACCGATGGCGGGCCAATTACGTCGAGGGCGGTCAGCGCAAACAGAAATACTTCAAGACGAGGAACGAGGCCGACGAGTGGGCGGCGGACCGCGAGAAGGTGGCCCTGGTCCACGGAACGGATCTCGCCATCTCCCCGGCGGAGCGAGCAACGATCAACGACACGCGGGAGGCTCTCGCCGAAGTCGGATTGACCCTGCGGGAAGCGGTCGAGTTCGCGATCGAACATCAGCGAAAGGTCCTCGCGTCCTGCACCGTCTCCGAGATGATCGCCGACTCGCTGGCAGTGCGGAGGCGATCGGGGCTCTCAAGTCGTCACATCCGGGACATGCAGGGAAAGCTGGGCCGCTTCCAGGAGGTGTTTGGGAAACGTTCGGTCGCCACCATCAACCGGAAGGAGGTCGAGGACTGGTTGCATGGCTTGAAGCTCGCTCCGGCTTCGGTGAACTCCTACAGGAGGATTCTCGTGGTGGCCTTCAACGATGCGAAGCGCAACGGTTACCTCGACCAGAATCCCGCCGAGCTGGTGCGGCAGGCGAAAGTGATCGAGACCGAGGTCGGGATCCTCACGCCTCGTGAGGCCGCCATTCTTCTCACGGGTGCCGATGACGAGATCCGCCCCGTCATCGCTCTCGGTCTCTTCGCCGGCCTGCGGAATTCTGAACTGGAACGACTGAACTGGTCCGAAGTCCACCTCGACCTGGGGAACGTGCGGGTCCTGGCCGCCAACGCCAAGAGCGCCCGCCACCGGATCGTGCCCATCCCGGAGAATCTGGCGGCCTGGCTGAAGACGAGCAAGCGCCGCTCCGGCAGCGTTTGGCCCGAGAGCCATCAACGTGGTCGCAAGAAGATGGAAGCCGCCCATCGCGCGGCCGGGTTCGGAACCACTGACGAAGTCCGGAAGTATGAGGCGAAGGTCAAGAAACTGATCGAAAGCGGCGACGAGGCAGCCGCCAAGGCGCTGCCAAAACTCCGGAAGTGGCCTGGCAACGCCCTCCGCCATTCCTACGGGACCTACCACCTCGCCCATCACGAGAACGCAGCCGCCCTCGCCCTGCACCTCGGCCACACGAACACCAACCTCATCTTCGCCCACTACCGGCTTCCGGTGACGAAGGAAGTGGCGGCAGGCTACTGGACAATCACGCCGGAGAATGCAGGAGAGATCGCAAAGGGGAAACCGTCGGAGTGACCCAAAGACCGGTTCTGGATTCGTGGTAGATCACTCGCCCACTTTGAACCGCAGCGCCGCATGATCCGAGATCGGAGATTTGGACTTCTCCCCGGCGAGGTGGCGGTCTCCGATGCGGGTGAGGTATTCTACCTCGGTGACCACCACGCCGGGGGTGTGGACGACGTGGTCGATCTTGTAGCCTTTGCCGGAGTGGGAGAGGTAGCTCCAGTCGCCAGTGGGATTCGGGACTTGGTAGCCGGAGGCGAATGGAAAGGAGCACCGTATAGCACCCTCCTGCTTCGCCTTCACGAAGGGGTCGAAGTTGATGTCCCCGGCAAAGAGGATGGAGGGGTTCCTGACTGAATCCATGATCTGACCCAACTCCGCCCAGTAGGCCTTGCGGTCGGCGGCCTTCTCGTAGGCCGGGGCACGCAAGCCGACCATCTCGAAGGGGAAATCCCTGAACTTGAGGTGGAGGAAGTTCGAGATCGCCGACCCGTCGAACTGCGGTGGTCGGAGGTCTCCGACGTCGAAGGCGTGCTTCGACGCGGCAAAGATCTGGTTGTGCCGTGCTGGCGTCGCCGAGACGGCCTGATGGCGAAAGCCAGCCTCCCGCATCGCCGCCTTGAAAGGTTCTCGGCTCGGGTCGTCCACGTATTCATTGAAGAGGACCGTCTCCGCTTCGAGGGACAGGATCACTTCGACGAGATCGTCAGGGATGGGACGGACCTTAATTTGGTGGGCGAGGTTCCAGGCAATGGTAATCATAGCTCGGGGAAGGTGAGAGACCGATGTCCTAGAACATCCTCGCTGCTTTTGTCTCGTGATAAGTTCTCAGGAAATCAGCTTGAGCTTCTTGGCAATGGGACGGATCTCGTGAAACTCGATTGGACTGCCAGCCCCTAAAGCACTTTGAAACGCCGCGTCCTGTCCATCCGCGAGGACCAGTGCGTGGACTTTGCGCTTTCCTGAGACGTGCTTTCTTATCCAGCCGAGATAAGAACAGATCTGGCCATAGGTATCCCTCTTCGCTTTCACCGTCTTTAATTCCAGAAGGACAAAGTCTTGTGTTTTCCGGTCGACGCAGAGGAGATCCATCCGGCCCCCGGCTTCGGGACAGGGAAGTTGACGCCCTTTTACACCATCGGGTGAGGTCCAGATCTTCAAGTCCCGCCCTAGAGCGCGCCCCACGGTTTTCAAGTTTTTCGCAAACGCGCTTTCGATCACAGATTCTAGAGGCAACTCGGTGGTAGGTCGGGATTTCTTGAGAATGGTGGAGACTGACGGAGGGAGTCGTCCATCCATAAGGCGCCACAGTGCCATAGAGTCCTGCGAGCTGACCCGGAAGAAGGAGCGCTGCATTCTACCCCGCAGCGCCGAAAAATTTTCCAGATCCGGGCAATCCCTCATTTCTTGAATCGAAATCGGGGGTGTGATCCGGGCAAGCACCTCAAACTCCGCCATGTAATTCCACTTTCCCCGAGTTCCTGTCTTAGGCCGCCACTTCTCATTAATCATCGCCGGTCCCACTGTGCGCAGCAGGTAGGCGATGTCCTTCTTCGGCGTAGTGCGGTAAAGGATCACGAGCTGACCGGGTTCCGTGTCCGGATGACAGGTGCCAACGCAGCGGGATTTCCGTCCGGGAAGGAGAAGGCGAGTCTCTTTTCCGTCTGCGTCGAGGTAGAAGTCCGGCTTCCAGATCCAGATCCATTCGAGGGGCGCTTGGGGCTTCTTCGTTGGCATATGACTTTCAGAGCCCAAAGAAGCAAGATGAGCGTTGCGTGTCAATACTCTTCGGGTAATGCATTGATAGCTTCGGACGGATTCAATCTCCAAAAGCAAGCGCTCAGATCCAATGCCGGCCACATACCTTTGACCTGCTAACGACAGAAATCGGAGGGTGACTTTCGCTGGGGCATACCGTATCACGGAGGCGTCATGTTCACCTGGATTCCCATTCACGAAGAAGCTGCCAAGCAACTGCTTGAGTTCAAGGACCGAAATCACGAGTTGGTCCAGATTCTCGGGCGGATGCACGAGGCTGGGCTCAAAGCCACCCCGATCACCGACCGCGGCAGCGATGGCTCGGAGTTTCCACTGAAGGAGATCGATCCATTTACCTTCCTGGGCAGTTTCAACCGGGGGGTCACGGATGAGAATCGCCGCGCCCTCTGGAAGGCTCTGAAGTCGGAATGGAATCTCGAGGCCCCTATTCCAGATGACTTCGACGGCATCCCCTTGGCGAATTCGCAGAACTCCTGGCTGATGCCTTTCGCCAAGGAGCGATCAGCCGGGCATGTCCAGCTCCTGTGGCAGTTCTTCGAGCACATCATGTCCGCGACGCCGGAGACACTCGACACGGATCTGATGAAGCAGTGTCTCGAACTCCACAAGGTCGGCTTTGCCACTCTCACGATGGGGATGTTCTGGGCGTGCCCGCAGAAATGGATTTCGGCCGACGCGAAGAACCTTGGGTTTTCGGAGACCAGGGGCCTTCCGGAACCACCTAAGACGGCGGCAGGATACGCCGTGTGGCTTCCGAAAGCGTTGTCCATGGTTAATGGAGACATCGTGGAATTCTCACGAGAAGCCCATCTCTGGGCGACGGGTGCCGAAAAACCTCAATTCGGACCGCCTTTCGACAAGCTCTTTCCCGACCACGAACCTGACCGCGCCTTAGACTACTTCGCCAAGGTCCTCTTGGTGCTGAGGGACGAAGCCGAAAATCCCGAGGAGCTTCTATCAATGACTCTTCGCAAGCGGGGAGGCGGGGCGTTGCAGATTCGCATCAATATCTGGTGGTGGGCAGTCGCCACGATTTCGGTGAAGCCCGGACGACGGCGCATCGAGTTTCTCGTTCCTTTCGATCATCCGGAATCCGTGCGCTACCGGAACGCGGAAAAAGAAGCCGGGCGGAAGGAACCCAAAGCGTTTTCGCAGTTGATAGACGGAGTCAGCTACGGCCTCCCGGACCTCGATGAGGCAGAATTCTTTGATCGGTTCGATGAACTTTGGCCTTCAATCAAGACTTCTCTGTCGGCCTTGTCGCGTTACTGTTCTGGAAAGCGGTCACCTTGGTTGGCGAACCATCGTCAGGAATTGGAGGCCCTTTGTTTGGATCCGGATCGGAGGACGGAGCTTCTCGAAGCCGGGCTTTCGTTCCACGCTAAGTCCGACCCACACCCGACGGAGAATCGACGGTATTGGCTCATTGCTCCCGGGGAGGGTGCACGAAAATGGGAAGAATGGACCGAACAGAACATCGCGGCTCTTGGATGGGATGAAATCGGCGACCTTTGTGCCTTCGCGACAAAGGCAGAAATCCAGCAGGCTTTGGAATCGGCCTATCCCAGTGACAAGTCCAAGGTGCAAGTGGCTCACATGCTCTGGAATTTTTCGCGGATCATGAAAACGGGAGACGTGGTTTTCGCTAAGTTGGGTAAGTCGGAAGTCATTGGTTGGGGAGTGGTTGAGGGGCCGTTCTCTTACAATCCAGAGCTCGAAGAACACGTGAATGTAGTCCCTGTGAGTTGGGAGGAGAAAAAGGCGTTCAAGCACCCAGAGCGGAATCGATTGCCCACAAAAACTCTGACCGACATCACCGACGACCGAGAGCTTCTCAAAATACTTGCCGGCGCCTATCCTGGGGTTCCCGGCCTTGAATCGGCGGAGGAGGACATAGAGGACCCGGTGCCCGAACTTGAGGAAGGCCCACCCGCCTACGGCATCGAAGACGCCCTTTCGGAACTTTTCATGTCTCGCGACGCACTGACTCACATCCTCGAGCAGCTCAGGCGGAAGAAGAATATCATCCTGCAGGGTGCCCCCGGTGTGGGGAAAACCTTCATCGCGAAGCGTCTGGCCTGGCTTCAGCTGGGAGTTCGTGACGAGTCCGCCGTCGAGATGGTACAGTTCCATCAGTCCTACACCTACGAGGATTTCGTCCAAGGCCTGCGACCGACGAAGGACGGCCACTTCGCAGTGAACGACGGCTGCTTCTACCGGCTTTGCCGCAAAGCTCTCGCCAACCCGGGGCAGGAATATTTCCTCGTCGTCGATGAGATCAATCGAGGCAACCTCAGCAAGATTCTCGGCGAGCTCATGATGCTGATCGAGACCGACAAGCGCGGGCAAGAGATGACCCTCGCCTACAGCGAAGAGCGATTCACGGTACCTGAAAACCTCTACCTGATCGGCACGATGAACACCGCCGATCGGTCCCTCTCGTTGGTCGACTACGCCCTGCGTCGCCGATTCGCTTTCCTCACGCTCGATCCAGGCTTCGAGACAGAGGCCTTCGCATTTCACCTTGGCGGCCACGGCATCACCCCTCACCAGATTCAGCACATCCGGGAGCAGATGGCGGCACTCAATCACGAGATTTCCAAAGACGAAGCCAACCTCGGGACCGGCTACCGGATCGGGCACAGCTTCTTCACCCCGGTGGGACCGGTTACGGATTTTCGGAAGTGGTTTCAGGCCATCGTCCGCTACGAGATCCTGCCGCTGTTGGAAGAATACTGGATCGACGATCCCAAAACGGTCCAGCAGTTCCGTCTCGCCCTTATCGAGAGTATGCCCTGATGGCTACCCTTATTCCCATCGCGAACCTTTATTACCTCCTCTCCTACGCCTGGGATCACCGGCTGAGTGAGGCGGAGATGGTGTCGGTCGATGCCGACTCCTGCCCGGATCTGAACAATCTCTTCGCCAGGGTTCTCGCCGCCGCCACCCATCGGCTTCTTCGGGGAGGGCTTGATCGCAGTTACCTTTCAGTGGAGGAGGAGACACCCCGGATCCGAGGGCGCATCGATTTTTCCGCCAGCGAGAAGAATCAGACCCGCACCCGTGGCAAGCTTGTCTGCACCTACGACGAACTCAGTCCGGATGTCCTTCACAATCGCATCGTCAAGGCGACGCTCCGACTTCTCCTGCGCGACACTGTCGTGAAGCTGGAAACTCGTAGGGCTCTCCGAAAAGCGCTTGATGGCTTTGCCGAGGTGGGGGATTTGCGGGTGACCGCGCATCACTTCCATCGGGTCCAGTTGCACCGCAACAATCGATCTTACCGTTTCCTGCTCCACCTTTGCGAACTCATCCACCGGTCACTGCTTCCCGAAAAGTCTGCCGCGGCAGCGAGGCGCTTCCGGGATTTCACCCGGGATGAGAAACTCATGGCCAAGGTCTTCGAGGATTTCGTCCAGAACTTTGCCCGCCGGCATCTCAAGGGCGCGGTCGTTTCCGCGATGCACATTGACTGGCTCGCTTCGCACCTGGGTGAGGGGACTCGTGCCACGCTGCCCCGCATGATCACCGACGTCACCGTTTCCTGGCCTGATCGAAAGCTCATCCTCGACTGCAAATACTATCAGGAGGCTCTCGTCTCCCACTACGACGCCCTTCGCTTCCGTTCCGGCAACCTCTATCAGCTCAACGCTTACCTGACCAATAAGGCGGCGGAGCCCGGTTGGGAGGAGGTCGAGGGGATGCTCCTTTATCCGAGCAACGGGTATCATTTAGACCACCGGTTTACTCTTCACGGTCGTCACCGTGTCTCGATCCGCACAATCGACCTTCAACAGCCGTGGACCGAGGTCGAGGCGAATCTGTTGGAGCTGTTTTATCCTGAATCGTCATTCGCCCTCTAACGGAGCGGCCGGTTGCGATTGAGAGGTCGTGGCGATCTGGCCCAGGAGCATCGGTTCGACGGCAGGAACCAGGTCGTCTGAAGGGAACCGCCGTGGCGAGGTGATCCCGCCAGAGGACGTTGAATCGGCTGTTGCCCTTTTGGGGGCTACTGAGCTCGCTCGGCCGGAATGGTTTCATGCGCATTGGAGGCAAGTTGGCTTTTCCAACTACAGTTGGAGTGGGGTTGCCGGTGACTCGCTGGCCTCCCCCTGTAGCAGTCCCACTCGGGGCAGTTTTTGAGCTGGTGAGTGACATTCTCCTTGCCTGAACCCCTTCCATCTGGTTCCTACAAGGCCGGATGACTCGATCAGCGATATCAGGAACCGAGCTCACGGCTTGGCGGACAAGGATTGGCAAACCACGAAGGTGGCTCGCCGAGCGTCTCGGCGTTTCTCCCAAGACGGTCGAGTCATGGGATTACGGCACGCGGAACCCGGGCGGACCCGCGCTTCGGCTGTTCCGTCAGTTGATGGCCAGACACCTTCGGAAAGAGGCACACCAGTAAAATGGAATCCCTCACCCTTTCCCAACTCGAGTCCCATCTTTGGGAGGCCGCCAACATCCTCCGCGGGCCCGTTGATGCGGCCGACTTCAAGACCTACGTCTTCCCTCTCCTTTTCTTCAAGCGACTCTCCGATGTCAATGACGAGGAGCACGCAGCGGCTCTGATCGAATTCGACGGCGATGAGGAGTCCGCGTTATTTTCTGAGAATTACAGCTTCCAGATTCCCGAGGGCTGCCATTGGCGGGACGTGAGGAAGGTCGCCACGAATGTCGGTCAGACGCTACAGACCGCCTTGCGTGGAATCGAGCAGGCGAATCCCCACACCCTCTACGGCATCTTTGGAGACGCCCAGTGGACAAACAAGGACCGGCTCTCCGACGCGCTCCTGCGGGATCTCATCGAGCACTTCTCCCGGCTTTCGCTGGGCAACACCGACGCCAAGGCTGATGTGCTGGGGCAATCTTACGAATACCTCATCAAGAAATTCGCCGACGCAACCAACAAGAAGGCTGGTGAGTTCTACACCCCGCGCTCGGTCGTGCGGTTGATGGTGGAGATCCTTGATCCACGGGCGGGCGAGTCCATCTACGATCCCGCCTGCGGCACCGGCGGCATGTTGCTCGAGGCCATTCATCACGTGCAAGAGACCCGGGGCGATGTCCGCACGCTCTGGGGCAGGCTCTACGGCCAGGAGAAAAACCTCACCACCTCCGCCATTGCCCGCATGAACCTCTTCCTGCATGGCGCGGCGGACTTCCAGATCGTGCGTGGCGACACCCTGCGCAGCCCCGCTTTCTTCCTCGGTGACAGCCTCGCGACCTTCGACTGTGTTATCGCCAATCCGCCCTTCTCGCTGGAGAAATGGGGCGACGAGGTCTGGTCCGCTGATCCCTACGGCCGCAACTTCGCCGGCATGCCGCCCGCCAAGACCGGCGACTTCGCCTGGGTGCAGCACATGATCAAATCCATGGCTCCGAAGACCGGGCGCATGGCAGTCGTCCTCCCGCACGGCGCCCTCTTCCGCATGGGCAAGGAGGGCGAGATCCGCAAGAAGCTTCTCGGCATGGACCTGCTCGAGGCCGTCATCGGGCTTGGCCCCAACCTCTTTTACGGCGCCGGCCTCGCCGCCTGCATCCTCATCTTCCGTCAGACGAAGGCCAAGGACCGTAGGGGTAAGGTGCTCATCATCGATGCCTCGAAGGAGTTCAAAGCCGGTCGCGCCCAAAACGAACTGCTGCCCGAGCACGTCGAGCGCATCCACGGCTGGGTCCGAGATTATGTGGATGTCGCGGGCGTTGCCCGCCTCGTCACCCTCGAAGAGATCGCCGCCAACGATCACAACCTCAACATTCCCCGGTATGTCGAGCCTGTAGTCACGAGCGAGGCGCTCTCCGTGGAAGAAGCGATGAAGCGCTTACAAGAGAGCGCTGACGCGGCGTTTGCGGCTGAGGAACGGCTGGCTTGTATCCTTAAACGGGAGGGCCTGCTAAGCTAAGCATCTGACACTGATGGAAACTTTGTTCACCAAGTATGACCTTAGTGGGACCTTGCGAAACCAGCCAAAGGGCATCAGAGACGAAATTGAAAAGCTGGATGAAAACTACCTACTAAATGTATCCGAGGACGATCTTGGAGCAGCGTTGGCACCCAAATTCTTATGGGATCCGCCCGTTCTTGGCGAACCACAGATCGCGAGTCATAAAGAGGTTTTTCAGGAAGTTACTGAAATGGATGATCGCTTCTTGGCTCGTGGTGAGTCGTATCAAGTTCGCCTTACTCGAATCATCGTCCATGTCCCATATGTCGGAGACACCTCGTTTTTCCGAATGCTGCCCCCTCAAAGCCACTGGACTCCGCCGAGAGCAAGCATTCAATCTAATTACCTTGAAATCGTATATGACGTCGATCCGAAGAAGGGGATCCACATTCGCGAATCAATCGAAAAATTTGTGTCCGATGTCCGATATCACCTCGACCAGATAACAAAGGTTTCGCATGAACACAATGCGACGCTACCCCAGCATATACGAACGGAGATCCAAGCGCGCAAAGCTAGAATTCTTGATCGGCGGGACTTGGTAGCAAGCATTGGCATCCCGCTGCGAAATCGGGATGACTCACCGAAAACCTATGCGGTGCCAAGCATACGAAAGAAGCCCGAAGTCAAACTTCCTCAGGCTTCTCACACCCCTTTTGTTCCCGAACCGGTCTTGGATGAAAAGGAGTATGAGAATATTTTGACGATCATGCGGAGCATGGTTCGCGTGATGGAAGCCAGTCCCCACGCGTTCTCGACCATGAAAGAAGAGGATTTGAGACAGCATTTTCTCGTCCAGCTAAACGGTCAGTACCAAGGAGGAGCAACTGGCGAAACCTTCAACTACGAAGGGAAGACCGACATCCTTATCCGCGAGAAAGAGAGGAACGTCTTCGTCGGGGAATGTAAATTCTGGAAAGGGCCGGAATCACTTAAAAGCACCATTGACCAATGCCTTGGATATCTCCACTGGCGTGATACCAAGGCGGCGATCGTAATGTTTAACAGGAACAAAGATTTCACCAATGTCCTTGCTCAAATTGAGCCCACCGCCAAAGTGCATCCAGCGTTCAAAAGGTTCGTGCGCCAAGCAGGAGAAACCGAGTGGAGGTTCATTTTCTCGAACAAGGATGACTCCAACCGTGAGGTCCACCTCGCCATTATGGCGTTTGATATTCCAAAAGCCCCATGACCCGCATCACCCAACAAAACCTCGAATCCTACCTCTGGGGAGCCGCCGTGCTCCTTCGAGGCACGATCGATGCGGGGGACTACAAGCAGTTCATCTTCCCGCTCCTCTTCTACAAGCGGCTCTGCGACGTCTATGATGAGGAAACCCAGACCGCCCTTCGCGAGTCCGAAGGCGACATGCTCTTTGCCCTCTTCCCGGAGAACCACCGCTTCCAGATCCCGGCCGAAGCCCATTGGCGCGAGATCCGGAAGGTCAACCGCGATGTGGGCCGAGCCTTCCAGCAGGCCATGCGGGCCATTGAGACCGCGAACCCCGACAAGCTCTTTGGCATCTTTGGCGATGCGCAGTGGACAAACAAGGACCGCCTGTCCGATGCCATGCTGCGCGACCTCATCGAGCACTTCTCCACGCTCGAACTCACCGTCGCCAACCTGCCGGAGGACGAGCTCGGCCAGGGCTACGAGTATCTCATCAAGAAGTTCGCCGACGACTCCGGCCACACTGCAGCCGAGTTTTACACGAACCGCACCGTCGTCCACCTCATGACCGAGATGCTCGACGTGCAGCCCGGTGAGTCCGTCTATGACCCCACCTGCGGCTCCGGCGGCATGCTGCTCTCCTGCATCGCCCACCTGCGGAATCAGAAGAAGGAATGGCGGAACGTGAAGCTCTACGGTCAGGAGCGGAA
Organism: Verrucomicrobiales bacterium; assembly: GCA_018058245.1. GTDB lineage: Bacteria > Verrucomicrobiota > Verrucomicrobiia > Verrucomicrobiales > DEV007 > Arctic95D-9. Next base: position 22,874 of record JAGPCC010000006.1, read on the forward strand.
CCTCATGACCTCGTCCATCGCCCGGATGAACTGCTTCCTCCACGGCATCGAGGATTTCCGCATCGAGCGGGGCGACACCTTGGCCGAGCCGAAGCTCGTCGAAGGCGACCGGCTCCAGCGCTTCGATGTCGTGCTGGCCAATCCGCCCTACTCCATCAAGCAGTGGAACCGCGAAGCCTTCGCCGCCGACCCCTGGGGGCGCAATGTCTTCGGCGTCCCGCCGCAGGGCCGCGCCGACTACGCCTTCCAGCAGCACATCCTGCAAAGCCTCAAGCCCAAGACCGGCCGCTGCGCCGTCCTCTGGCCACACGGCGTTCTTTTCCGGAAAGAAGAGGCGGAGATGCGCCGCAAGCTCATCGAGGCCGACCTCATCGAGTGCGTCCTCGGCCTCGGTCCGAACCTCTTCTACAACTCGCCCATGGAAGCCTGCGTCGTCGTCTGCCGCACGCAGAAACCCAAAGCCCGGCGCGGAAAAATTCTCTTCATCAACGCGGTGAACGAAGTCACCCGCGAACGTGCCCAGAGCTTCCTCACCGACGAGCACCTCCAGCGCGTCGTCCGCGCCTATCAGGATTTCAAGGACGAGCCCGGCTTCACCCGCGTCGTGCCCATAGCGGAGATCCGGGCGAAGGAGGGCAATCTGAGCATCCCGCTGTATGTCGGCGGTGAAACGCAGGCGCAGACCGATGCCGCCGCCGAGACCGCTACCACCGCCCTGCCCGATGCGCTCGCGAAGTGGCTGGAAAGCTCGGATGCCCTCCGGGACTCGCTCCAAACCCTCCTTTCTGGGAAATGAAGGTGTGACTTTCCAATCAAAGTGCGACTTCGACCTTCAAAAACATGAACAAGCCATGTGAATTGTTTTGACCCATTCGGGCTATGCAGGTATTCTTTCGCTCCAAGAAGCTCCAGAAGACGTGTTCCTCCGCAAGGGAGATTCAGAAAGTCTTCGGAGTGGCTCGGGCCAAGAAGCTCCAGCAACGGTTGCTGGAACTCAGTGCCGCAGACCATCTTGGACAAATCTCCCGACTCCCTCCCGCCCGATGCCATGAAATGACCGGTGACCGCCAAGGCCAGCTTAGTGTCGACCTCGACCAGCCCTACCGGTTGTTTTTTATCCCCGCCGACGATCCCGTTCCCCGCAGGGCGGACGGTGGCCTCGACTGGGACGCAGTAACTGCGATCGAGATCATCGAGATCGACGATCCCCATTGAATTTCCCGACCCCCATGAAAGCCAAACGCCAGAATCCGTTCGAGCCGGACTACGCCATCCCCCCGGGAGCCACCCTGGAGGAGACGATGGAGAGCCTTGGCATGACCCAGCGCGACCTTGCCAATCGCACTGGTCTGACCGTGCAAACCCTGAATCGCATCTTCAAGGGCGAGCAGCCCATCACCTACGAGACGGCCAACCGCCTCGAACTCGTCACCGGCACGCCGGCTGCCTTCTGGAACAATTTGGAGGCCCAATACCGCGAGCAGCTCGCCAAGCTAGACGAGAAACGGGAGCTGGAGGAACACCTCGACTGGCTCAAGGCGATTCCCACCCGGGAGTTGGTCCAGCGTGGTGCCATTCCTCCCTGCGAGGAAAAAGTCGTGCTCCTGCGGGAAGTGCTGCGCTTCTACAGCGTCAGCTCGACCGCTGCGTGGCGCGCCGTGTGGGAGGAGCCAGCCGCTGCGGCGCGTCGTTCGACCTTCTTCGCCTCCAGTCCAGGCCCCACGTCGGCATGGCTGCGGCTCGGCCAGATGCGGGCCCGCGAGATCGTCTGTCGATCCTATGACAAGAAGACCTTCGCGGCCAACCTCCAGACCATCCGTGGATTCACCACGCTGACACCCGAGCAGTTCGTTCCGAAGATGGAGCGTCTCTGCGCCGAGGCCGGGGTGGCCTGCGTTCTTGTGCCTGAGATCAAGGGAGCGCCCTGGAGCGGAGCCGCCGAGTGGCTCACGCCGACCAAGGCCATGCTGCTCTTGAATCTGCGGGGGAAGGCCGAAGACAAATTCTGGTTCTCCTTCTTCCACGAGGCCAGCCACATCCTCAATGACAGCAAGAAGGAAACCTATCTCGATGATGGCAAGCGCTACGAGGACGATCCCGCCGAAAAATGTGCCGACGAGTTTGCGGCGGAGATGCTGGTCCCGAGGAAGTTTGATCAGGTGATCCAGCGGGCAAAATCCGCCGAGGAGATCAAAGCCCTTGCGAAGCAGATTGGCGTCAGTGCCGGGATCGTGGCCGGGCGGTTTCAGCATCTCACTAAGAGGTGGTCGCATTTTAAGGGACTTATCCGCCGTTTGGAGTGGCAACAGGACGCCGTATGAGCGGACAAGGACTTTCGACTCGCATGGCTTTCACCGATTCAACCCTCTCACATCTCCGGCCCAACCCTCTTTGGTCGGAGTTGCCGGAATTCGACCGCAGCGGCTGGAAGCGCTTCCAGTTTGGCAAGATTGCCGAATGCATCGGGGAGCGGGTTGAGAAGCGGGATGAACCAGCAAAAGCGGTTATGCAGGCCCAGACCGACGCAGCGACTGAGTCGGTCATCACGGCGCTGCCGAATGCCCTGGCACATTGGGTTCAAAGTGCTGGATCCGTTCTGATACAGCTCAACACTCTCATCTCAGCCAAATGAATCTTTCGAAGGAGCAAAACGACGCCGTGGGTTTCTATGACCAGCACTATTCTATCGTCTTCGATAGCGAACTGACCGTGGGCCGTCACATCAAGTTAGCGGACCAACAAGGCATAGAAGACCGCATTTGTCGGTTTTGCGGACTTGGAAAGCCAAACGTCACATTCCGTAAAGTTGCCCATGCGGTCCCCGAGTTCCTTGGAAACAAATCGCTCGTCTCCCAAAATGAGTGCGATGCCTGTAATGAAAAACTGGCCGACGAATACGAGGATCACCTTTCCAAGTGGTTTGGTCCGATGCGCACTGTATCTCAAATAAGGGGTAAGGGCGGTGTGCCGACTTACAAGAACAAGGACATTCGTATCGAGATGGGCGAGAAGGGTCTCGAGATTGGAATCATTGGAGAGGAGCTGGAGTCATCTCTAAACTTTGATGGCCCGTTCACCTTCAAGATTCCGGTTCCCACTCCTGCCCAAGCGCATGTGCCTTTGAGGGCTGCGAAAGCTCTGTTGAAAGTGGCTTGCTCGATTTGCCCGCCAGAGCTTTTAAGCGAATGCCAACCGACTATCGAATGGCTTATGTCCCGCGTGAATGCGAGCCTTTCGATGTTTCCCGTGCTGTTTGCGTTTACACCAGGGCCAAACCCTTATTGCGACGGTAAAGTGTTTTTGCTCCGACGGAAAAGCGATGCGAAGCTGCCTTTCCTTTGGTGTATCTTGGCCACAGCGAATTATCGGTTTCAATTCTTCGTCCCGTTCTGCCCGTCAGATACATGGATCACTCCGGGTGAACCCGTCGAACTAACGCCTCCGCATTTTCCTGACGTTTTTGGCGACAAGTGGCCACACGGAAAAACTGGATTCGGGGTCTTCGACTGGTCGGGAACCGAACCGGTGGTTCGAGAGCAGTCAGTGAGCTTCAATGTCGATAGCGTGGAGAAGGTGGACATCAAACCCGACTCTGAAAACTGATGACATCCGTTGCTCCATTAATTGGGTCCCTCAAGTCAAACCCCGCTTGGGCCTCCCTCCCGCTCTTCGACCGCACGGGCTGGAAGCGCATGGCCTTCGGTGACTTCGCTCAAAGCATCGGGGAACGGGCGGAGCCGAAGGATGCGCAGGAGGAGATTTATGTGGGGCTGGAGCATCTGGACCCGCAGTGCCTGCACATCCGGCGCTGGGGGAAGGGCAGCGATGTCATCGGTGGCAAGCTGCGCTTTCGGAAGGGCGACATCATCTTTGGCAAACGCCGCGCCTATCAGCGGAAGCTGGCCGTGGCGGAGTTCGGCGGCATCTGCTCCGCACATGCCATGGTCATTCGGGCCAGGCCGGATAAGGTGCTGCCGGAGTTCCTGCCCTTCCTCATGATGAGCGACCGCTTCATGAACCGCGCCGTCGAGATTTCCGTGGGCTCGCTCTCACCCACCATAAACTGGACCACGCTCAAGCTGGAGACCTTCGACCTCCCGCCGCTCGACCAGCAGCGGCGCATCGCGGAAATCCTCTGGGCGGTGGATGCAAGCCTGGGTGCGAATGATGGGCTTGAATTGTCACTCTTGGAATATCGGCAGGGACTCCTTGATTCAATCGCCCACGAGTATTCAGAGTCCCACGCACTTGCTCCTTTGGACTCTGCGATCGAGCAAGGCAGACCGATCTGTTATGGTATCCTAATGCCAGGTCTTGGAATTGAGAATGGAATCCCCGTCGTCAAAGTCCGCGACTTTCCTGACGGTTTTATTCGCGAAGGAGATTTGCTGCAAACTACCCCGGAAATTGAAGCTCCGTATAAGCGGTCGCGATTAAAGAGCGGAGACCTCATCATTTCAATTCGCGGCACAATCGGCAGAATGGCCGAAGTCCCACCGTCGCTTGATGGTGCAAACATTACACAGGATACGGCGAGACTCTCGATAGCTCCCGAACACAACCGTGGTTACCTGCGAGCTGTTTTAGAGTCGCGATTTGTTGAGAGACAAATTCAGTCCCGCATCACCGGTCTTGCCGTAAAAGGTATCAACATCGGTGAGTTGAGACAAATTCAGATACCACTTCCATCGCGTCGTAAACAGGACGGAATCGCGGAAAAGCTCTCCACGATTTCCACAGCGCAGAGAGCAGCAGCGGCCAATTCGGCGCAGGTGCGCAGTGTTATAGCCGCCAGCATTGAAAACCTACTTGGAGGACATTCACGATGAATTTTACCAAATCCAACACCGTGGAGCTGACGCAATGAATAAAAAGCTTTCACCAGCTTTTGTGGAATTGACCCAGGACGCCCTTCTCAAGGCGATCTGGTTCAAGGGGAGTTTGCGGATGTTCTTGATTCAGCATCAGATCTCAGAGTCAATACTGGCTCAATGGCAGGCCGACCAATCTAAGCGTGATTTTATTAACTGGCTCTGGCCAAGGCTCGTCAAAGACGAGAAGGGTCAGAACGCGATCTTGGCGATGGCGAGATCGCTCGCCGAAATGAGGCACTTCCCAGACCTCGAGCGAAAGGAAGATACGAAGGAACGGATACCCGAAGCAGTCGAAGCAATAAATCGACTCAGAGTTGTTGTCTCTGCGGTGAACGAGACAATAAGTGAAACAAAGGCAGCAGAGAAGCGAAGGCAAACTGCACGGGAACAGACATCACAGCTACTAGCTGCGATGCAGTCGCTGGAAAAGCTTCAATCCGATCTGAACGCGCTTACTCCAAAAATCGGAACACAGCCAGGTGGATATGAATTTGAGAAATGGCTCTATGATCTCGCCATATTCTTCGAGCTTGATGCGAGGCCCGGCTACAAGGCCGCTGGTCGTCAAATTGACGGCGCAATTACAATCGAAGGAACGACATTCCTCCTCGAAGCAAAGCTGGTCAATGCTCCAATCGGATCACCCGACATCGACATCTTCATGGCTAAAATCGAATCGAAGGCAGACAACACGATGGGTCTTTTTGTTTCCCTCTCCGGCTTTAATGAGGGCGCTAAGCTGGCTGCGTCAAAGCAACGCACGCCGATGTTGTTACTGGATTCGGGGCACATCTTCACCCTGATAATGCGGGGGATCATGACTCTTCCTCAGGTAGTATCACGAATCAAACGTCACGCGCACCAAACCGGCTCCTCCTACCTCAGCGCCGCTGACTTTTGACCATGGGCTTCAACGAATCCAATACCGTCGAGCAGATGATCCTCGACGCCGCAACCAGCCTCGGTAGCGGCTCAGGCTCATCCCTCGTTAGCGAAGGCCCACCTGCGGGCTGGAGTGGTTCCTTGGGCGAGGAATTCAAGCCTTCGCGCTGGACCTACGAGCCTGCCACAGTGCTACCCCGTCAACCCGGCGAAGTCATGGTGGAGCCCTGGGTGCGGGAGTCGCTCATCGCCCTGAATCCCGAGATCGCTGAACAACCCGATCGTGCAGACGAGGTGATCTACGCTCTCCGGGCCATCCTGCTCTCCGTGCAGGGCGACGGGCTGGTGCGGGCGAACGAGAACTTCATGGCCTGGCTGCGCGGGGAGAAGACGATGCCCTTTGGCCCGAACGGCGAGCATGTGGCGGTGCGGCTGGTGGATTTCACCCAGCCCGCGAAGAACCGGCTGACGGTGACGAACCAGTGGACCTACCAGACGGGCACCGTGGTGAAGCGCTTCGACGTGGTCTTTCTGGTGAACGGACTGCCGCTGGTGATCGGCGAGGCGAAGACGCCAACGCGCAGCGCGGTGACGTGGTTCGACGGGGCGTATCAGGTGAACGAGATCTACGAGAAGGAGATTCCGGCCATGTTTGTGCCGAACGTTTTCTCCTTTGCCACGGAAGGCCGCGTGCTGCGCTACGGCAGCATCCGCATGCCCATCGACCTCTGGGGGCCGTGGCGCGATGAGGAGCATCAGGAGGAGGGCAACCTGGGCCATGTCCGCAAGACGGTGGAAAGTCTCCTGCGGCCCGGCGTGGTGCTGGACATCCTGCAGAACTTCACCCTCTTCGCCACGGACAAGAAGCACCGGCGCATCAAGGTGATCTGCCGTTACCAGCAATACGAGACGACGAACAAGATGATCGCCCGCGTCGTGGCCGGGTATCCGAAGAAGGGCCTCATCTGGCATTTCCAGGGCAGCGGCAAGAGCCTGCTGATGGTCTTCGCCGCGCAGAAGTTGCGGATGCACCCGAGGCTGGGCAATCCCACGGTGCTGATCGTGGTGGACCGCATCGACCTCGACACCCAGATCAGCGCCACCTTCAACGCGGCGGACGTGCCGAACATGGTGGGCGTGGGCGACCGGCAGGAACTGCAACGGCTGATCAATCAGGACGTGCGCAAGGTGCTGATCACGACCATCCACAAGTTCGGCGAGGCCACGGGCGAATGGAACGCCCGCAAGAACATCATCGTGATGGTGGACGAGGCGCACCGCACGCAGGAGGGCGACCTGGGCCGCAAGATGCGCGAGGCGTTGCCGAATGCCTTTCTCTTTGGCCTGACCGGCACGCCTATCAACCGGGCCGACCGCAACACTTTCTGGGCCTTCGGCGCGGACGAGGACAGCGCGGGCTACCTCAGCCGCTATTCGTTCCAGGATTCCATCCGCGACAAGGCGACGCTGCCGCTGCACTTCGAAGCGCCGACGGTGAAGCTCAAGATCGACAAGGCGGCCATCGACGAGGCCTTCAAGCAGATCACCGACGACATGAGCGAGCAGGATCGCGACGATCTCGCGAAACGCGCCGCGAAGATGGCCGTGCTGGTGAAGAACCCGGAACGCGTGCGGGCCGTGGTGGAGCACATTGTGCAGCATTACCAGACCAAGGTGGAGCCGAACGGCTTCAAAGCGCAGGTGGTGTGCTTCGACCGCGAATGCTGCGTGCTCTACAAGCAGGTGATGGACGAGATCATCGGCCCCGAGGCCAGCGCCGTCGTCATGAGCTCGGGGCAGAAGGATCCGCCGGGATGGAGCGTCCACCTCCGCGACAAGGACGCCGAGGAGAAACTGCTCGACCGCTTCCGCGATCCAGTCGATCCGCTGAAGTTTGTCATCGTGACGAGCAAGCTGCTCACCGGCTTCGACGCGCCGATCCTCCAGGCCATGTACCTCGACAAGCCGATGAGGGATCACAATCTCCTCCAGGCCATCTGCCGGGTGAACCGCACCTACGGCCAGATGAAGACCCACGGTCTCATCGTGGATTACATCGGCATCTTCGACGACGTGGCCCAGGCCCTGGACTTCGACGAGAAGGCGGTGCAGCAGGTCGTGAGCAACATCGACGAGCTGCGCAAGGCCCTGCCAGTGCAGGTGCAGAAGTGCCTGGCCTTCTTTCCCGGTGTGGACCGCAGCGTGGGAGGCTACGAAGGCCTCATGGAAGCCCAGCAATGCTTGCCGGACAACGCCACCCGCGACAAGTTCGCTGGCGAATACAGCGTGCTCGGCACGATCTGGGAGGCCCTTTCCCCCGACCCCTGTCTCGGAGCCTATGCGCCGGACTACAAATGGCTGACTCAGGTCTATGAATCGGTGAAGCCGGTGAGCGGCAACGGAAAACTGCTCTGGCATCGGCTCGGCGCCAAGACCATCGAACTCATCAACGAGAACGTCCACGTCGAAGCGGTGCGCGACGACATTGAGGCCCTCGTCCTCGACGCTGACATTCTCGACGGCATCCTCGGCGACGCCAACCCTTCGAAGAAGGCCAAGGAAGTCGAGATCAAACTGATCGCCCGGCTCCGCAAGCACGCCGGCAACCCCAAATTCACCGAACTCGGCGAACGACTCGAAAAGGTGCGAGAGCGCCACGAACAGGGGCTGCTCAACAGCCTGGAATTCCTCAAGGCAATCCTCGAGATCGCCAAGGAAGTCGTCGAGGCCGAGAACCGGGTCGATCCCGAGGAGGAACAGGACCGCGCCATCGCCGCGCTCACGGAGCTGTTCAACGAAGTGAAAAACAAAAGCACGCACGTCATCGTCGAGCGTCTCGTCGCCGACATCGATGCGATCGTGCGGCAGATTCGCTTCGACGGTTGGCAGGCCACCTCCGCCGGGGAGCGCGAGGTGCAGAAGGCGCTACGCTCAACTTTGAGGAAGTTCCAGCTTCACACTGATCAGGAACTCTTTGAGAAGGCCTACGGATACATTCGGCAGTATTATTGAGCAGCAGCTCGTCAGAGAAAAACTCGAAAGAGATCCAATGCCCTCACACTGCGACATTAACGAACGATGCATCAGTCAGCTTCGCAATGTAGGCCTCGAGGGATATTTCGCAGTAATTGGTTCAGGGCCTTCAAGTCGCTTTATAGCGAGCATTGAGAAACTAGAGGAAAAGCTGGGATCGCTCGTAGGGATTGAAAAAAAGCAGGAACAACATTTCTGGGACTACACCCAGGACGTTTTCGATGCGCTGCAAGGAAACACCAATCAATATTTTTCTGCAATTCGAGAAACCTACGGCGATTCCTTCCAATGGACGGCACGAATTTATGAACAGATCGCCTTTCTTCCAGTAAAGGGCTTTGCAACCCTAAATTATGATGATCAACTACCACATGCCTTTCGGCTACGCCATGAAGATCGCGAAGCTAGACGCTTTTACCTTTATCCGCATCCCGCTGTAAATTTTCCGCGGTCACTTAGCGACCTACTCAGCGATCAACCACAGCTCATAGCACTTCACGGTTACGCTGACGAAAACAACCCCACTTGGGAGAGGGAGATAATCCTTAAGCGGTCGGATTACAACAGGTATTACTCTGGCCATGGCGCACCCCTCGCGTCATGGTGGCGCGAAATCCTCCTCAACATCCCCTGTCTTTTCATTGGAACAAAGCTTTACGAACCGGGAATCAAACTGGTTATTAACCAGTTCGACGACCGTGACCTTGAGCGGCTTCGATCACAAAAACACGTTCACCTTGTCGGAGTGAACAAATCCTCGGAGATCGATACTTCAAAAACCTTCGGTCTAATTGACAGAGTGTCTTACAAAAAGCTCGATAGAGATCACAAAGGGCTTTGCAAAATCCTTTCAGACCTGAACGGACTACCTCCTTACTCAGTGCATCAATCTCTCCCGACACCGTCCTCAATTAATCCTGGCTTCGATCCGAATGCTTCTATCTTATGAGCCTGCGTGAAAAATTGAACAGAATCCGACAGGAGGCCCACTCTCTTGATTCATGCCCTCAACCTGATGTCCTCGTCGATTTGATTGAAGAAGGCAACCCATGGGACCTTATGTTCTTCCGGGAGCTTCGTGATCCGAGGTGGCTTCCAATCCTCCAGCGGGCGGGCTTCTTTGATCGCTTACCCACAACGATTATCGACCTTGAAGGACGCGAAACCTATCCCTATAGCTTGCCACTTACCGGACTCTACAACATCGCAGAAACTGCGCCCGTTGACGTAACCCGCACATTGTTGCGTCTAAAACTTACGCCGAACCCTGTCGTCCTCGATCAAGTTCTCCGAGTAATTGCGAAGATCCAAGATCAAATGTCCATACATTTAGTCTCGGCCATTGTCTGCGTGATTGCCTCAGCCCCCAGATTCTCGAACATCCTTTGGCTCGAAGAGGTCTTAAAGAAGTGGATCGAGACGAACAACCACGCCACCGCGTTAGATGCCCTAAATAATCTCTTTCTTGCAACGGCGGGATTATCCCCCAAGGAGCTGTCTCGAGTAGATGAGTCCAGATTACTGGAAATCGATAGTGAGGTTTTTTCAAAGGTTTGCGAGGTCCTCCCGCACGAATCGGCCGAAGTCGCTTTTCGAGCATTACAAAAGTGGGCTGCATCCCAGAGGACCGACGATGACCGAGACACGTTATCGATTCCACAGAATCAACTCGAGGAGTGGGGGCCGGATTTTGATAACCCGGGGACCTTCTGGCTTAGGGATTTCACTTCTAGATCCGCGAATGAATTCTCGATCGAGACCACCCTGTCCCATCGTCTTTACGCGGCAGTCGATCTGGTTTTTAGCCGTGGTCTCGACGTAGAACGAGTCGATCGAATGCTCCGTTCTGATCCTTGGCATTTGTTCCGCCGTCTCCGCTGGAAGATATATTCCGTCCACCCGGCAGCCTCCCTCGATTGGGCCCGGGAAGAGGTTCTTATTAGGGCCGTCTATTTTAACCGTATCGATCACAAGCACGAGAGCGAGTTTGCGGAAATGGTGGAGCGTTTCTCAGAAGATTTTGGGACGGCCTTTCTCAATGAATCTCAGGTTGAGATAATTTGTGAAACGATTCATTCTGGCCCACTCACTGAGACCGGAACATTGGATGAAGACGAAAAGTATCGAAAGCGATTTTTCCGAGATCAGTTGGCTCCATTTGCGAACCTTTTCGATACACCGCAACTTGAGTTTTATAAGAATCTGATTGAGAAGGCGGGACAAGCGCCCGAATACGATGGTTCATGGAGTGGTGGTACGGTCGAGTTTCGAGAGATCCGCGAGGCATCCCCGTTTACGGAAGCGCAGCTGTCAGAAATGGAGATCTCAGTCTTGTGGGGCACTCTGAATGACTGGAAGCCGTCTCAACAGCAGAGAAATAGGAGTGAATGGTGGAGGGAAGAGTCGGAGCGGGCGCTCGCCACAACCTTCTCAGATTTGGTGTTCAACAATCCCGCTAGATTCTCTTTGGAATCGCAGTGGTGGACAAACATCAGCCGTCCTTCTGTTTTAGAGCGGATCATTGATCGGGCGACAGATCGGATAGGAAAATCTGAATCGAGCGAGTCCAATGCCACTCAGTTCTTCGACCATGGAATAATATTTCCCATCTGCCTGAAGCTAATGGAATGCGCGGAAAAATCGCGAGATGAGGCATTGACTAAAGAGGGAAGCAAAAATGAACTTTTGAGAGTCTGGGATTGGCCTCGCCTGGCCGTCGCGCGATTTATTTCAACGGCTTTGGAGTCAAAGGAGTTCAAATGGCAGGACTACGAGCGAGAGTTGAAGTCTCTGCTTCCCGGGTTGCTCGACTGCCGACACCGATCAACACAAACTGCTGGCCGGTCATGGCTTCACGACTGGTACACGACTGCGATTAATTCGGCATCCGGCATTGCATTCGAAGCGCTTCTTAGGCTAACTCATCGACAGAAGGAATCTGGTGCATCCCTAGAACCATCCTCGTGGGCGCTTGATATGGCGAATACGTCTTTGAAACAGAAAGTAGAGTGCGAGGAAATTTATGCGGTTGCCGGAGCACGGCTTCGACTCATGGCATATCTTTTTCCTGATATGGTGAAAGAGGTAACAAGATTAGGATTTCGACAGGATTCTAAGGATTTGGAATTCATCTTAATCGTATCACATATGTGTTACGACCAACCAAGTCCCCAACTTTTGGAGCGTGTTCCGGGTCTCCTTGAAGAATCAATGCGCTGTCTTCGAGATTTCTCAGAAATCGATGAAAAGACGGATCATCGAACCCGCGATTTCGGATTTCGATTCGGCTATCATTTATCGTGGTATTTTTGGAATAACTTTCTACCTGAGTCAGATGCGGATCGTCTTTTGGATGAGTATTTTTCTACAGCAGATGAATCCAGTCGAAGGAAACTGATCAGTCAGATTGCTAGTATGTTTCGGGATGTCGCGAGTGCGGAGGAACAACCCCTTGTCTCCCGCGTCATGAAGCTCGGGCGCAGGAGATTTTCGGCGATTCAAGAAGCCGTTGAAGCAAGCCCCGAACTGGCTTCCGGATTCAGTGGAGAACTAGAGGAGTTTCTTGACTGGGTGGAATGTGACTGCTTTCCGTTCCAGTGGCGAATCGATCTCGCACTCGATGCGACGCGCTATCTCGCGAGAGCTCCCCAGGCATTTTTGCTGTTTGATAAACTTGAAGAGTTCTCCAGGGACCCTGATAAGCTGCCAAGCGTGCTAGAACTTCTAAGTAAGCTAGTTTACCTCGATTCGAATGAAATGCGGTGGGCCTACAAAGATGGGGTGGTTAAAGAGATGCTCGTGCGAGCATATGCGTCCATGAATTCAAGATGCCGCAATCTTGGTGAAAGAATTCAGGAGAAACTCTTAATGGAGGGCTTCTTTGACTACCTTGATATCGACCCAGGCAGTTGACTCATTTCTAGATTTCCTCATCAACTCGCCATCTCGTCCTGCACATACCGTCTGAACTCCCCGACTGCCGTGAAGCACCTGAAACCGGCCTGGCTCGCGAACCAGTCGAGGTTGAAGTGAAAGTCCGCCTTGGCCCAGTCCTTCAGTTTGGCCTTCATCGCGTCGCGTCCCTCGGGCCATTCGGCGCAGATCTTCGCGAGGGCGAGATCGCCTTTGGAGAGCTTGGTGCCGCCACTGTTGACCCGGTTGAAGATATCGACCACGACATCCAGCGACTTGTCGGCACCCGTCACTTCCTCGATGTGAAGGTCGATGTCAGTGACGCCAAGAAGACGGCTGAGACGCGCCACGTAGTCGCCAACGCGGGTGACGTGGACGGGATCGGCGCTCAAGCGGGTAACAAACTCTCCGAGTCCGGCGGTGCCCTTCTTCATCAGTTCCGTCACATCGATCCAAAGCGAATCGTCCTTCATCTTCACCGGCTGGTAGAACTCGAAGCTCTCAGATTCCAGGTGGAAGCGGAGGCCGGTGAAGGCCTGCGCGTTGCCGTCGAAAAACTTCGGTGGTCTTCCGCGAACGACTCCGTAGAGTGATGTCATTCTTTGCTGTCCGTCGAGGAGCAACTTCACGACGCCGGCCGCGAGAACTCCATCACCCCGGTGGGTTGCGCTCTTGGATTCGGTCGCCCAGACGAGGAGACCGCCGACCGGGTGGCGACGATAGAGGGAATCGAAGAGACCACGGACCTGCTCCCGGTTCCAGACGTAGCCGCGCTGGAATTCTGGGAGGGCCATGTGGCCGCTGTCGATGTGGTCAAGGATGGTGGAGATCTTCATGAAAGGTCGATTGTTCGTCAGACTGGGGGGACCGCTGGCAGGTGGGTTTGTTTCGGAGGCAGGGAGCAATGGCGGGATTTTCCCGGGCCCGATGTTTGTGTCTCGTGTGGAGGGCCCACCGAGGGTTTAGCGGGAGACAAGAGATGGCGCAACGAAAATCCGTCTTCGCGGTCGCGGCAATGTGGCTCTCAATCACAGAGGAAAACTATTACAATAACTCAGGGGTGGGACCGCCGTGGGGTCACACTGAGACGATTTTTGAAATGAGCCCTGGTGCTCTCTGGGGGCTGACGGCACCTGATTCAGGTGATTGAACCGAAACGATTGACAAGGTGGGCTCTAACCTTCAACTAAGAGGGCCGCCGTGACTCATGAATTGGGATTCTCTCTTGCCAAGCCAGTATAGTTTTTTCGACGCCATTCAATCGATGGCTAACGGCGAGGCATTTCTCCAAGGATTAACGGACCTCTTCATCCTTGCCACTTGGTGGCTCGGTGCGGTTGTTTTCGTCTGGGCCTTGATCGTGACGGCGCTTTCTTTCTCGCGGACCCGTAGGTTCGAACGAGGGCTGCCCAAACCAGGGGGTGCCACTCGTTTTGAAGAGATCAGGGCGGAATGGGTGAAGAGAAACGGCTCTTTGGCGCACGCCTTTGATGAGTTGCTGGTCGAAGTTCCACGGCCGGGCGCGTCACTTGAACGTGAACTGAGGCGCACCGGAAGTGCCGAGGAAGTCTTCAACGAATCGAGTCTTGCCCGTAGGATCATCGGGAACCGACTCTTCATGGCAACCCCAGGGATTTTGACAGGGATCGGGGTTCTTGGAACCTTTGTGGGTCTCGCCTTGGGTATCGGTGCACTTAAACTCGAAGGGTCCGCTATCGAGGATCTCAATTCCAGTATCCTGCCGTTGATTCAGGGTAGTGCCACGGCCTTCTCAACCTCGGTCTGGGGGGTGGCCACCAGCCTGGTCTTCATGATCCTCGAAAAGTTTCTTGAGGGAGGGGCGCGTTGGCCAATCCGTCGCCTCCAGGACCGTCTCAATCGTCTCGTTCCGCGTTATCTTCCCGAGCAAAGCATGATCGACCTTCAGCGGTCTTCGATTGAGTCCGAACAGCAACTGAAAGGCTTGGCGGTGGCGATCGGAGAGCAGATGCAGAAGGCGCTGGATCGGATCGGGACCAGTGTCACAGAGGCAGTGAAGGAGGCTCTCGGTGGCCAAGCGCAGGATCTGGGCGAGCAGAGCGCCAAGCTGATGTCCGAGGTGCTGACCCAAGAGCTGGACAATCTCAAGACTGCGATCCTGGACATGGGCGAGGGATTCAAGAGCGAATTTGGTGGTGCCAATGCCCAGCTCCAGGCAACCGTTTCCGGCTTCGAATCCGTCGTAACGGGACTCAATGCTGCTGTCCAGACAACCCAATCGTCGGTCGAAAGTGCAGTCAAGCGGCTCGAGGGACACGAGACTGTGGTCACCGCCCTTGGCAGTGCCGCTGTGGCGCTGGACGATGCGGCCGTGAAACTGAGCGCAATGCGCGAGACCTTCGAACTGTCGGCCCAACGCAATGCCGAAGCGGCCGAGGCACAGGAGTCTGCTGCCACCAGCAATGTCGCGGTGGCCAAACAGTTTGAAGAGATCGGTGAGAAACTGCCAGAGACCCGGGATGTAATCAGGGACGCGGCACAGATCATCGGGTCACTGGGGCAGCCGCTTCTCGAACTGAAAGAGATCCTCGCGACTACTCCTGAAGTTTTCCAACAGCAAGCGGAGCGTCAGGCCGAAAATGATGAGCTAAGGGCCACACGTCTCCTGACTCAAACCGAGTCGCTCGCAAAGGCCGTGGCGGAAGCCGCCGAAAAATTTGCCCAGGTCGAGACCATTGGGGAATCCCTCAGCCGGTCCGCAGAAAGTCTGGAATCGGCGGGTGCCTCCCTCTCGGCCTTTGGCAGCCAGTTTCAGATCGCCTCCGAGTTGCAGGCGGAGTCCGCCGCCTCCGCGGAAAGAGCGGCTGCTTCAAGCGAGAGAGCCGCCGCAAGCCTGGAACCCATTCCGGATTCCATTGAAAAGCTTGGAGGCGGTCTCCAACTGGCTGGCGCCTCGATGAAGACCGGTGCCGAGGCGGCCCGCGACGCCTATGTAACTCTCATTGAGCATCAGAAGCTCTGGTTCCAGGGGGTGGAAACGGGCCTCATGACCATGCGGGATCGTCTGCAAGAATTAATCGAAGCCTACGGACAAACCGTCGAGGGTGTGACTCAGGAACACATGAACAACTGGGTGAAGGCTGTTGAAGAGAGCCTGCAAAAATTCTCCGTGCAAGTGGAGTCGCTCGAAGGAGCACTTAGCGAATTTAACGAAAATCGCTCGTAAGGAACATGTTCGGATCACGAGCCAGCACAAAGCCGCGAAACGGGGAGGAGGAAAACCCTTTCCTACTTTCCTTTTCCGACCTCATGGCGAGTCTGCTCGCGATCTTCATTTTGGCTTTGATCGTGATGATGATTCAACTTCATCGCAAGCAGCAGGAGCTGGATCGGGAGACCAAACGGATCAAACTCACCCTGGTCGAACTCCTGGGCAGCCTGGAGGAGATCAAAGAGACCCAGGATGCGATCGACAGCGCTCTGAGCGGTGTCAGCCTTCGCGAACAGAGTCTCACCGCATTGTTGGAGGGCGTGCAGAAGGATCTGAAGGAAAAGGGAATCGAAGTCATCGTCGCCGAGAACGGATCTGTTCTCCGAATTCCAGAACAGGCCCTTTCCTTCGGGCTTGGTAAGTTCGAGATTCAGGAGCAGTTTCATACTACGGCCGATGCGATTGGAACCGCCCTATTGGCGGCTCTGCAACGCCCTGAAAATCTTGTCTTACTCGACACCGTCTTCATCGAGGGACACACGGACGCCGTCACGAACCGGCAAGAAATGGGCAACTGGGGTCTGAGCGCCTATCGGGCGATTTCGCTTTGGAAATTCTGGACGGAGCTACCCGGCAACTGCGCGCCTTTGAAGGACCTGAAGACCGCCGACCCGACCGGAATCGGTGGGGAGAAACCTCTTATCTCAGCGAGTGGCTACGCCGAGACTCGACCCACGGGAATCCCCTCGTCGGAGCCTCAGGTCGAAGGAAGGCCGAATGCTAATTCGGCAGATCGGCGAATCGACATCCGATTCACCTTGGCCTCTGCCGAAAAGAAAGACCTCGAAGGGCTGGGGGAAAAGGTCTCGGAGATGCGCGAAAAGACCCAGAAGCTGATTAATCGTCTCAAGGAAAATGAACCCTAGGCTACCTGCCAACGAGATTTATGAGCTGAGGCCGCTACGGAACCCGCGGCTGTCGGGTAGTCATGCCCTGGCCTCGATCCTGAAGCTACAGGAGATCACTCCTGACTGCGACGGAGCCGGCGCTGAGAATATGAAGAACCGCGTCGAAGAGTTGAGACATCGTCTGCAGACATCCAGACAGAACGGGTGGAGCTGGTGGGACGCAACGAATGTCCCACGACGCGAGTGGACCCTGCTGCGACTCTACTCTCTACACTTGGGAACCACAGGATCAGACGAGTGGCTTTGTGAGCTTGACGATACGGTTGCGGAATCAGTGCTGGGAACAGACGGTCGAAGGTGGCACCCATCCCGCCGCCGTGATGTGACGAACCTTTTTTTTGTTCAGTTCGACCGAATCGCCGCCCTTCGCTACGTCGCCCACCTGTTGGTTAAGGCGTGGCAAGCTGAAGAGAAAGTTTCGCGTGACGAGTCATCCCGGATCTGGAAAGAAAAAGCGGGAATACTTTTCGATTTGGATGGACCGAATCGTGTCGCGGGTTTTTGGCAGGAGGGAGAAAATGTCGACAATTTAGCTGATCGTTTTGCCATTCCGAAAACTTCACTATTTCGTGAGATGCTCTTCCAATCTGTCCTGCTCCGACGATTGCGTGCGATCCGTCTCTTCGAGGTCAATCGAGAGCTTTTTCGGGAGATTGAGAATTCCAAGGAGACCAGATTCCGACACGGTCGCACGCTCGGAAGTTGTGCAGTCGAGATTCTTGTGGAGCGAGTTATGAAGGAAGCAAAGGAACTCTGGGAGCCCGCCTGGAGCAGACAACTCGTTCCCTTCGCTTGTGATCCGAGAACTTTGAATTTGGCTGAACGCGAACGTTGGTGGGGCTGGGCTAATCAGGATCAACGCAAAGCAGCGGTGAAAGCGCTGACTGGACTGAATATCAAAGAGTTCATCCGCCTGCTCAAGGATAGCCTCAGTGAGACAGGGAACGAGCATCAGTTTAAGCGCCGAAGCGATTTCTTACTTTGGATGTTCGCGAGTGGCCTGATTGAGGACGCCAAACTCGTCGTCCATGCTGATTTGTACGGAAACATCGACACGGCGACAAAGCAGAGTCTCCAACCCTCACGCAGTCAAGGCGGCGGGCAGCGGACGAGTTTCGTATGCCTGAAATGTGCCGGAGGGGTCAGTTTGATCGAAGGCACTCACAACTTTGGTCTTCGTGGATTTCGGGAAGGGCGATTCCCGATCAACAATTTCTGGGAGTTGGCTCCTCGGGCATTCGAGGATGGGTCTCTTCGGGTGAGTGAAAATCGATGCGACATCTATCAGCGGCATTCAGGTGAGTGGGAGAGCTCGTTTCTTGATAAACTCCGAAGAATACTGCGTATCGAATGGCCACGCTTTAGGAGATAAGTTCTCGATGAAATTCTTTGCTAAAGAGGACCGGTTTGGGTGGGCTCGCAGTGAGCGCGGACTTTCCATTTTTTTCACCAAACAGGGGATTTACGAAAAGGCCTTGGCTGGGCGGGGACCGGATTGGGCAGACGAGGCGGCCCTCTGGATGCAGCGACTCCTGGAGTGCGGTGATGCGGATTCATCCTCTTCCCACGAGGGAATCTGGATTGCCTCGGATGACGCAGTTCGCCTCGATGAGGTGACACGAGATCGCTTCGAACTACCGCCGATCTGGCCAGGCAGCTTGCGTCTCGATTCCCGAAGCGTGCCGAACCTCCGTGATTTTGACGCGGCGCTCTTTGTGATCGATGAGAGGGACAGGAGCGTCCCACGTTGGCGGCTCGAGGGCCCCATCCTCGTCGTGGGAGAAGACGAGTTCTACCTGCCAAGCCCCGAGCACTATGCGTGCCTGAGAGCCTTTCAACAATGGCGGGCTCAGGAGAGCCGAACTGAAAGCGATCACTTACGGCTGCTCCTCTCTCTCGGTGAGGCGGCCAAATCCGGGACGAGGATCGACCTTAGCCGCGCTCCCGATGTTGATGTCGTGGATGGAGGCGAAATCATCATCTCGATGACTGAACACAGCGACGGTTCGGTCGAACTCACCCCGATGTTCGCGAATCTCCTGAGGGGCGCGAGCCCGGAGTCGTGGGAAAGTCTCCGGCGAAAAGTGACAGAACGCCTGCACCATCTCGAGGGTGATGAAGTCGAGGGGATCGTCAGGGTCGGCAATAAGATCGTTCTGCTCGATCCAGAACAAACGACCACGGCTCGCGCGGTTGCCCGCAGACAAAGAGTCCCCGCCTCCGAAAAGAGCCAGTTTCTTCGCGAGCCTGAAGCATGGATGGCTGACCATGTTTTCATCCACGGAGAGGTGGAGTTTCTTCCCCGGGTCGTAGGAATCGGAGAATGGAAAGGGGGGTATCTCGGAGGAGGTGGCGAATTGGGGGAGGCTGTCGATTGGTTCGACAAGAAACCAGACGCTCTTGGGTCGGATGAAGATGAAGGCGAAACCTGCGAGGACGAAGAGGCAGTTGGAGGTGAATCCGGGAGCGCTTCGACGGAAGGGCTCGACGGGCTCGACGAAGACGGAAACATACCAGAGGACGAGGAAGATCACGACACCAGTGGGGTAAGGGACGACGCCGAATCGACTGGAGCTGATGCACCGGATTCGCCCATAGGCCCCCTCGTTCCCATGATCGAGACGAATGACGAGGAGCTGCGATGGGGTGTTCCGTATGGCGAATTCAATCCGAGTGAAGACTGTGGTCTGGAACTAGATTTCGACGGATTCCCGAGGAAGCCGTATCCCCATCAGATCGGTGCGATTCGTTGGTTGGCAAATCACACGGTGAGAGCAGGCGAGCCCCGGCGTTGGAATACAGGAGACACGGCGTGGGGTGCCGGTGCATTGCTCGCTGACGACATGGGTCTGGGAAAGACCCTGAGCACACTCCTTTTCATTGGTCTCTGGTATGAGCGATGGAGACTGGCATCCGGAAAGGAACCTTCCGCCTGCCTCGTGGTGGCACCTCTTTCTCTGGTCGAAAACTGGAAGGAAGAAACCCTCAAGTCATTCCCCGAAGATCGGCTCCCTTTCTCAAGAATGATCTGCGCCATTCCGGCCGCGGACCTGGGTCGCTACTACGCCACTCAAAACGGCCGTGACCGCGTTGCGGCAGACGGGAGTCGGGTCGAGGAGTACGGGCTCAAATTCGGTGACGGCACCGAGGCGAGTCTCGATTGTCCAGGATCCCTTGTCATCACGACCTACCAGACCTTACGCGAGTTCCGCTTCTCCTTTGCCGGTTGTGACTGGGGCGCGACCATTTTCGACGAGGCCCACAACATCAAGAATCCGAATGCCCTGCAGACAATCGCGGCGAAATCGTTGAAAGCCTTCTTCCGAGTCGCTCTCACCGGAACTCCGGTGGAGAACCACCTCGGGGATCTCTGGAGTCTCATGGATGCGGTCGAGCCCGGTGCCCTGGGGTCCTTCGCCGAGTTTCGTGAAAAGTGGATCCGGCGCCTCAGGATTGATCCCACCCAGATGAACGAAGTGGGACAGCAACTTCGAGACTACCTGAGCAACCTGATTCTGAGAAGGACAAAGGAAGAAGAGCTGAAGGGGCTCCCGCGGAAAACTCTCCGTCCGGTCAAGATTCCCATGACGCCATCCCAGCTCGAACGCTATGACGAAATCTTACGTCTCGCCAAGAGCACTTCACCCGATGACGCGGAGAAGAAGCGCACCAACCACCACCTCGCCTGCATGTGGGAGCTGCGGCGCATCACGCTCCATCCGGACCTCGTCGGCGGCGGATTGGCGTGCGCTCCGTCGAGTGAACGGGCATCACGGACATATCTCGCAGAGTCCGGAAAACTTCGGTGGTTGCTGGAGAAGCTCGATGAGATCCAGAGCCGTGGGGAGAAGGCGTTGATTTTCTCCATCCAGAAGTCCCTGCAGGACATGCTCGTGACCCATTTGAGGCAAATCTACAAGATTCCTGTTCCCCTCATCAATGGAGACACGAAAGCGACCTCTCAAACTCGCCCGAACGACACTCGCCTGGGCTTGATCCGTCAGTTTTGCGATCGCCCCGGATTTGGCATCTGCGTCCTCTCTCCGATCGCGGCGGGCGCCGGTCTCAACATCGTGGCGGCCAACCATGTCATTCACCTCGAACGGCACTGGAATCCGGCGAAAGAGGACCAAGCCACGGACCGGGCGTATCGGATCGGACAAGAAAAGGAGGTGGAGGTCCACATCCCGCTCCTGGTCCATCCGAACCGTCCCCAACTCACGACCTTCGACCTTGGACTCGACAAATTGATCGGTAATAAGCGCTCTCTGGCCGGTTCGCTTGGCCTGATCCCGGTCGCACCGGTTTCTGCCGATGAGCTCTTTTCGGAAGTTTTTGGCGATGGAGCTCCAGAGGGAGCTCCGACCAAGGCGACTCGTATCAGTATTGACGAAGCCCTCAAACTGTCCTGGGAGTTGTTCGAAGCACTGATTGCCGAAATCTATGGGCGGGAGGCCAACTCTGTGATCCTGACTCCGAAGGGGCGCGACGGTGGTGCCGATGTCATCGTTCGGGAATTCGGCCCTGAATCCAAGAACATTCTGGTTCAGTGCAAAATGACGGGACGGTCAATCCTCGACAGTGACCACGCCGTGCGTGAAGTAATCGGAGCAAAACCCGGCCATGCCCGGAGCCTGAATCTGCCCTATCTAGACGGAGCGGTCCATACGACCGCGAAGACCTTTTCGAAGAGAACAAAACGAGCTGCCAACCCCGAAGGGATCGAACTTCACGGTTCACGCTGGCTTAAAGATGCTCTCGCCAGACACGAGGTGACACTGACTCAAATCTTGCGACGGAATCGGACCAGGAAGCGCGTGGTTTGATTCAAGTGAACTTTCCGCTTCCTTTCTCCAATCGATGCGCAGCCTCTCCAAATCCAAGTTGATCGCCTTCCGCCAATGTCAAAAGAGACTTTGGCTGGAGATCCATCGACCGGAGCTCCGCGACGACTCTGGGTCCGAGGTGGTCTTCCGGATCGGAAACGAGGTCGGCGAGGTCGCCCGGAAGGTCTACGACCCGGATGGCACCGGCACGGTCATCGACATCGGCGATCTGGGCTACGCCGAGGCCTTCCGACGCAGCGCCCAGGTCCTGAAGACCGGAGAAGGTCCAATCTTCGAGGCTGGGTTCCAGATCGACGGAGCGCTGGCCTTCGCAGATGTGATGGTGCCAGTGGTGTCCTGCGGGGACCTGAGTTGGCGAATGCTCGAGGTGAAGTCCACCACCGGAGTGAAGGACTACCACCGCGACGACCTCGCCATCCAGAACCATCTCGCAAGGAAGATGGGGGTGGCCATCGACTCCGTCGGGATCGCCCACATCGACGACAGATTCGTGTATCCCGGGGAAGGGG
>JAGPCC010000135.1:0-5163 GCA_018058245.1 Verrucomicrobiales bacterium
GACTACGATGGTGACGGGGACATGGATCTCGTCGTCTCCGGCCCTGACAAACCTACGAACGGAATCTATTATTTTGAAAACCCGGCACAGGATCCCTCCATTAAGATGCCGGTTTTTAAGCCGGCGGTGTACCTCGGTCCTACTGGACACAATGTGCAAGTCAGTTATGTCGATGGAAAACCTCGGGTCCTGAAAGAGAACATCGAATATCCCGATTTCAAAACCACTGGCACGGACAAAAAAGGAGGGAAAAAAATCTATAACAACGCGAAATTCCACCCCGGCAATACTCGCGCCCGGATGTGGCGCTACGTGGACTGGGATGGAGACGGTGACCAGGATCTCGTCGTCGGTGTCGGCGATTGGGATGACTACCAGTGGGATCAGGCCTACGACGCACAGGGTCGCTGGAGAAATGGCCCACTTCATGGATGGGTCTACCTGATCGAAAACATCGACGGAGAATACTCTGACAAACCTACCAAAGTCCTCGCCGGCGGTTCGCCCGTTGATGTCTACGGCTGGCCGTCGCCGAACTTTGCTGACTTCGACGAAGATGGAGATCTCGATCTCCTCTGCGGAGAGTTTCTGGACGGATTCACCTATTTTGAAAACATTGGCTCGAGAAAAGAACCGAACTACGCAAACGGCGTCAAACTCAAGGGGGAAGATGGATCCCCCCTCGTGATGCATCTCCAGATGATCACTCCGACCGCATTCGATTGGGATCAGGACGGGGATTTTGATCTCATCGTCGGCGACGAAGACGGTCGTGTCGCCCTTGTAGAAAATGTCTCCCCCAAAGGAGCCAAATCTCCCCTCTTCCGTCAACCCGCCTACTTCCAACAGGCGGCGGACACCCTGAAGTTCGGCGCACTCGCCACTCCCTACGCCCATGACTGGGATGGCGACGGTGACGAAGATCTTGTCTGCGGAAACTCCGCCGGGAATATCGCGATTTTCACCAACCTCGATGGCAAAGGAACCAAATGGAGTGCGCCCAAACTCCTGGAAGCGGATGGAAGGGAATTCCGTATTCTCGCCGGCCCGAACGGATCCATTCAGGGACCCGCCGAAGCCAAGTGGGGATACACCACTCTCTCCGTAGCAGACTGGGACGAAGACGGTCGGGACGACATCATCGTGAACTCAATCTGGCCCAAGTTGATGCTACTACGAAACACGGAAGAAGGACTCACGCAACAGCCTCTCCCTTTCTGGACCAAGGAGGCTCCCCCCGCCTTCTATTGGTGGCAGACCAAAGCAGAAAACCTCCAAACCC
This sequence comes from Verrucomicrobiales bacterium, assembly GCA_018058245.1. Lineage (GTDB taxonomy): Bacteria > Verrucomicrobiota > Verrucomicrobiia > Verrucomicrobiales > DEV007 > Arctic95D-9. Next base: position 1,283 of record JAGPCC010000135.1, read on the forward strand.
AATGGCGCACCACTCCCCTCGCGACCGACTTTGACGGCGATGGGAAGCTCGATCTCGTGATCCTCGATCAGGAAGGGTTCCTCACCTGCCAAAGTCGCAAGACAGCGGAAACAAGGATCTTCGTTGATGAGGACAACCAGCCGATTCAACTCAACAAAAAAAGCGCCGGAGGGAGCGGGCGGGTCAAACTAGACGTAGTCGATTGGGACAGCGACGGACGTCTCGACGTGCTCGTCAATTCCGAAAATGCTATCTGGTACCGCAACTGCGAGGATCGTGATGGCAAGGTCGTCTTGAAAAGTGTCGGCAACCTCACCGTGCGAAATGTCGCCGGACATACCGCCAGTCCCACCGCATGTGATTTTGACAAAGATGGCAAACCTGATCTCGTAATCGGCGCTGAGAACGGACGGATCTACTTCATCAAACACGACGACTGCATCTCCTACAACGGCGAAGCGATCACTGCACGCGGATCGCAGTCGGCAACGAAACCACGCTTTCCCGGTTTTGTGAGCGAAGAGTTTCTCTACGAAAAGGCCCCCTTCCCGGAATGTCATGCCTCCACCATTTGCGAGACCCCGCGTGGACTTGTCGCCGCCTGGTTCGGCGGAACCAAAGAGCGAAATCCCGACGTGGGGATCTGGTCGAGTTATCACGACGGAGCGGGATGGTCCTCTCCGAAGGAATGGGCCAACGGAATTCAGCATGATCAGGTTCGCAATCCCTGCTGGAACCCCGTCCTCTTTCAACCGCCCGGCGACGCTCCTACGATGCTCTTTTTCAAAAACGGGCCGACCCCTAGCGACTGGTGGGGCGAGGTCATGGTGAGCTATGACTCCGGCCGCTCCTTCCGCGATCGACGCCGTCTCCCCGGAGGTATCGACGGACCGGTCCGCGGAAAACCTCTTCTGCTCGACGACGGGACTCTCCTCTGCCCCTCCTCTACCGAAGTGGACGACGACTGGCGCTTTCACATGGAACGCCTCACCGACCTTCGCCGTCCCGAGCTCGGCACCTCTTGGGAAAGAGTCGAACCCGAGACCCAACCCTATCAAGTCATTCAACCAACCCTCTTAACCCATCCAGACGGATCACTCCAGGCTCTCTTTCGGAGCAAACATGAAAAAATCATCGAGAGTCATTCGAGCGACCACGGCAAAACTTGGAGTGAGCTCGGCGAGACGAATTTGCCGAACAACAACTCCGGGATCGAAGCCCTAACACTCGCCGATGGTCGCCATTTGCTCCTCTACAATCATGTCGGTGGAGACAAGAAAAACGGTTGGGGAAAACGCAATGTCATCCATCTCGCGATCAGCGTAGACGGCAAAACTTGGCAGGCTGCGGGGATCATTGAACAGGCCGAGAAAGGGGAATTTTCCTACCCGGCGATGATCCAGAGCAAGGACGGACTCGTCCACATGACCTATACCTGGAACCGGCAGAAGATCAAACACCTCGTCGTCGATCCCTCGAAGCTCCAAGGCGTGCCGATTGAAACGTTTGATCCCAAACCGTAAGTTCGGAAACTCTCGCCGCTCCATCCGAACATGCCCCCCGTTCCCCATACCCTCCGAGTGATCGACCTCGTCGTACTCGTCCTCTACCTTCTCATTGTCGTCGGCCTCGGCATCTACATGGCGAAGCGTTCCAAGACCACAGAAGGGTTTATGGCGGCCGGCGGGGCGCTCCCCGCCTGGGCGGTCGGCCTTTCGATTTTTGGTACTTTTGTCAGTAGCATCAGCTTTTTGGCAAATCCGGGCAAGGCATTTGATGCAAACTGGAATCCCTTTGTTTTCGGCCTCTCCCTCCCACTCGCCGCGTGGATCGCGACCCGATATTTTGTGCCCTTCTTTCGGCGCACCGGCGAGGTCTCCGCCTACTCCCATCTCGAGGCTAGGTTCGGACCATGGGCTCGCGTCTATGCCGTGCTTTGCTACCTCCTCACCCAGATGGGGCGCATCGGAACGATTCTTTACCTAGTCGCTCTCGCCCTCGCTCCCCTTACGGGTTGGAGCGTCGTCACGATCATCCTTCTGACCGGAGTTCTCGTGACCCTCTACACTCTCATCGGCGGGATCGAGGCCGTCATCTGGACCGATGTAGTGCAGAGCCTCGTCCTCACTCTCGGCATCGTCCTTTGTCTCGGCGTCATTTTTATGGGAATGCCAGAAGGACCAGGACAGGTCTTCCGCCTCGCCGCCGAATCTGACAAATTCTCCCTCGGCAGCTACGGTCTCTCCCTCTCGGAACCGACCTTTTGGGTGATTCTCGTCTTTGGTCTCTTCATCAATCTGCAAAACTTCGGAATCGACCAGAGCTACGTGCAGCGCTACGCCACCGCCAAAAGTGAGGCTGCCGCGAAGCGTAGTGTCTGGCTCGGAGCACTCCTCTATGTTCCCATTTCAGGGCTGCTTTTTCTCATCGGCACAGGGCTCTTTGCCTTCTACCAAGCGCAACCCGAGCTACTCCCCGAAACCGTCGGCAAGGGCGACAAAGTATTCCCTTTCTTTATCGCAACCCAGCTTCCTCCCGGCATCACCGGAATCCTCATCGCAGCGGTTCTCGCCGCAGCAATGAGCTCGGTGGATTCATCGCTCAACGGTTCCGCCACCCTCATCTGGTGCGACCTCGTGAAACGCTTCAGCCGCACCACTCCCGATGAAAAGATGGGCATGAAAGTCCTCCACGGAGCAACGATCCTCTTCGGTCTCGTCGGAACCCTTGCCGCGCTCGCCATGATCCGCGTCGAGAGTGCCCTTGACGCCTGGTGGAAAATCTCCTCCATTTTTTCTGGCGGTATTCTCGGGCTCTTTCTCCTCGGACTCATCGTGAAGCGTGCAAACAATGTCGCCGCCGCTCTCTCCGTCACCATCGGCGTCCTCGTCATCTTTTGGCTCAGCGCCGCCGACCAAGGATGGCTCCCCGACTCCCTCCATCCCGCCCTCCATAGCAATCTCACCATCGTAGTAGGGACCCTAACTATCTTCCTAATAGGGTTAACCGCGAGTCGCCTTTCCACCCCCACACAGAATCCTTAATCCTTAATCCTTAATCCTTAATCCTTAATCCTTAATCCTTAATCCTTAATCCTTAATCCTAATCGTAATCGTAATCTTAATCTTACTCCCACGCGCACGATTACGATTACGATTACGATTACGATTACGATTACGATTACGATTACGATTACGATTTTTCAAAGCCATGAGTCGCCAATTCGATCACGAAAAACTCCGCGTCTACCAACGCTCAATCGATTTCGTAGTCTGGTCGAACGACCTCCTCGAGACGATTCCCAAAACTCTCGCCATTTCAAAGCAACTTGATCGAGCCTCAACCTCCATCCCACTCAACCTTGCCGAGGGTAATGGTAAATTCACTGGCCCCGACCGCTGCCGATACTTTGATATCGCCCGGGGTTCCGCACTCGAATGCGCCGCTGCACTCGATGTCATTGTCGGCAAGAAACAAGCCTCACTAGATCGCGTAGCGGAAGGCCGGGAGATACTGATTGATATCATCTCCCTCCTCGTCGGTTTGATTCGATCCAACTCGGAAAAGAGGGTCTATGAAGAGGGCGAAACGTATCAAACCAACACAACACCAAATCTCCTTAATCCTTAATCCTTAATCCTTAATCCTTAATCTTAATCCAACGCGCACGATTACGATTACGATTACGATTACGATTACGATTACGATTACGATTACGATTACGATTACGATTACGATTACGATTACGATTACGATTACGAAAGAAAGCTAAACAGCCAAAGAGCTACCCGCTAAACAGCTATGCACAAAGGAATCATTCCTCCTCTCATCACTCCCCTAACTGCCCGCGATACTCTCGACATCGCTGGTCTCGAACGACT